>CACOPQ010000001.1 GCA_902629125.1 uncultured Alphaproteobacteria bacterium
CATTTATTGAAGAGACTAGCACCTTCGAACTGAGCCCAATGACCGAT
Organism: uncultured Alphaproteobacteria bacterium; assembly: GCA_902629125.1. GTDB lineage: Bacteria > Pseudomonadota > Alphaproteobacteria > Thalassobaculales > Thalassobaculaceae. The sequence continues at coordinate 48 of CACOPQ010000001.1, forward strand.
GTCCTGAAAAACCTCAACATTCGCGTCGGGTCGTTCTGTTTTTAACATATCAATTCTGCTTTCAAGTGTTCCTTCTACCGTTCTATCTAGCTCACCCCACACTGCGTTTACGGGAGCCAATATATTCGGCAACGCGTCCAGCAATTGCGTTGTCATGGATATTGGCCGGGATAAAGTTCTGGCCCTATCTGTATTTAGCAACTGCATGAATGTGGCAAGTTCTCCAACATTTCCGGGATGCGCCAGCATAAGCCACCGCATATTATTTTGTGCTGCAGCTATTCTCTCTTCCTCCGACATGGCGTGATGAATTTTAATCATAGAATTTGCTTTTCGTTCTCTCGGACCAAACCCTGCAGCCCCCACAATATTGAAACTCTTTAACCTCACATCCAGCTTTTCAGCAACTACAGCACCAATGACTGAACCAAATGAAAACCCAACCAAGTCGACCTCGCTGCCTTCCGGTAAGAGATTGGTAATACCATAATGCACAATTTCAGCAATTCCTTCAGCCGTGTAGGGGGGACCAGGATCATCACTGGCTCCCAACCCAGGAAGATCCGCTACGATGACTTTAAAACCCTCAGCCGCGATTTGTTCAACATTACGGCACCAATGGCTCCAGTCGCCGTGACCGCCATGTAGGAAAACAATTGGCGCTCCCTCACCCCATATATGCCATACCATTTGGCCATTACCACACAATGTCCGCTTTACCTCTGACCGGCTCTCTATGTCGTTTAACCATGCTTGGGGATTAGCTTCAGCTTCTTCAATTATAGCTTTCATTAACCTTCACCAGGTTGTAGCGGTCGAGTATAGGTTGGGCTAATGATAACTTCGTTTAGAGTTACCCTTCCAGGAAGTTTCATTATAAAAACAACAATTTCGCCCATATCCTCTGACTGAATAAGGCGTTCTCGTTCTTCCTTCGGCACAGGTATCGGCCGATGATCTAAGATAGGAGTTTCAACTTCACCTGGGCAAAGCACACATGCCCTAATACCGTTGTTACCCTCTTCTATATTCATGAGCTGGTTTAACGCCATTACGGCATGCTTTGAGGCCCCGTACGCAACACCAGCTCTTGGAGAATAGTTCACGCCAGCTTTTGATGAGGTTGTAATAATTGTCCCTTCTCCTTGCGGCCGCATTATCTCAAGTGCAGCTAGAGCACAATTGTATGCACCTTTGACATTGACATCAATTACTTCATCCCAGCCCTCTAAATTGCCGCCTCCCCAATTACGGTTGGTAATGTTTATGCCATGATTATTGAAGAGGAGATCCAACTTGCCGTAACGATTTTTAATATCTTGTGCTAACGCCGTCATGCCAGTCCTATCTTTTGCATCTCCCTGAGCAATTTCGACGAAACCTCCAACATCGTTTATTTTTTTAGAAACTTGTTCCAGGGGTTCCAACCGGCGCCCAGTTAATATGACTTTCGCTCCTTCTCGTGCCATTGCAACTGCTGCACCTTCTCCGATACCCGTACCTGCACCAGTTATCCAAGCTACTGTATCTTTTAAATCTTTCATAAAATTATTCCCTTTTTGGTGTAAAACAAATTGCAAAGCTATAGAATAGATCAGTCAAACAGCTCACCCAAGAAAATATTCTGGACTAACTCGGTGTATCAAAAACAAATTCGAGCACTACGCACCATCTGGCAAGGTCTTTCAGGGAACGCCAGAGGATCGATATGGCTTTTAACTGGAGGTCTTTGTGCTACAATAATGATAACTGGGATAAAATTTGTTGGCCAACGGCTCCCTGTTCTTGAAATATTATTTTTTCGACAGATGTTTGTTTTTTTATTCCTCGGCCCAGTCATTGTTCGTGAATTTCCAGCTGTTTTTCGTACAAAGAGATTAAAAATGCATCTTTCACGATGTGCCGTTTCTATCGTTGCTATGACTACTGGATTTACCGCAGTTGTTCATCTCCCGTTAGCTGAAGCGACATCAATAAGCTTTTCACGGGCGTTATTTGCAACATTACTAGCGGTCATAATACTGAAAGAATTCGTCGATATGCGTCGATGGGTAGCAACTTTTGTCGGTTTTTTTGGCGTACTGATAATTGTCCAGCCAAGTCCTGACGAGATAAATTTTTATGCCTTACTTGCAATATTTTCAGCTGCTTTAGTTGCATGTAATCTCATTATGACAAAAACTCTGGCCGCCACCGAGAGCCCAAAAACAATAATGGCCTATCATGCTGGTATCCTGACGGTGGCGTATTCTTTTCCCGCCTGGTGGCTGTGGGTCCAACCAACGCTGCTTGAAATTGGCTATATTGTTGGGATTGCTGTTTTAATGTCTATTGTCCAATACTGTATGATAAAAGGATACAAAGAAGCTCAAGCATCGGCGGCGCAGCCCTTAGAATATGTCCGTTTACTCTATGCTGCTGGGATTGGCTTTTTAGTTTTTAATGAAGTTCCAACAATATGGACCTGGACTGGAGCCGTCCTTATTATAGGCAGTTCGCTCTATACGATCAAAAGAAATACGATGAAGGTCGACAGCAAATAAAAGAACCACTAGTTTAAAGAGTAGTCATATTTAAGTTTTCAATAACGAGGTGAAGAATGGCAAAAGCAATGTTTGGAGCAGGATGTTTTTGGGGTATTGAAGAAACATTCAGGAAGGTCCCTGGCGTATTGGATGTTGCGGTTGGATATAGTGGAGGCAATACGGATAATCCTACCTACGAAGAGGTTTGTTCGGGCACGACAGGACATGCAGAAGTTGTTGAGATAGATTTTGATGAAAAAAAGGTAAGCTTTGAAAATTTATTAAGCGTTTTTTGGGGTTGTCACGATCCAACACAGTTAAATTATCAAGGGCCTGACATAGGAACGCAATATCGCACTGCTGTTTTCTTCATGGATGAGGAACAGCAAAAGACTGCCATGTCTTCAAAAAAAGATGAACAAAAAAGCGGGAAGTACGCCAGGGACATAGTAACAGAGGTTTCTCCTGCAAAAACATTTTGGCGAGCAGAAGAATACCACCAACAATACATTGCAAAAAACAGAAACAGATTTGGTCGTCTATTCGGTTAGAAAGTTCAAACATATACTATTTGATCATCGCAACACGTAAGACTGAAGAATTTTGATAGGCTAGGTGTCTATATCAAAATTGCTCATGGGCTAGCTGCAACCAAGAAATTAACGATTTAAATAAGGAGAAGATTAATGGAAGTTCGCTTGGATGGGAAAGTTGCCTTAATAACAGGTGGGAGTTTGGGCCTCGGAAGGGCAATGGCTATTCGCTTTGCAGAGGCAGGGGCATCTGTTGGAATTACCGCTAGAGGTGAAGAGGCGCTCGCAAGCACGGCGGCCGAAATTAGGAAAATGTCCGGGAGTAACCGCGTTGCTACTTTTGCCTGTGATGTCTCAAACTCAGCCTCACTGGAAGAAATGCATAAAAGTATTACATCGGAATTGGGTTCAATAGATATCCTGGTAAATAACGCTGGCACATCCCAGAGAGGTCCCTTTCTTGGGGTTTCAGATGAATTATGGCAAAACGACTTAGATCTCAAACTTTTTGCTGCGATCCGATTAACAAGGCTGTCGATCCCAAGTATGAAGGAAAAAAAATGGGGTCGAATTATAAATGTTTTGAATATTGGAGCAAAAGCACCTCCTGCAGAGGGAGCACCCACTGCTGTCAGCCGCGCAGCAGGAATGGCCTTAACTAAGGCTTTAGCAGGTGAATTTGCCAAAGATAATATCCTGGTAAATGCCTTACTCGTTGGATTAATTGACAGCAACCAGCATTTGATTCGACATCAATCTTCTAATTCTACTGGCTCATATGAGTCATTTCTCGAAGATATGGCAACTTCTCAAAATATTCCTTTAGGAAGAGTTGGAAAAGCAGAAGAGTTCGCAGACGTTGCTTGCTTTATGGCGTCAGACAGAGCCAGCTATTTATCAGGAACAGCGCTCAATGTCGATGGTGGGAAAAGCCCCGTTGTTTAGGTAGATTAATGCTTAGAAGAATAGCTTAAATCTTGCGCAACCCAGCCGCAGTAGCACTTATCGCTACAATTTCAGGTCAAATTGCAGTTGCGATGGCGATAATGACCATCCCAGTATTGACGCCCCAGATTTCGCAAGAAATTGAGATAGATGCAAGTAAGGTAGGCTTGTATTCAGCAATAGTCTTTGCGGGCGCCATCACTTTTACATCAATTGCGGGGTCCGTTATTGATCGATACGGCGCCGTTCGCACAACACAGATCGCTCTAGCAGTATCTAGTGTTGGCCTCATCATTTCTACGCTATCAATTGTACCGGCCATGATCGTAGGCGCCTTTGCGACTGGTATGGGTTACGGTATTGCCACGCCGGCTGCCAGTAATCTCTTAGCAAGAACTGTTGAAGCAAAACGAAGAGGCCTAATTTTTTCTATAAAACAGTCAGGCGTTCCAATAGGCGGTGTTTTGCTTGGATTAATTGTCCCACGAATAGCGCAGGATCACGGCTGGATAACAGGTGTACTTTCGGTAGCAATAACACTTCTTATATTGGCAGTATTTCTGCAAATTATTCGAAACTATTTTGATAAAGATTTAGACAAAAATCGAAAAATATCGCCCTTTGAAACATTAGAAGCGTTGAAATTAGCATTCAGTGATCCCAAACTGCGACCACTCGCAATTTCGTCATTTATTTACGCTATGATGCAACTGTCTATTTTTACTTATTTCGTCGTTTTTTTGGTTGAGAAAGTTGATTTTACGCCGGTATTGGCAGGGTTTGTTTTCTCAATAATGCATTTGGGCGGCACATTCGGACGTCCTTTTTTAGGTTGGGTAAGCGATAGAATTCTGCCGGCTCGCCCTTTATTAAGTTTAGTTGGTTTTTGCATATTTTTTTGCAGTTTAGCCTTAATTTCACTCAATAACCAATGGCCATATCCTTTGATAATATTGCTTGCGGCGATTACTGGTCTTATAACCGCAGGATGGAATGGTGTTTATATAAGCGAAATAGCTAGGGTAGTAGACGCAAAACAAATAGGAAGAGCAACAGGAGGAGTTTCAGCTTTTACTTTTTTTGGCGTTGCGATAGGGCCTGCTGTATTTAGCGGTGTATTAGAGTTTTCAGGGGATTATACCGCGCCCCTGCTAATTCTTGGAATCGCTGCTCTTGGACCAGCTATTCTCTTGATGTTAAAGTCACCTACGAAACTTTGAGCGTTAAGTGTATAAGAAGTCATTTAATAAGTTGAGGGACATGACTACATGAAAATTGTGATTATGGGATCCGGCGGGGTAGGAGGGTATTTTGGTGCAAGACTTGCTGATGCTGGAGAAGATGTAAGCTTCGTAGCTAGAGGGCGCCACCTTGAAGCTATAAAAAGCAGAGGACTAAGAGTTAAGAGTGAGCTTGGAAATACCACTATATATCCAGCTGTCGCCAGCTCTAGCCCTGAGGACTTAGGGATGGCTGATTTAATACTTTTTTGCGTAAAAGCATATGATACTGAAAACGCGGCCTTAGCTATCAAGCCACTCGTTGGACCTGATACTGGAATTATTCCATTCCTGAACGGGATCGAACATATTCAAATATTAAGAAAAATACTTGGAGAAAAAACCGTATTGGGCGGTGTTGCGAATATTAGTGCCCTTATTACTTCTCCCGGAGTGATAGAACATTTCGGAACGATACAAACTTTGCGTGTAGGAGAATTGGACAACAAGAGTTCAGACAGATTGGCACAGTTCAGGATAGCCTGCGAAAAGGCAAAAATTGACGTTCCAGTGCCAGACGATATCGAGACTGAACTTTGGCAAAAGTTCGTTATGATTTGCACTTTAGCCGGAGTTAATTGTTTAACCAGGCTTCCTTTAGGGGAGTGCCGAAAAAATCCTCATAGTCGAAAACTCATGCTGTCTTTGGCTGGTGAAGTTATAACAGTTGCTAGAGCTTACAACATTAATCTTCCAGAAGAACAGATTGAGTTGACAATGAAATTACTTGATAATCTGCCTATTGATATGAAAGCATCTATGCTTGCGGCGCTAGAGCGCGGTGATAAGCTGGAAGCGGCCGCGCTCAATGGCGCGGTAGACAGATTAGGACAAACAAAAGGTATTAATACTCCGGCAAACCGGATCGTCTATGAGACGCTCTCCCCCCATGAGAACGGTAGCTGACCAGATAAAATAAAAAGGAAGATTTACTATGTTCCCAGCACGCTCTGATTTGGTAATCCAGTTTTCACATGTGGCCTACCAATTTGAAAAGCAATTTGCACAACGAAATATGGGTATAAGAAGCTATTCAACTTGGACACCTGAAGAAACAGAAAACAAAATCCGTGATGCCGATATAATTGTAGCGACTGGTTTTTGGCAAAATAACCTTTTGGAAAAAGCTGAAAAGCTCAAGTTAATTCAAGTTTGTGGAGCTGGTTACGATCAATTCGACGTTAATGCTGTTAGGGAAAAAGGGATACGAATGGCGAATGGCAGGGGGGTTAATGCCAACGCAGTTGCCGAACACGCAATGGCATTATTACTTAGTATCACTCGTCAAACCTACCTGGCAAGGGATGCACAAAACAATAAAATATGGCGTGGAATGAACCCTGATATTCTTACCAGAGAAGAAGAGCTTGGCGGAAAAAAGATGTTAATAATAGGGGCAGGTCAAATTGGCGCAAAAGTAGCCAAAATCAGCAAAGCTTTTGATATAACCACAACAGGCATGAGACGTGATATCTCTAAAATCGACTCCATATTTGATCATGCTTACCCTATGACGCAGCTAATGGCAGAAATCTCAAATTTTGACATTGTGGTTCTCTGCTGTCCACTAACTGATGAGACCAAGGATCTTTTTGACAAGTCTCTCTTTAGTAAAATGAAGAAAGGAGCATATCTAATCAATGTTGCTCGGGGTGGATGCGTTGTAGAAAAAGATCTTATCGCTGCTCTAGAATCTCAGCAGATTGGTGCTGCAGGTATCGATGTTACTGATCCCGAACCCTTACCAACCAGCTCACCCCTTTGGAATATGGAGAACGTTATTTTAACGCCTCATACAGGCGGCGAAACCAGGCTATATGAGGACAATGTTCTTGATATTCTTGTAGAGAATATCAAGAGACTTGAAAATGGTGAAAAAACCCTAATGAACCAGATAGTTTGATCACAATCAGTTAGTTGAAGTGTCGTAATTCTTTAACAAAGATAAACATCAATGGTTAATTATTTCGATCAAGTTTTAGTTGCTAAGCTTTTTTGGATCTCGGAATAAAAAGCAAACTGGTATTGAGAATGCTGCAGCTAAGCCAAATAAATGAAAAGCATTCAGGTAACCTATCATTTGAGCTTGCCTGAATATTTCTTTGCTTAAAGCGTCGAGGTTTAACTTTTCACCCGACATCCACTCCCCAATAATATCCGGAAAACCTAATAGTTCGTTAAAGGGGCTGGTTAACGGAGCCATGTTAGAATAATTCCACGCGGCAGTTTCTATCATAACGGCAACACTTATCGAAATAAAAACGCTGCTGCCAAAATGCCTTAGCAGGTTAAATATACCGGACCCTTCAACCATATCCTTTGCGGTCAATGTTGAAAATGCCAAGAACGCCATCGGCGTGTAGGCAAGACCAAAGCCAAAACCATGCAATAAATTAGTCCAGAAAACATCAAATTCCGTTAGATTGATACTAAGTTTCCCCATTTGCCAGCCTGCGATAGCTTGACATGCTAATCCAACAGCTAAGGCTGATCTCGGTGCCCATCTAGTAAACTGAACAACAATAAGAAAACTTAGCCAATTCCCAAAACCACGAGCTGCGATCAGATAACCCACCAGGGAATCCGGATAACCTCTAAGTTCCTGCAATAGCGGTGGAAACAGAACGATCGGTGTATAACTTAGCCATCCCATGGCAAATGCCATGAGGCAACCCAAAGCAAAATTTCTGTCTAAAAATAAGCGCAAATTTAAAAAAGGGTTCTCACTAGTGAATGAATGAACAATGAAGATATAAAAAGAGACTAGCATGATGCAGGTTTCAATAATGATCTCTGGGGATTCAAACCAATCTAACCGTTGTCCTCTATCGAGCACCAATTGTGCTGCCCCAACCGCCAAAGCAAGTGCAATAAAACCGGTAAAATCAAATTTTCTGGCGGTTCCTTTCTCTTGGTTTCCAACCGAGATAGCGGCAACAAAGAGACACATTATTCCAAGCGGCACGATCATGAAGAAGACCCAGCGCCAATCTGTTGCCTCAGCGATTATCCCACCCAAGATGGGTCCCATCACAGGTCCAAAGACACCGCCAATACCCCAAATCATTAACGCCATTGGGTGGAGGCGTCGTGGAAATGTGGCAAGGATCATCCCCTGGCCAAGCGGCAGCATGGGAGCGCCAAAGGCACCTTGACCAATGCGAAAAAACACTAAGCTTTCGAGAGAAGTAGCTAATCCACACAAACCTGAAAATATTGTAAAACCTGTTATGCTTACAAAAAGTAAGTTTCGCCAGCCCAGCGTTTGAGCCAGCCAGCCTGTTAATGGCGTTGCGATTGCGGTTGCTACGAGATTAAATGTTACCACCCAGGCTATTTGATCGGGTGTAGCAGACATGGCACCCTTTAGTTGGGGAAGGACTACATTTGCAGCTGTAATTGTCATACCGAATGTCAGGGTCGTGATCTGGACAGTGGCTAATATCAGCCAGTGGTGTAGTCCAACCGGGGCGTTATCGTCAGCGCTAACAGAAACCATATGAATTTATAGACCTTGACTAGTTTATTATCTTTTCTTTAGACCACGGCTGTGAGCAGCTTCTGAAAGAACAGAAATGGAAGTATCAAATAACAGAGATACATTAACAGAGAAGTAATACTGATCAAAAAACCAATTTAAGAGTGTTGTCTGAACGTAACATTTATGAGAGTTTTTAGCTTAACGATTTTACATAGGATTTCTGCATGAAAAATAGACTTATAAGCGACATAGGAGGCTTACCAGAAGGACCATTGGACCTAGCGGAGCACGAACCTACAATGACAGAACGCCGGATAGACGCAATGATGATGTTACTTCGTGCAAAGCCACGAAGTTTTTGGGCTTCTGATGAAAATCGACGCACTATCGAGAACCTCGAACCAGACACATACAAAAAGTCGGAATACTATGAGAGATGGGTATTAGCAATGAAAGAGCTACTTTTAGAAAAAGGTATCCTAACCGAGGCAGAGATAGAGAACAAACTTAAAGAGGTAAGATCCAGGACGGAGCCTAGCTGATATGAGCGATCAATTTAAGGTGGGATCAAAAGTCCGAGTCACAAAAGCGTATCCGCCTGGTCATATCCGAACACCATTTTTTTTACGGGGTAAAAAGGGCATAATTATTCGGCACTTTGGCAAATATCCAAATCCAGAGAGATTAGCATATGGTTTAAATGGCCTTCCAAAACTTAACTTGTATCAAGTCCTATTTGATATGGAAACCACATGGCAAGGCGATGGTAGTTTTGCTGCCAAAGACACACTTACTTCAGACATTTATGAAACATGGTTGGAACTAATATGACAGGAAACAGCGGATCTCACGGTGGACATGATCACTCCCACAACGACTTTCAACCCGATATTAAGGAACCAACCGAGAATTGGGAACTTTTGGAAATAGCACTACGAGAGTTGTTAGTGGATAAAGGGGTTTTATCCGCACGAGAAATTCAAGACGAAATAGAAGCGTGGGAAAAAAAATCTCCCGAAAAAGGTGCCGAGATAGTCGCAAGAGCTTGGGTTGATGAAGAATTCAAAGCTCGCTTACTTGAAGACGCAAACCGAACAATACAGGAGTTTGGGATAGAAGTTGAAATTCTTAAGATGGTAGCATTAGAAAACACGCCAGAGCTTCACCACGTAGTAGTCTGCACGCTGTGTTCTTGCTACCCGAGACCAATTCTTGGGGTACCCCCATTATGGTACAAGTCAAAGCAATACCGTTCCCGTGTAATTCGTGAGCCGAGAGCTGTTTTACGGGAATTTGGGACGAAATTATCTGATGATACAGAAATACGAGTAGTCGACTCCACAGCTGACTGTCGCTATCTGGTGATTCCGGTTAGACCAGTTGGCACGGAGAAAATGACAGAAGAGGAGCTGGCAAAACTTATCACGAGGGATTCGATGATTGGTACTGCACAAGCGCGTGATCCTATTGGACAACGCTCTTAGAAAAATTTAGAACGCAATAGCAACGCTTAAAAATAATCGTCTGCTGAGATACCGACATCGATTGCGGCTGCTTTTATACTATCGAAAACACCCTGACTTATCTGGATGCCGTTCGTCTCCGCAAGTTTCGAAGACGTAGTCTCTTTTTCACCCGGCAGAAGAACTTTACCCCTTTCATCGATAGGTTTTGATTGCCTTACTTCACTAACAAAATTACTAGCTGCTTTTTCATATTCCGCCATTGGACGAAAAGAATCCACACGTAGCAGTATAAATAACCAATTGTACTCAAGCGTTTTACCCAGCATAGCATCACCGACAAGCTCCGCTATGATACCCATTCCACTTCCCTTCGGCCCAGCAGCTGGCAATAATGCTCCGCCGTCATAAAAATCATTTGGGTTGGTTGAAGGATTTCCATTTTTATCTATTATTATATCTGGAGGTAATTGGTCACCATTAGCTCTGGCAACAGCTACTTTACCTGCCGGCCAGTTTGAGATAGCAAAATCGCAAACTAAAGGGTCATTTTTTAGTCCTGGCATTGAAAGTGTATACGGATTAGTGCTCATAACGGGCTCTTTTCCGCCAAAGGGAACCACATTACCCCATAGTTGTCTGCCTCCACCTCCCATGCTTAGCCCAAGAAAACCAGCATCTGCTGCTTGTTCGCCGTATGCACCCATTCGTCCGGTATGCCCGCAATTAGAAATTGCTATCGCAACAATCCCACTATTGCGCGCCAATGTTATTCCCGCTTCGGTAGCTTTTTTCATAGCTACAATTCCGATGCCTCCTGCACCATCAACACTTATCAAGTTGTTAGTTTTTTGTTCTAATTTGGGTACAGCGCTTGAATCTATAATCCCTTTTCTAGCCTCACCTATATAAAGTCCTAGACGGTTAACGCCATGGCTTGGAACACCTTTCATTTCAGCATCAACCAAGTGCTCAGCTATGATTTTTGAATTAGATTGAGAAAAACCGGCTGCGGCTAATGAATCGCTTATAAAGTTTAATAACGGCATTTTTTCTGTAGTAAAATGAGTCATAATTTTTTTCCGTCCTCTACAATATTTAAATGCCAAAGTTCAATATTTTTAAATTAATCGGGGCATTAAAAATTTTATGGAGTAATCCTAACGCTTCCAGTACTACTATGATTGATTTATACCGGATTTAGTGGATAAAAAAAATGAGTAATCCCCCGCCATGGATCGCTTTGGCTGATACCCCTGAGCTTCCAATTGCTAAAACAGCTTTCAACGAGGTTGAAGTTGGATTAAATGTGCGGAATATAGCACTACCATACAAACCTCTTACTAAAGAGGAAACCGAATACTGGACGAAGCAATTGAGCGGAGTTGGTGGTATCCTACTCAGATCTGGTTATATTACTGAAGAGCTCTTAACGCCGTTAGAACACCTAAAAGTAGTCGCCGTTCATGGAGCTGGCGTCGATCCCGTTGACGTGGATGCATGCACTAGACGTGGTGTATGGGTAACTAATACACCCGGCGCAAATGCGGATGCAGTGGCTGAAATGACAATTGGCTTAATGCTATCTATGGCTAGGCAAATTCCACAAGCCGCCAACAAAGTTTCCGCAGAAAAAGCTTGGGATAGCGCAAGACATATCGGCACGGAGTTAAAAGATAAAACACTAGGCTTGCTAGGACTTGGCCAAATTGGACAGCGCGTCGCTACAATTGCTAAAGCATTTGGCATGAATGTAATTGCTTATGACCCTGGGCTGCAAGCATCGGAAATGATTAGCAAAGGTTCCGCACCCGTTTCCTTAGAAGAGTTAGCAAACCACTCAGACTTTCTGTCTTTGCATGCCCCCGCTATAGACTCGACCAAGCACATTATAAGCAGAGACTTTTTGGGCAAAATGAAAACCTCCTCAAAACTGATAAATTGTGCCCGTGGTAGTTTAGTGGATGAACACGCTTTAGCGGAAGCATTAAACAACGGTCACCTTTCCGGAGTGGCTTTAGACGTTTTGGATGGAGAACCACCTGACCCTAAAAGTCCTTTGTTTGATGCCCCTAATGTTTTAATCACGCCCCATATGGCGGGCTCGACACGGGAATGTCTGGAAACCATAGCAAAAACTGCTATGCAGGATATCGTCCGCGTATTGCATGGTAAAGAGCCATTGCACTCTGTAAATACCTTCTAGATAAAGTTGTAATCCCATAAAACGATTGATACCACTCTATCTAAAGATTTTATTTTAGCTAGACTTGTGAGCGCACAAGCCATCCCAGTTGAAGTCGATACCGTGACCAGGTGCTTCGCTAGCTAAAGCGAAACCATTTTTAACAACTAACGGTTCTAGAATGAACTTCTCCAATCCAAACCCATGAACCTCAAGGTACGACGCATTCGGAACTGCGCCTAAGAGGTGGACATGAATATCATGCACACCGTGCGACGTTACAGGGAGATTTTTTGCTTCTGCGAGTTTTGCGACCTTCATCCAAACTGTTACACCCCCACAGTTAGAAACATCGGGCTCAATGTAACTGACGCCATTTGCTTGCAACATATGTTGAAAATCATAAATAGTATGAAGATTTTCACCAGCAGAAATTGGCACTCCACCTTCAACTAAAATTCTATTATGCCCTAAGTAATCTTCAGGTATCGTAGGCTCTTCCAACCAAACTAATTCAAACTCACGGAATGCACGTGCAGCTCGAATAGCTTCGTCAACAGTCCAACGCATATTTGCATCAACCATAAGAGGAAAGTTCTTCCCTAAATGTTTTCGCATAGCGGCTATTCTGGCGACATCTTCTTCAAGGTTATCTCTGCCAACCTTCATTTTAATTGCCCGAAACCCACTAGATAAGTTCTTCTCCGTCTGGGCGAGTAGTTCCTCTTCGGTAAACATCAGATCAATGCCGCCCGCATAAGCTTTTATTTTGGGGTCTGCTCCTCCAAGAAGCCGCCATAAGGGCATGCCAACTTGTTTCCCCATTAAATCCCATAAAGCAATGTCAACTGCTGAAAGAGCATGGATTGCAAGTCCTCCCCGACCGGCATAATGAAGTTTCCACCATAAAGATTTCCAAATTTGTTCTATTCGTGCTTCGTCTTTACCTAGAAGAAACGGAGCCATGTCATCCCGCATCACAGAATGAATACCTTTAGCACCCGCGCCAAGCGTGTATGTATATCCTAGTCCCTGCGCACCATTGGAATTTTCTATTCGTATCGTCATTAGTTCAAAGCTTGCCATATCACCATGCATGCTATCCGAGAGCACAACAGGCAATGGGATGCTGAAGTGGTCAGTCTTAATGTTGCTAATGGACATTTGGAACCTCAGATAATATTTGCTAAGTAGCTATTTTATGCTTTAGTTTTCCACAAATAGAAGCCAAATGGCAATTAACATATTCAAAACTAAAAGAATTTGAAAAGCGGGAGCGACTGATGGCTAGAATTTCATACGCAAATAAGAGTGCTGTACCCAATCACCTTCAGAACTTGTTTGACGATATGTCAACTTATGGGCCATTCGGCAGTTTGGTTGGAGCAATGGCTCACAGGACACCAATATTCGAGCATGTTTTTGGCATGTTGACAGACTTACGCAAGGAAGGTGTCTTACCTAGAAGATATTTGGAGTTAGCCTTAGTCGCTGTCTCCAAAATAAACGCCTGCGATTATTGCGTTGCGCATCATGCTCCATTTTTAACAGTAGAGGGTGTGACCCCTGCTGGTGCAGAAAATATTCTACAATATGAAGAGCACCCGGAATTCGACGATATAGACAAACTAGTCGTAGAATATTCAATCGAAGTCACAAGCAATTTTCATCGCGTTCGAGATCAACTATTCGATCGCTTACGAAATCATTTTTCAGAAGAACAAATCGTCGAGTTAACGTGGCGCATTGCCCTCTGCGGCGCGTTTAATCGCTTTAATGACGTGCTTCAACTGGACATAGAAGAGGAGGCGTTAGCGAAGATCGCTTGAAAAATACTAGTATCTGAAATCTGCATAACACATAAGGTTCAATCCTATTTTGCACAATTGATGCACGTGGGGCATGCTGGGTCAAACTTTAATCTTTTACGAGGAATTTTTTCATCACAGGCTATACAATAACCAAAATTCCCACTTTTTAAACGTTCCATAGCGGCCTCCACACGTCTCAAATCCAATTTTCTCCGCCGTTCAGTTTCGATTGCCATGGATTGCCTCTGAATCGCGTCCATCCGAGAAAGTCTTCCAATTTTAGTTTGGTCCAATTCAACAGCTTTTGCCGAACTTTTTGCTGAGACTATCAGGCTTTCTAAGGCAAGCTTTTTTTCTTCTAACTGTTTGAAAAAAACTTTTTCATCAGGAAACATTTTTTGCCCTAAACTGTCGGCTGGTCACCCGCCACCGTTGTTCTATGCATAACACGTCTGTATTCTTCATCAGGCCAAGGATTTCCCCTATGAAGGATCGACCTGTTATCCCACATTACTAAATCTAGGGGAGCCCATTTATGAGCATAAACAAACTCCGGACGCGTAATCCAAGAAGTCAATTCCGTAATTAACGCCCTACTTTTCGAGTAATCCCATCCCTCTACATAGTGGCAGTGACTTCCAAGGTAAAAGACTTTCCGTCCAGTTTCTGGATGCTTTCTAATCATCGCTTGTCTGACTGGTTTTAATCGTTCTTTATCTTCCTCCGAGAAAATATCGCCAACAATTAACTGCCTAGAAAAAATTATTGAATGTTCGCAAACGAGACCCTCTAAATCTTCTTTTTCAATGCCTGAAATAGATCCAGGCCAAGTATCATAAGCGTAACGTGCATCCGCAAACTCGGTTTCGCCACCAAAGGGAGGGACTTCGCGGCCCGACAAAATAGAGATATTAGCTGGGATTGGCTTGAAAGATGAGTCAGAATGCCACAAGCTGTTGCCTCGGTGGTAACGCGACTTTTCATCACCATGTGAACGAATTTTGTCATTATCATCTACGTTCGCGATGCGCGAAATCTCAGGATGCGTAACACCCCCACCGCGGTCAAAGCCGAGTGATCTTTCGAGAGAACCAAACTTTTCTGAGAAGGCGATCTGTTGATCATCATTTATGTTCTGGTTTCTGAAAACAAGCACTGCATACTTCCCTAAAGCCTCTCTTAGCTGATGGTATACGGAGGAATTTATGGGCGACGCCACATCTACTCCTATAACTTCACCTGCAAAGTCCATTCCTGGTAATAATGGTTTGATCGCAAAATCCATTTAATTTTCCTTTTAATAGATGGTCACGCCACTATCGACAGAAAGAATTTGCCCGGTAGTTATCTCTGATTCATCCGAGGCTAAATACACAGCCATGTTTGCAATGTGAATGGGCATGCCAAAGCCCAAGAGATGCTGTTCGGATATTTTTGCTATCTCGGGCGACTCTTGGACAAGTTTTTTTACACGATCAGAGAGGGTTACCGAAGGCGCAATAGCATTTACTCGAATATTATTTGGCGCATACTCTACAGCCATAGACCTGGTCATTGAGGCTACCCCACCTTTTGCCGCCGTGTAGCAATCCCTTCCAGGCAAAGCCATCAGTGCAACGTTTGAAGACATATTAATTATTGAACCGCCACCTGATTCAATTATCGCTGGAATACCATGCTTGGAACAAACGAATGTACCGAAAAGATCTAACTTAATGACACGCCAGAATTCCTCATCTGGCGCCTCTGTGACGGGACCGTCCTGCATCGTCGATCCGCCTGCGTTATTATGAAGAACGTCGAGTTTTCCAAAACGATTAACAGTTTCCGAAATTACAGACTTGACACTATCATGGTCAGTTACGTCCATTTCCATAAATACAGCGTTACCACCAGCATTTCCGCTTGTCTCTTGTGCAAGTTTCGCAGATTCATTTCCAAGACTAGTTTCTATGTCTGTAACTATGACACTAGCGCCCTCTTCCGCAAACCTAATGGCCGTCGCCCTACCTATACCACCACCGCCGCCAGTGATTAACGCCACCTTACCCTCTAAACGTCCCATTCTATCCCCTATGGTTAATCTTTATTTGAATTTTAATGAGCAAAAATGACTGGTATTTGAGCTTGATCAAGTATCGCTCTGGTCGCCCCACCAAAAATCATTTGAGTAAGCCTACTTTGAGTAAAAGCACCTTTTACCAAGAAATCAACTTCACAAGAAGAAGCAACCTCTAGAACTCTCTCACCAACATTGCCGCCCGGCGCCCCTTTTTTAATTTCAACCTCAACCTCGTTAGCCTCGAGATATCGCTGTAATGCTCTCCCGTCTGGACCGGCATGCACCCATCCATCAACTTCAATCACAAAAACCTTTTTTGCCATACGGATTATTGGCATACTCAACGCTAAAACCCTTGCTGTCTCGGTACTGTGGTTCCATGCAATTCCTACAGTTTCACCGTACTTTCCACTCCAAGAAGGCGGCACCACTAATACCGGCCTACCACCTTCAAAAAGAGCCATTTCGAATAATGTCTGCCAATGAGGGTTTTCATGAGATCTGCCAATTATAGAAATGTCGTAAACTCTACAAATTTCTCCAACCTGTCTCCAGTTCGACAAGCTCGTCATATCAACTATAAGCTGCTCGTTGGTGATTTTTGGATTACATGCGGCAGCTCTTTGTCTAATTAAATCGCCAGCACTCTTTTTTTGCGCTTCTATTTCCTCGTCTAAGCCATCATATGAAACCACCCCCCCACTCATTGGGTCCACGATAACTGGATCAGGTAACCTCGGATAAAAAACTCCAGTTACTTGACCATTATGCCGATGCGCAAGTTGAGAAGCTGCTTCAATAGGTACATCGCGAGCTGAGTCCGCACCAAACGGGATTAAAATTTGTCTCATTACGCTCTCCTTTTTTGTTTTTGATTATAGAAACAATCAATTCAAGCCCTCGTAACCATTAATTAAGAATACCAGTTTTCGCTATTAGAAACTAGTTCGTTTCATTTTTCTTGGTTACCAACTTTTAATTCTAAAATTTTTAGAATTTTAGATTTAGGAAAGCGTTACTTTAGCTTTATTCCATCATTCAAAGACCAATCAAAGTCAAAGGTAACTTGAACAGCTGAGGAGAGCTTGTTTTTAACATGATCCATCGCATAAAGCCTAATATGCTGGAAAATTTCAGGAAATGTGTGACCAAATTCTTCTGGATACATTTCATATAAAGCCGACAAGACTATTACTTTCCCTTCCTTCACGCTTAATGTTCTCGAATGATTAATATACTCAAGAGCGGCCTCATCCAACATTCGGTCAACTTTATCACCTGTGTAGGGACGACGTTGGAGCCTAGGCGAACCTACAGCCGCATCGCACAATCCATAATGGAATCTAGGGTCAAGAAATAAATTGGATAATATTTTTTTTCGAATGAAAGACAGGCTCAGCGGCCATCCTTTAATAATGATAAGTTGTCGATTAAAGGGTCCCCTTTTTAAAAAATTATCATCACCTTCTATATCAGTAATCGATAAAATTAAGTAGTGTTCAAGAACTAGTCGAACAACAAGGGCATTATAAAGATTGAGCCAAAATGCATACTGCTCTTTTCGATTAAGTTTCTCTATGGGAAATGAAGCAAGACTTTGAATATACTTTTCCAGCACCTGCCGGTCTGGCTGAGTAAAGTTGGCGTAGGCTATTACAGTGGTACCGTCCGTTTTAAGCTGCACATGTTTATTTAATAAATACCCCCAAGTTGTATGATCAACAAAAAGGTTTGAACTAGAGTCGTACTCGTTCCAAAACGGTGAAGTAAAAACTCCCTTTATTTCATCGATACCAGAGCAACCCCAGAGGAATGACACCTGAAAAAATATAAGAATGAAATGACGGTGAAAAAAAACCAATCTTTGACGTCCAAAATCATTAAATCAAACGATAAGATGTTAAGTTATCCCGATTAGTCAATTGACACCTCAACTGCACCAATACCCTCAACCTCATAACGAGCGCGATCTCCCTTGTTAGCAAATTTTGTAGCCAAGGTTGAGCCACTCATAACGATATCGCCAGCTTTCAGAGAACGGCCTTGTTCTCCTAATAGAGTCGCTAGCCACGCTAACGAATTTAGTGGATTACCCATTGCAGCGCTGGTGTTCGTATATTCTATTTCGCCATTGTAGGATAATTTTGCCGGTAGATTTGTTAGATCGGCATCGCGCCAGGATTTTGACGGTGAACAGATTACAATTCCACCGCACCAAGCGTTGTCAGCTATTAGAGTTAACGGGTCTAGATTACTGTAGTCAGCCGCTCTGTCTTCTATCAGTTCGAAGGCTGGCATAGCACTGTCTACAAACTCACTTACACTGCTCGCTTCAAAAACAGTTCCCTCTGGGATGTCCTTACCGATCGTGAATGCTAGTTCAAATTCTATCCCCAAACGAATGTAACTATCCAAGTGGACAATAGCAGGGGATTCATATATCGAAGATGCAAAAATTGCTGCCCCGACCGGCTTATCTACGCCGACCAATTCTTGGATTGCTTTCGATGTCAGAGCAATTTTATATCCTACAATGGGTCCTCTACCGCTCTCAATCCAAATATTGTTTAGTGCTTTTTGACAATCATAAGCATGCATGACCGAAGTTGGTTTAAACTCACCGATTAAGTTTTCAAACTTGCTTCGAGATTTATGGGCTTCGGCTAAGTGTTGAGCTATTTTTTCGGCTCTCATTATACCGGACATCAAATTCTCCTTCCCGTAGCTAAAAATTTGTTTTTAAATAGAAACTCATTTGTTAATTTTAGACAAGCATTCCTAGTCACTATATTTTGAATCTTATATTACAAAACCAACCCAATTAAAGTTGGAATGACGGCATGCAAAACCCTAAGCTTAACTTAAGCCCAGTATCCAATGCTCTAGGCGTTGAGATTATGGATATCTCAATCGAGGATGCTCTTAAACCACATATATTCAAACAAATATACGCGGCTTTTCTTAAGCATCACCTTATCCTTTTCAATAACATAGATTTGAGCCCAGCACTTCAAGTTGAATTTGCCAAAAAGTTTGGGGATGTTCAGGTGCACGTAATGAACCAATATCACGGTTATGGCCACCCCGAAATTTACCTACTCACAAATTTGGGAGAGGACGGAAAACCAAATGGCAAGCACCCAGACAAAGGAACGATGTATTGGCATACAGATGGATCTTGGCGAAAAAAAACAGGACATGCAACAATGATGTATTCTGAGATTGTGCCAGCACATGGAGGGCAAACTCATTTTTGCAATATGAATAAGGTTTTTGAAAACCTCACTGAAAACACGAGGAAAAGACTTGAAGGCTTGAAAGCTATTCATAATTTAGATTTTTCAAGAACTCGGCGCCATGGGGAAGACCCCATGACAACAGAACAACGCGCTGAAGTTCCGCCAGTTGCGCACCCAATTATTCGACTTCACCCAGAGACGAATTTGAAGTCAATTTTTCTTGGGGACCATGCAGAAACTATTGAGGGATGGAATTACGACGCCGGCAGAAATTTTATAGACGAGATAAGTGCAGAGATTACGCCAAAGGAACTCATTTACAAACATCAGTGGCAACCAAAACAAATAGCTATTTGGGACAACCGTTGTCTCTTACATAGGGCGACGCCCTATGACACAAAGAAAGAAAAAAGAGTCATGAGGCGTTGCACTATAAATGGAGATCAACCATATGGTTAAGTGACGCAATGGTTCTGATAGCGAGATACGGAGAATATCATGATTAAGGGTCTTCATCATAATGCGTATAGATGCAGGGATTCTGAAGAAACACGGAGATTTTACCAAGATTTTCTTGGCCTAAAGCTCAAAAACGCTTTTGAAATAGAGACCACACAAACCGGCCGGGAAACAAGCGTGCTTCACTCGTTTTACGAAATGGGCGATGGATCCTCACTCGCTTTCTTCGAGGCACCCGATCGACCGTTTGAATTTAAGAAACAACATGACTTCGATCTTCATATAGCGCTCGAGGTCAGCCGCGACTTTCTATTGACGATGTTCGAAAAAGGGAAAAAAGAAGGGATCGAAACACGTGGTATCTCTGATCACGGTTTTATAGATTCGATTTATTTCCGAGATCCAAATGGTTATGTCATTGAACTGACGGCAAAGAAGGATGATTTGGGCGGAAACAGCCGTACCGAACACAGCCCAGAAGAAGTTCTATCTCGCTGGCAAAATAAAAAGATAGTCTAGCGGCACATTAAGTTAGCCATCATTAGATTTACCATTCCTCTCTATCTCGTCTATATATGCATCATAATCATGAACCTTGCTGTAATATAGCTCCATTGCCGATTTATAGTTTTCTTTGGCAGCATCATCTCGCGACCGCAAAACCTTTTCCAGCAAAATTCGAATGAGATACAGTGCACCTAACCCTAGACAAGCAAGGCCAATCCCCCACCAACCGAATGCCCAAATCGCCAAAACTGTCCCTATAACCACTATAACGGAACTCAGACCCTCCGATAGCAATATATCCCTCAAGCTACTTTTGCTCAGATCTGCTTCTTCAATACCAAAGTCTTGTGGAATTGGTCTTTTGGGTGCCTTCACCACAATCAGTGGTCCGAATAAAAATGACAAAACAGCTTTGCAATCACAACGCGTTTACCTCATTTGTTGAGATTATGAACTGGTCAAGTTCATCCCAGCGGGCATTGAACCCTAAGCCAGGAGTGTCATCCAATGATACTTGGTCTGACTGGGAATTAAACAATTCATGAGGCTCAACTGCAAAAGTAATGAAAGCAGTTTCTAAAGGGGGAGGAGTGACTCGAGAAGCAGCTAGGTGAGCCGTTGCGTAGTAGCCTGGCCCCCAATAGAAACAATGAGGTATAACAGTTACTGGATAAACTTCGGCTAAAGCGAAAATTTTTTTCATCATTGAAATGCCGCCACACTTAGTTACGCTAGGTTGCAAATTGTCTACTGCTTCTGTTTCCATAGCTAATTTGAATTCATGAAGTGTCGTAATATTTTCACCTGCTGATATCGGGACTCCTTCAAGACGTACTTCGGCAAGACCTTCAAAATCCTCTGGCGGCCACACGGGTTCCTCAAGCCAATGAAAACCATCCTCTAAAATCTCCTGAGCAACTTCACGTGCTTCAGCAATAGTCCACGGGCAGTTAACATCAAGACAAATTTTATCATCTAGGTCCACTGCGGTGCGAGCAGCTCTGAATGCTGGAATTGTTGTTTCGTGAAGTTTGATTGTCCTAAAACCATAACTTCTAGCCCGTTCCACGTTCTGAGCCACAGCATCAGAATCTCCCCCATAACGCATTAGACTTGCATATTTGGTTAAAACACCACTCTCGCCGCCTAGTAATTTATACAGTGGTAAATGTGCCCTTTGTGCAGCCAAATCCCAAAGCGCTGTATCTATTGCAGATAATGCGTACATAATTGGTCCTGACCTTCCAAGGCCGTGCAAAGGGCGTTCCAGTTCTGCGATCCTGTGATTTATAGCCACAGAATCTTTGCCAATCAACATGGGGGCTAAAATCTGATTTATAACTGCTTCACTTCCAGGAGCCATTACATGTCCGAAGGCCTCCCCCCATCCCTCCAAACCGTCCGAGGTTTTGATGCTAACCATGACACATTCCATTTTGGTCCACGCATCCAAACTTGGCCGCATACCATGTCTTGGCCCACCTGTTTCAAATGGAAGAGAAACTCTAATTGAACGTATACTGTGAATTTTTGTCATCGACACACTCCATGATGGATAAGTTTGAGATCACGAAGATTTCTAAAATACAAATAATATTACACTTACGCCAATTTAAAGTAAGAATATCTTCACACCACCGTTAACCTAAGGTATCTATCTAATTAATGGCCCCGTAGCTCAGCAGGATAGAGCGACAGATTCCTAATCTGTAGGTCACAGGTTCGAATCCTGTCGGGGTCACCACGTTGCGCAAGACTTTCTAACTTTTAATCCGGTTTTGGCGCGTTCCCCTAGTTTCCAACTCTCGCAATCACCTTTAATCACAACAATTTTCCTTTGTTCGACAAAAACAGGAAACGGTTATCGAACTATCAGCTATTGCCTTAGCCGCCTCTAATTCTTCTTTTATCGAATTTAACGCCGCTGTATTACCTGCGCGTTCGCAGCATTCAACATACCCAAGAAGGCTCCAGATGTTCCCAGCATGCTGTGAAGGTCTGACTAGTGTATCATCTAGCCCCAAATCAGCACTGTAGACAGACATTGCCTCCTCAACTTTATTTTGCTCTAGCAACAATGCTCCAAGCGCATGACGAGGAGGCATCATCCATGACCATGGTTCCGAATAATTAAGATTGTCATAGCATGTCACGGCCTGGCGCAAACTTTTGAAAGCTTCGTCATAGTTTTCTCTCCTGTATTCAAGCTCACCAGTTAGCATTTTATCTGCAACTTGCAGAATATCTTTAGAATCGTTATGGAAAACGATTCTCTCTTCAGGAAGTGCGGCTATAGCGGCTCTTAACTTTACTTGCTGCGCTAACGCTTCATCGATGTTGCCTAATACGGCATGTGCTATACCCCTAGCATACTGCCATATTGCAAAAGTTACACAGAAAAGCTGTGGGTCCGATGGTAACGGTTCGTCTAAAATCTCTTGCCATTTTCCAAATCTTATTAAGACGTGCGCCTTCATTCCGCTAAATGCTTCCAGATAGTTCACTAAGAAAGCGTGGTCGTTCAAAAGATATTCTGGGAGCACGATAGATTGCATTTGTTCTGCTGCTCTTATCGCCGGTTCATATTGACCAGCAAACATTGCTCCGTAGACCTGAAAATGAATATTATGGAGGAGGTAGATATAGTAAATGCCAAGTTCACTATCTACTTCTAGATACTTTTTGTCTGCATCGGCAGCTTCAATGTTTGAAGCTATTACTTTTTCATATTGTCCGCAAAGCACATATATGTGAGATGGCATGTGTATGAGATGACCAGATCCAGGAACAAGTGGGCGTAGTTTGTCAGACGCGGCAAGAGCACGCTCAGGTTCTGGCGACATTTCCATTATATGAATATAAAAATGTAATAAGCCCGCATGCGGCGCATCATTATTGATTTCAATCCGCTTAAGTGCAACCTCGACAATTTCTATAGCTTCCTCGGTATCCGTTCCCTCTGCAGGCACTCGATTCTGCAGATCCCAAAGTTGCCAAGGCGTCCGCACGATTAAAGCCTCGGCTGTAAGCGCACATACGTCGTAATCTTCAGCAAAATGCTTGTAAACCTCGCGCATCGCGTTAGCGTAATCATCATCCCAACGAGTTAACTCTTCTGGGTCACTTATTTTCCCAGATTGGAACCGAGAGCAAAGTGCAATACACAAGGCTCTTTCAATCTCCGTCAGGTCTTGGCTATTCGCTAATTCTTTTGCTTTTTGGGAGTATTCAAAACAAGTCTGTATTGCACCAGGTCGCCCCGATGGTGACATTTTCTCCCAGGGAATATTGTAATAAGGGCCGGTAGCATACGCGACCCCCCCAGTATCCCATAGCACAATCTGGATCAAGTTCTATCATTTTATCAAAGCATCGTAACGCTTCCTTATGATGGAAGGCATAACACCAATTTAAACCACGATTGAACCAAATCTCTGCTTCTCTTGATTTGGTGGTTATGTCCCGCGTATACGGACCGGTATCAAAATAGGGTTCCATTAAAAGTCCTTTTAAATTTCTCGTGGCGATTTCGTTGAAGTAACATTGTGAAGGAGAGCAAAAGATTAGCACCACTTTTAATTAACTCAATAATTAAACGCGTTTTAATAATAATTGAAATTGATGGAAGAAGAACGCTTTTTCTAGCGCATCAGTAATAATCAAGCATACGCTATTAAAAAAACAAGAAGTTTTAGAGCACTATAAATTGTTATAGTGTCTAATTAACGTGGTCCTTTATTCGATTAGGGGGAAAAAGTGTTAATCAGTAAAGAAAAAGCTAGTATCGCGATCTATGGTGCTGGCGCGATAGGAGGGCACCTAGGAGCGATGCTAAGTAAAGCTGGATTTGAGGTCAGTTTAATAGCGCGTGGAGATCATCTCAAAGCAATGGAGCAAAATGGATTGAGGTTAATTGCAAAGGATCAAGACTTCATCACACGACCGAGAGTAACTAGTGATCCTTTTGAACTTGGACCTCAGGATTACGTGATAATGTCATTAAAATCATATCAAGCGCCTGATGTCGTTGAGCAAATGCAGCCACTTCTTGGAGAGAATACAACTGTCGCAACAGCAATGAACGGTATTCCATGGTGGTATTTTTATGGATTACCAGGTCAGTGGGAGAATTATAAAATAAAAACCGTTGATCCAGACGGTAAACAATGGGCCGGCATTCGGCCTGAGCGTGCAATAGGTTGCATCACCTACGTCGCAAGCGAAGTAATAGAACCCGGAATAGTAAAAACCATTAGTCCAAGTTACCAATATCAAATTGGTGAGCCTGACGGTTCCGATTCCTCTCGCTGTAAGTTGTTACAGCGGATGATTGTTGCTGCTGGTATAAATTGCGACATTAAACCCAATATTCGAAGGGATATTTGGATTAAAGTGATGGGTAACGTTGCTTACAATCCAACAAGCGCTTTAACCATGGCGCACACTGGGGCCATGCTTGACGATCGCTCAATGGAGCAAGTTTTAAGACAACTAATGACCGAAGTTCTGGCAGTCGGGAAAGCACTAGGGGCAAACCCCGAAGACAAAATTGATGCTAGGCTAAATACGACACGGGAGCGAGCAGCAGCTCATAAAACTTCTATGCTTCAAGACCTAGAACGGGGACGGCCACTTGAGATAATGCCAATCATTGGAGCAACATCTGAATTAGCCAGATTAGTCCAAGTCCCCACACCGACTATCGATACCGTGTTGGCGATTGTCAAACTACGAGCCAAGATGACAGGACAACTACCAAATACTTAGATTAGATGAATGAATTATAACTCAGCAACAGCGGCAGCTTTTCAATAGATCTGTCATCATAATTTTGCGCTCGGTCGTTGGCTAACTGCCTCATACCACCTCTTAGCATTTTTTGCATTGTCGGGGAGCTCTAGCTTAATCCAGTTCGCAAAATCAATAACGACCAACAAATCAATGTCTGCAACAGAATATGTGTCCCCAGCAACGAATTGATTACCGCCAATAAACTTCTCCACACCTTCTAAAAAACGCTGAACCCGCTGTTTGCCTCGTTCAGCCAAAGCCGGAATTTGTTCGTAGTTGACTGGGCCAGTAAGAGCTCGACCAGCCATTCTTGGAGCAGAATTTCTCAAGGCTTCTGACATTGCCATCAGTCCTTCCATTTCTATCCGCCACTGCAAATCAGCTATTTTTCCTTTCTCATCATCCGTACTACCCATCAACGGTATATCTGGATACTTAGCCTCTAAAAAGCTTCTTATTCCCGCAGTGCTTGTAAGATTATTGCCATTTTCAATAGAAAGGACAGGTACTGTACAATTGGGATTTATCTTCTTGAACTCCGGACTTAATTGCTCTCCATTTTTTAAATCGATGTCAATTGTTTCTAAATCTATATTCTTCTCCGCTATAAATATTCGCACCCTTCGAGGTGACGGCGCGGTTTTACAATCATAAAATTTCATAACTTATATCCAATTTCGCCATTGTTAATTATTTGGTTTTATTTCTTAAAATCGTCAGCCCCATCACAGAAACAGATCATTGCTATGATGTTTTAAATTGCTTTCGTTTTTTACATTTTATTGAACTGAACCTGGGAAAATGTATGTCTCGGAAAATCATCATCAAAAAAATCTAGACCTGCTTCGAAAGGAAATTTTTAACAATTGAATTAAATGATTCAATATGTTCTAGAGAAGACAAGTGCTGAGCGGGCTCCAGCCAATATAATTCAGAACCATTTATATAATCTGCCATTTGCCTAGATATATAAGTTGGTGCTCCCGGATCGTCCGGCGTAGCGATAATTAACGTTGGCACAGAAATATCTTTTAATTTTTCATTCGTATCCAAGTTACACATAGCCTGGCTAATCTTCTTGAAAGTCGCAGGATTGAAATCTTTGAAGGTTTCAGACAAATATTTGTATCCAGGAATTTCATTTTTTATTGCATCTAAAGTAAACCAACGTCGCATTAAAACATCGTGCACGGCATCAGTTCCGTTTTCTAAAACCTGTTGCGACCGCTCTCTCCATAATTGATGCATATCTTCACTAATGAAACAGGTCGTGTTTATAAGCATTAAAGCGCTAACCAGCTCAGGATGGTTCAAAGTGAATGTTTGAGAGATCATTCCTCCCATCGAAACACCTCCGAGGATTATCTTCTTTATTCCAAGAAAATCCAATAGAGATACTATATCACTCGCTATCAGTTCTAAACTGCAGTCAGCATCATACAGGGTACTTTGCCCATGCCCAGGCACGTCAATTATCAACGTTTGAAAGCCCGAAAATGCTTCTTTATGAAAGTCCCAATATCTTCTGTTTGAACCAAAACAGTGAAGTAAAAGAATGACTTTTTCACCTGGCGAATCCGAGAAGTCATAAGCTATTTCAACATGATTTAGCGATATCGAGCCACTTGCCATTTTCAATCCTTAAGTATAGATAGTTACGACCTTGAAACGTAATAAGATGTTTAAACCGCCATGATAAATATACCAAGTCATAATCGCCGTTTTGTTCTGAAAACACGCCCGACGGATCTTCCCAGCAACGAAAACTTTAGGATCGAAACGCTTCCTGTCTCTCGCCCTAAGGACGGCCACCTACTCGTGCGTGTACTATCCGTTGCACTCTCCCCATGGCAAAACCAACGCCTCAAAGATTTTAAAAACTATACCAAACCCTTTGAAATCGGAGAACTTATTGACTGCGACGTCATTGGACAAATCATAAGCGAAGAAACAGGTGATTTTAGTCCTGGAAAATTAGTAACCGGCCGTCTAGGTTGGCAGGAGATCGCAGAAGCATCCCCCGAGGACCTTCAACTTGTCAGCAATGATTTTGAAGAAACTATGTGGCTTACTGCGCTAAGCTCACCTGGCCTAACCGCCTATTGCGCAATGGATTTATTTGGCAGACCAATGCCAGGGCAAACATTAGTTGTTACATCGGCTGCCGGTTCCGTGGGCTCGTTTGCGATACAACTTGGTGTAATGGCCGGCATGCATGTAATTGGCATTGCTGGGACGGAAGAAAAATGTAATGTCGTAGAAGACACACTCGGCGCCAATAAATGTTTAAACTATAATGACCCATCTTTTAGTGAAAAATTAGCATCCGCATGTCCCGAAGGCGTAGATTTATTTTTTGATACACTCGGTGCCAACATTGCCGATACCGTGTTCGATAACCTAGCTAAATATGCAACCGTACTTGTTGTGGGTAGGACCAACTCAAATAACAGTGAAACACCTCACCTGGACTATGTAAATATGCGCCAATTATGGGCGAAAGAAGCCCAAATTCAGTGTTTTTCTAGGTATTCATATCCCGAGAGATGGTCTTTTGCTCGAGAAAAGATGATGAAACTTTGCCGCCATGGGAAGCTTAAAGAAATTAAAACGACAGCCATTGGATTTGAAAACACGCCCATGGCTTTACGCGATATGCTTTCTGGAAAAGCGCTCGGTAAAATGATTGTAAAATACTCAGAAGCAATTGGATAGAGCAGATGAAAAAAGTAAAGGTGGGAACAATCGACATAGCTTACGAATGGGATGGGCTTCAAGATGGGCCTCTCCTTATGATGGCGCACGCCATGGGCACTAGTTATAGAATTTGGGATCAGCAAATAAGTGCTCTGCAAAACAAATACAAAATATTGCGTTACGACTGGCGAGGACACGGAGCAACAAGTGCGCCCGACGGTCCATACACATTAGAAGAATTCGTCGATGATGCTGTTGGAACAATGAATGCCCTAGGCATTCAAACGGTAAACTGGGTAGGCATATCAACAGGTGGTATGATTGGCCAAGGCCTAGCGATTAAATATCCGGAGCGAATTTCATCGCTCGTTTTATGCAACACTACATCCCAGAGCGACACGTGGTACAGAAACTGGGTTAAAGAAAGACAAGCTGTTGTCAGAGATGGCGGGATGGTTCCAGTTTGGGAAATGACCAAGGCTTTATGGTTCAATGATAATTTTGTTGCAAAAGAAAATGCTGATTATTGCCGAATTCGGGATGTATTCGTTAAAACACCCATTCCGGGCTATTTAGGGGGAACTTCTGCTGTAGCTGACTTAGCGTACCGAGATAAACTTCACTTGATCCAATCGCCTACCAGAATTATTGCTGCAGGAGATGACCCAGTCACTCCAATCGAGAAATCGAAGGAAATACAGTCCCAAATATCTAATTCTGAACTGATCGTAATAGAGGGCCAGCGGCATTTTTCGAATGTTGAGGTACCTGAAACTTTCAACAACGAATTGGTCCGTTGCCTCGACCAAATAATCTAACTTTATTTGATAGAGCTCCAAGTGTCATCGAGTGCCTTCGTGAACCTCAAGGCCATCTCGTCTATCTCCTCTTTGGTAATAATTAAAGGTGGAGCAAATACAAGGCGGTCACCAACAACGCGAGGTATGAGGCCATGGGCAAGAGCATTTTCTTGGAACTTTTCCGGTACCGACAAGTCTTTTTGAAACGGAACCCTTGTATCTCCATCCCGCATTAATTCGATACCACAAATTAAACCAATTCCCCTAACATCTCCAACTAGAGGATGGTTCTTAAAAGCACTCAACTTGCTTAGAAAATATGGAGATATGCTTGCAACATGTTCCACCAAATTCATTTCTTCATAAATTTTTAAAACTTCCAAAGCGACTGCTGATGCAACAGGATGGCCAGCATAAGTGTAACCATGAGCGAAAGCGCCTAGTTTATCACTTTGTTCAATCATAACTTGGTATATTTTGTCATTGATCATGAGGGCGGAAATTGGCTGCATTGCAGCTGACAAAGCTTTTGCAGAAGTAATCATATCAGGAACTAAGTTAAATGTTTCTGACCCCCACATCTTACCCGTACGACCAAAACCGCAGATTACCTCGTCTGCAATAAAAAGAATGTCATATCGGCGTAAAACTTCTTGAATTTTGTGGAAATATGTCTCTGGGGGAATCACTGCCCCACCTGCTCCCATTACGGGTTCAGCAAAAAAAGCTCCTATATTCTCTGGCCCTTCCGCTATTATCAGCTGCTCTAACGCATTTGCCATTCGCGTCGCAAATTCCTCTTGGGTTTCGCCTTCTAGATGATTGCGATAGTAATGTGGAAATTCTGTGTGAAGGAACCGCTCGATGGGCAACCCAAAGTCGGCGTGCATATCGTTTTTTCCTGATAAGCTTACCGCTGCTATAGTACTTCCATGGTATCCCATTTTACGTCCAATTATTTTAATTTTATTTGGTTTCCCAATCGCATGATGATAATACCAAACTAGCTTAATTGCCGTGTCATTTGCTTCAGACCCGGAGCATTGAAACAGGACCTTTGACATTGGTACGGGTGCTAGTGAGAGGAGCTTTTCTGCAAGATTTATATTAGGCTCATTCGTCCTATGCCGATAGGAATGATAATATCCGAGTCGAGTCATCTGTTCGTAAGCCACTTTTGCAAGACGTTCCATTCCAAAACCAAGTGACGCGCACCAAAGACCCGCCACACTCTCTATGAAATCTTTCCCATTATCATCAAAAACCCTGGCGCCTTTGCTATGAGTAACCAGCATAGGGCCAAGTTCTCTATGTTTTTTTAGATTCGTTTGGGGGTGGATGATTGACTCTACGTCACGTGCATGAAGCGAGTTTGGAATCACGTTCATCATGAGCTCCTTCCGATGGGTTCACTGAAACTTGACTACTGTTAAGTCAGAGCAAACATGTAATTGCCTTTGAAACATAATATATCGTCGTCTATGAATGCAAACGCGGACGAGATAATTATAGATATTTACCTAATTAAATTTAAATCGTTCTAATCTGAAAAATTGTCGGTTCTTGCACGGCGTCCCAAATATCCGCCGTGGTGACGAAGCCCATATTCTTCAAGTGTAATTCCTTTTTTTTGCATAAGTACAAGCGCAATCGCATCGCTGACGGCTGCCATAACAGCCATACTTGCGGTCGGGGTCATACCAAGTGGGCAGGGTTCAAGAATAACTCCCATGTCGATTATCACATCTGAGAGTTGTCTCAGGCCAGAATCACTATGAGACGTTATTCCAATAACCGATCCATTCGTCATATGCCGGCTCAGTTCTATGAATTCCAAGACCTCGCGGGTTTTTCCGCTTGTTGAAAAAGCAACGATAGAATCATTTTTAGAAATTATACCTAGATCGCCGTGCGCCGCTTCAGCTGGATGTATGAATACTGATGAAGTGCCTGTCGAACTCATTATCGCGGCAAATTTTTGAGCAACAAAACCAGCTTTTCCCATGCCAGTCGTAATAATTTTCCCTGTTGACTCAAAAAGGATGTTAATCGCCTCTTCATAAGACGAATCAATTTCAACTGCGTTAATAGCCTCAGCTTCCGCCCTTAAAACCTCTTTTACCTTGGGTAAGATTTCTATTTTTGAGTCCACTTGAAATATAATTCTGAAAAAATTACACCGATCAAGATCATTATGCCAGAAAAGAAAAGAATAATAGTCCCAATTAATAATAAACATTGATTATTTTATTGATTACATTTGGCATTCCATAATTTACTACTGACTAATCATTGAACCTATAGAGAAATATTGGAAACGAATAATGACAGAACCCGTTGTTCTTTTAAATGTTGATACTCGTGGGGTAGCAACAATTACGTTAAATCGGCCTGAGGTAAACAACGCATACAATGGTGAAGTAATCGAAGCTATGATAGATGCCGTTGGGCAATGTGCCTCGGATGACAACATAAGGATGTTAATAATAAAAGGGAACGGGAAACACTTTCAAGCAGGAGCTGATTTGAAATGGCTAAAAGAAATTGGAAGTTTATCGCCCGACGAAAATATAAACGTCTCTCGATTAACGGCAACAGCGATACGCGGATTAACTGAAATTTCCAAACCCACAGTTGCACTAATACACGGTGGTTGTTTTGGTGGGGGCACCGGCATAGCTGCCGCCTGTGACATTGTTTTGGCAAGTAATGATGCTATTTTCTCTATAACAGAAACAAGGTGGGGCGTGATGGCGAGTGTCATTATTCCGCAACTAAACGCTTCTATTGGTGTCAGAAATACCAGGCGGTACGCCCTTACTTGCGAACGGTTTGATGCAAAAACTGCATGCGAAATTGGTTTAGTTCACCAAGTTTGCGAAGTTGGGGAATTGGAAGCTACAGCTGCATCGATCATCGATCATCTTCTATTAGCCGCACCTGAAGCAACGGCGCAAACAAAGGCTGCTGCGCTAAAAGATGCTAACTTAATAGTTTCAGAGGAATATTTTGAGGAACTTGTTTTAGCGCATGCAGCAAAAAGGCAGTCGGAAGAAGCTAGTGAAGGATTGACGAGTTTCGCAGAAAAACGAGAGCCAAATTGGTATCGTGCGTAATGTTTCTGCATTAGGTGATATTGAGGGAGGTGGATCTATGACCAATGAAACAACCCAAGACAGAACCCCAGTATCTATTCTCACCGGTTTTTTAGGAAGCGGGAAAACAACTCTACTTTCAAAACTTTTAACCAACAAAGATATGGAAAATGTTGCTGTAATAATTAATGAATTCGGCGAAGTGGGGATAGATGACGCTCTGGTTGTCAAATCTAACGAAGATACAATTTTACTCAACAATGGTTGCTTATGCTGCACAGTACGAGGTGATCTTGTAAACACCATGCAAAGTCTGCATATGCAAAGGACTAGCGGGGAGATACATTACTTTGACCGGTTGGTAGTCGAAACAACGGGTTTGGCTGACCCAGCGCCAATACTTCATACGATGATGGCGGATCAATTTCTTGTAAATTATTACCGGCTTGACGGCGTTATCACTGTAGTTGACGCGCATCATGCAATGCAACAATTCGATAATCAATTCGAGTCTGTGAAGCAAGCAGCAGTAGCAGACCGCATAGTTTTAACGAAGGTGGATGTCACGGACATCAATGCAATTGCTGAAGTAAAAAAGCGGTTAGAAACATTGAACCCAGCTGCGCCAATTTTGGAAGCTTCCCATGGTAACGTGCAACCGAGCGAGCTATTTAATGCCGGCCTATACAACCCACTGACAAAAACGGCGGATGTATCCAGATGGTTGAAAGAAGAAGCTTATATGGAAACGGAAGGTCACGTTTATCATCGCCGTGACGATCACGAGAAACACCACCATGGCCATAAACACGACCACACTCATCATCATGGCCACGAACATGACGTGAATCGGCATGATGACCATATCTATAGTTTTGCCATTCATTTCGACAGTCCACTTAAATGGGCTAAAATAGCCGGGTCACTCGATATGCTCGCTCAAACTCATGGAGCGAGTATTTTACGGATCAAGGGTATTCTAAACATTGAAGAGATCGACAAGCAGCCGGTTGTCGTGCATGCAGTTCAACACATGTTTCATCCCCCGGCCAAGATTGACGACTGGCCGAGTGATGACCGCCGCTCGCGGTTGGTTTTTATCGTTAAAGATATAGGAAGAGATAAAATAGAAGATGCCTTAAATGCTTACCTCGCAATGGATTTCTAAATTAAAAATTATACTTCTTGCTTTACAGCGTTCCAGTTAAAATTCCTGCCAGGCTGGGTCACTAAAAATCAAATACAAAGTGTTTTAGTTTACAGTGCCTAGTTCTACGAGCCCCTATTAGATCCCCGTGCGCGGGCATTTAATTGATTATGCTTTTCGCGAATATTTTTGGGCCACATACTTTTTATATAGGATAGCACCGCAATTATTTCCTTATCCGAGAGAATTCTCTCGTAAGCGGGCATGTTATTTTGATATTTTTTGCCAATAATTTTCTCGATACCATATTTCGTCATGTTAAATAGATAACTGTCTGAATGATGCCATGTATGCCCTGTTTCATCATGGGGGGGAGCAGGAAGATAGCCATCAGAATTGCGTCTACGCCAATTTTTTTGACCTTCTAATTGTATCCCATGACATGAGGCACAGTTTTGCAAATAAACCGTACGACCAACAGTTACCGAATTTATATTATTGGGTTCTAACTTGATGTCTTGTGGTTCCATTTCTGTCGACATTGAAAAGTAGTATAATCCGGCCGCAGTCAGCGCCACGAATCCAACTATGGGAGCATATAAAAATTTCATTTTCACATTCGAGCCCGTTGGTTATAAATGGCTACCTAAACAATTAATCTTCAGCTTCAGGTTTTCAACTTTCTGCGATAGCCGCTAGCAATGATGACGCTCTCAATAAATTTTTTTTCAATCAATTGATGCGCGTGCCGAAAAGTATTATC
The DNA here is from genome assembly GCA_902629125.1 of uncultured Alphaproteobacteria bacterium. Lineage (GTDB taxonomy): Bacteria > Pseudomonadota > Alphaproteobacteria > Thalassobaculales > Thalassobaculaceae. The sequence goes on from CACOPQ010000001.1 coordinate 33,831, forward strand.
TAGGAAGCTACAAAAAGCTTCTTGTGGCAGGAAGGTAGAGATAATAATGAATATAGGGCAAGCAGCAAAGATCTCAGGGTTAACAATAAAAACTGTGCGTTATTACGATAATATTGGCCTGGTAATGGCATACCAAGATCCAGAGAACCAATATCGAGTTTATTCAAAAGATGATATTGCCAAACTTCAATTTATTGGAAGGGCACGTCGTTTTGGATTTAGCATACAAGAATGCAGAGAATTACTCTCGCTCTATCAGGATAAAAACCGTCCTAGTAGAGAGGTAAAAGAGCTGACATTGGAAAAACTCTCTAAAATAGATAATAAGCTAGACGAACTTAAAAACCTAAGGAAACAATTATACCGTCTATCAAAAAGTTGCAGTGGGGATGATCGACCCGATTGCCCTATATTGGACGCTCTAGCCAGCGAAAATTAAATATAAAACAAACTTGCAAGAGACGCCTTTTTTAGTGGATATCAACTTTACTAGCTATCAATATCCATAAAAACCAACTTGTTTGTAGTACCCAAGTAACTCTCTCAGATTATATGAATGAGATGGTTATCAATCACAAGTCTAGGAGGAGAAAAAATGTTCTATACGCCTGGTTCCCATAGGGAAAATGGATTTAAGCGTGATCCTTTCAAAGCCTTTATTTCTCCCCGACCTATAGGTTGGATTTCCACCATTAGTTCAAATGGTAAAAATAATCTCGCGCCGTATAGCTTTTTCAATGCCGTGTGCTCCGACCCACCATGTGTAATGTTTGCTTCAGGCGGCTCACCAGACGAAAGAGGCAAAAAAGATAGCCAGTTAAATGCAGAGACCACTGGGGAATTCGTTTGCTCTATTGTTGGATATCAACAAAAGGAAGCTATGAATCAAACATCGATCCATCTACCCTATGGAGAAGATGAAATGCCAAAGGCTGGCCTCGAGGGTGAACCATCTAGATTAGTCAAACCTCTTCGGGTCAAAGGAGCACCTGTTCATTTGGAATGTAAATATATGCAGAGCGTTCAAATGCCCTGTTGGAGGGAAGGAAAGGAGAATTGGGTAATATTTGGTGAAGTCGTCGGGGTACATGTCGACCCGAAAATAGTAAAAGATGGCTTCGTTGACGTTACTACCTATAGACCAGTCTCGCGACTAGGCTATATGGATTATTCAACAACCGATAAAGTTTTTCAAATGGACCGTCCAGATTAAGCGGCCTCTATTTCAATAACTCCTCCAATCAATTTAGATCTTTCGGAAACTCCACGCCAGTCTGCTCAGTAATGATCGAATAATGTTCTGTGCGGCGATGTCTAGCAAAATTAAAAATTGTATCCTTTGGCATGTTACAAATATCGATGTCAGCAGCGAAAGTAACAAGTTCGTCATCTAACGTTGCGGCCTGCGTCGCTATTTCCCCAGATGGTTGAATAATGCATGAACCGCCAATTAACATGCAGCCATCTTCAACGCCAGCTTTGGCAGCCCCAATAACCCAACAACCATTCATGTAAGCATTACTCTGCATTGTAAGATGATTGTGAAACATTCTAAGATGATTTTGTTCCTTCCCCGAGGTATTCAAGTCTGGGGTATTATAGCCTAAAACAATGATCTCAGCCCCCTTTAGACTCATTACACGATAAGTTTCAGGCCATCTCCTATCATTACATATTGCCATACCCATAATGGACTTTTGCTGTCTCCAAACGCCAAACCCTAGATCTCCCGGCTCAAAATATCTTTTCTCCAAATGCTGAAATGGTCTCTTAGAATCGTACTCAGAGTGTCCTGGCAAATGCACTTTTCGGTATTTACCTTGAATTTTCCCATTCTGATCAACAAGTATTGCTGTGTTGAACCGCCTTCCTTCCGGTGTGAGTTCGGCGTATCCAAGATAAAAACCTATCTTAGCATCAGTTGCCGCTTCAAACAACGGAAGTGTCGCCCTGTTAGGCATTTCTTTCTCGTACCAATCGTCCATCCTGGATATATCTTCTTCATAATACCTTGGAAAAAACGTTGTCAAAGCGAGTTCAGGAAAAACGATAAAGCTGCACCCTCTAGAACTCGCTTGCTTGATTAAATCTACCATTCGAGAAACGCAGCTCTCTCTACTTTCGTCAGGTGCGATCGGACCCATTTGCGCTGCACCAAGATTAATAACCCTACTCATATTTTCTCCTTTTGAGCTTAAATTCTGCGTTAGATATTACTTTCACAATTCTCTACTTTTTGTTTGTTGTTAATACTACAGGGTCAAATGGGGTAGGCAGGATACCACGTGGTTCAATGTAATCGTATGGATCGCGCGCAAGAAATTTTCCCCAACCCGCCTCACATCTTACGTCTCCATTTTCCCAGACTATCTTACCCCTACTTATTGTAATGAATGGCCAACCTGTAACCTGTAGTCCTTCAAACGGGGTATAATCAGTATCATGATGCAGTATATCCTGAGTAATCGTAACATCTTTTTCTGCGTCCCAAATGCAGATATCTGCATCAGCGCCAACGGATATAGTGCCTTTTTTGGGATATAGTCCAAATAAGCGCGCCGCATTTGTTGATGTGATAGCAACAAATGTTTGCAAATCGATTCTTCCCTTAACAACTCCCTCAGAGAAGGTAATGGGCATTCGTGTTTCAAGACCAGGTACGCCATTAGCTATCTGACTAAAAGGCGCGTTATCACCAGCCCAAAATTTGCCCTCCAATTCGTCTATATTATATGGCGCGTGATCTGATGTAACATTTCCTATCGTTCCTAATCGAACGTGATCCCAAACAGCTTCTTGGTCACCTTCTGTACGGGGTGCTGGCGAACAAACAAACTTTGCTCCCTCCCGTTGATCTCTATCGAGATCCCTTTCTGTTAGAACAAAATACTGCGGGCACGTCTCCGAAAATATCTTCAAACCCCTTTGCTGCGCACGTCTTATTTCTTCCGCCGCTTCTTCGCAGCTCACGTGAAAGATTTGAATTGGGACATCCAGTAGTTCAGATAGCATTATTACCCTATGTACGGCCTCTCGTTCTACAAGGGGTGGCTTTGCCCAAGCATGAAATTTCGTGCTATTATTTTCCGCCGCCAACAACTTTTCAGTCATATACATAATGGCATCGTGATTTTCAGCGTGCACGCAAACCAGTGCCTGCTTCCTTTTGGCGGTTTCTAATACTTTTAGAATTTCGGCATCGTTCAATCTATTGCGAGGGTAAGTCATAAAAATTTTTAGAGATCTGTGACCTTGATCTATAAGTTTAGGGACCTCGTCATTCATCACTTGGTCACTTGGATCGCTAATGATCAAGTGAAAGCTATAGTCTATACAAGATTCCTTCGCACGTTCGTGATAATCTTCAACTATTGGAGTCAACAACTCCCCTTTTTCTTGCGCTGCAAAACAAATAATAGTTGTTGTTCCTCCACAGGCGGCGGATCGTGTGCCACTCAAAAATGTCTCTGCATTTCTGCCTCCACCACTCGATCGCTGATCAATATGACAATGGCTATCGATCCCGCCTGGCATAACAAATTTACCTGTTGCGTCTATCTCTTGTTTGCCGGGACCCAACATTTCCCCCAATGCAACAATGCGTCCCTCTTTTATGCCGACCTCACATTTTGAAATCTCGGCAGCATTTACAACTGTGCCGCCCCGTATTACCAAATCAAAATCAGACAAGGTGTCTCCCCAATCAAATCTTATTAACAAAAATTCAAAAAATAATTTGCTTATACTCGAAACTTATAAGGTTTATGCAAATATGGCAAAAAGGATTTAAAAATTTGATAACACTCTCAAAAACAATCAAACAAAAAAATAATCACTTATGAAAACTCAGCTCCTTTTGAGGCATCGTATACCAGCAGGCGGAAATTTGTTTCACCATGCCACGGCGGACCCTTATCACCACTTTTGTGCCTTAGAGGGCAAACTTCATGCAGATGTATGTATTGTGGGTGGCGGACTCACTGGTGTATCCGCCGCTTTACACTTAGCCCAAAATGGGATTTCCGTAGCACTTTTAGAGGCACAAAAAATAGGTTGCGGAGCGTCTGGAAGAAATGGTGGACATATTGCTAATGGCTTCAGTTGCGAGTTAAAGACAATGGAAAAGATGCTAGGTTTCGAGTCAACAAAGATGCTCTGGCAAATGGTAGATTCTTATTTAGTTAATATGGACGAAAATATTCTTGAGCACGATATTCAATGCGATAGAAAATTTGGCTATATCTATGCAGCCAACAACAGCTATCAGATGCGAGAGCTAGCGTCATTGAATGATCGTCTAAAATTAAAATACGACTATCAAAAAACCACTCTGCTTAATAAAGCTGATCTTGGAAAATTTTTAAAAACAACGCGATATTCTGGAGGCCTCTTTGATAAAACCTGTGGCCAAATAAATCCACTTAAATATCTGCAAGGATTGGTGCGGCAACTAGAAACACTGAATGTGAAAATTTTTGAACAAAGTCCTGCTAAAGCAATCTCTCAAGGCCCCAATATAACCGTCCATTCCGAAAAAGGCCGTATAAAATCAAAATTTGTTGTGCTTGCCGGTAATGCTTATCTTAATTGCAACACCCCGTCACTATACAATAAATCGATACCCGTTTCCAGCTTCGTGGGTGTAACCTCTCCCTTATCACGGGCATTAATACAATCCATATTACCACGCAACGTGACCGTCGCAGATTGTAATAAAATACCGGACTACTACCAAATTGTTGCTGGTAACCGTATTCTGTTCGGCTGTGGTATAAATTTTTTGGGCAAAGAGCCAAAAGATCTTAAAAAAGTAATTAGCAACAGAATTAAGCGCGTGTTTCCGCAGCTCACCAGTTTTGAACTCGACTATGCTTGGAGTGGCTTAATTTCATCCACAATTAACAAGCTGCCTCATATTGGCCAAATTAATTCTCAGATCTACTATGCCCAAGGATTTTCAGGTCACGGTGTAGTACTATCCGGCCTAACCGGAAAGCTTATCAGTCGGGCGATTATGGGGGATTCAAAAGATTTTAAACTTTTTTCCAGCATTCATCATAAAGAATTACCGCCTTATCCAATAAAAAACATAGGCCTAGGTATTGCTGATTTTTGCAATACACTCCGACAAAATTTCTAACAATAGACAATATGCAGTAAATTATTAGCCTTGATATTATTCCGAGACCCGATATAATCTTCGTTATGTCTTTTCATGCATAACGAAAAGTTGGCTTACTAATGATAGATCCTTTTGGGCGCACAATTTCTTACCTACGGGTTTCAGTGACCGACCGTTGCGACTTCCGTTGCACATATTGTATGTCAGAAAATATGACATTTCTGCCAAAAAAGGATTTGTTAACCATAGAGGAATTAGAACGGCTCTGCACAGTTTTTATAAACCTGGGTGTCAAAAAACTCAGATTAACGGGAGGCGAACCGCTGGTTCGAAAGAATATAATGAACCTAATAGCCTCTTTATCGAGGCATCTAATCTCAGGAAAGCTGGAGGAACTAACATTAACAACAAATGGGTCTCAATTATCCAAGTATGCTCAACAGCTCGCCGATCATGGCGTGAAAAGACTGAATGTGTCTATAGACACTTTAGACCGAGAAAAGTTTAAAAAAATTACCCGATGGGGCGATCTTGACCAAGTGCTAGCCGGGCTGAACGCAGCTAAATCAGCAGGATTAAATATAAAAATTAATACAGTCGCACTAAACGGTACCAATAACGACGAATTGAAAGATATGCTGACCTGGGCGGGCAACAACGGTTACGATATGACAATTATAGAAGTGATGCCAATGGGAGATATCGGTAGTGAAACTAGAATTGACCAATACCTGCCTCTGACCGCTGTCCGAAATGACTTATCTAAACATTTTACCCTAGAAGATATAGACTACAGAACAGGTGGACCAGCAAGATATACTAGAATAAAAGAGACAGGAGGAAAACTAGGCTTTATTACTCCTCTGACACATAATTTCTGTGAAAGCTGCAATAGAGTACGTGTTACCTGCACAGGGACACTCTATATGTGTTTAGGTCAAGATGATGATGCTGATTTGAAAACCCCCTTACGCGAATCTGAAGGGGATGAGGCAATCATAACAGCTATTCGCGAGGCCATTTTACGCAAGCCCAAAGGGCACGATTTTATAATTGATCGTAATACGGCAGTCGAACCTGTAACTAGACATATGAGCGTTACGGGGGGATAGCTTTCTTAATTGGGACTGTAATAGCCTAACAGGCAATCTGGATCCAACTCTAATAGCGGATTAAAATCCCTAGCGGCATAATACTCCGGTCGGGCAAAACTTTCACCCCTATTGTCCACTGCACTTACGTTAATATAAAGTAACAATCGTCTTAAAGGTGAAATATTTACTGAAGACCCATGTACCACAGCCATGTTCATTAAAAGCACCGTTCCTGCAGGACCTTCTATTGATCTTATTCCCTGTCTATCCACTAAATGGGACAGCGTGTCGTCAGTTATATCAAAACGAAATTTAGCTGCTCCCTTATGATCGACAACGTTTTCATCAATAATCGCCTCAGAAACTAACCCATCTTTATGCGATCCAGGTATTGCCAGAACAGGAGCGTTACATGGAGTAACATCATCGAGAAAAATACCAATCATGATACCTCTGGCTTCAGGGATACCATCAACTCGGTGATAGGTTCCAAAGTCTTGGTGCCATTCCACTACGGAACCGTTTCTTTGCTTTACATTTATCCGCGACTGGTGAACAAAGACTTTTGAGCCCAAAAGTTGTTCAACCGGACGCAATAACTTTGGATGCTGAGTTAATATTTTAAACCGCTCGTCAAAAAGGTGCATCCCCCAGCACACATGGGGGGTCCCATCAGCTTCTCTAGCAACCTCGGGCCCTGGCCTCTTCAATACATCATAGGATGTTCTCTCTAAAACAGTTATTTCTTTATGAGAAAAAACCGTGGGAAGAACAACCCATCCCTGCTCTTTATACTCGCTAACTTGTTCGTCTGTTAATTCTGTCACATGTTTCATCGATTTAATCCATCTAGCATTGACTTCACACCAACTTCCATCAGCAATAGATCAAAACCCATCAACAAAACTTGGTACCCATTTTGTATTTTATCATTGCCTTCGCTGGCAGATAGACATAATCCTCCAAGAGCCCCATGGCTTTTTTTTATGCATGCCTCGGCTCTAGCGATTGCCTCTTTCACCTTCGGATGATCCCTATCACCCACATGTCCGATACTGGCGGCTAAGTCCATTGGCGCAATGAAAAAGACATCTATGCCTCTAACTTTGGTGATTTCTTCAATGTTATTAATCGCGTCTATATGTTCAATTAGCGAAATGATGACGATGTCATCCGAGCTTTTAAAATATTCAGTAGAGTCTTTTTTCTGCCAGCGCATGGGCGCATAGAATGGCCCCCAACCCCGTTCGCCTGCAGGCGGGTATCTCACAGCTGCAACTGCAGCTTCTGCTGTTTCCTTTGACGTTATCATGGGAAATACAATTCCCATTGCGCCCGAGTCCAAAACTGGTTTTGTAAAAGTAATTGATGGCTCCATTACGCGAACAACTGGTGAACACGCACTGCCTGACGTTGCGGTGATCATATTATAACATGAAGCTATATCGATAGCGCCATGTTCCATATCAATAAACAACCAATCAAAGCCGGAATTTGACAGCATTTGTGCCATATTAGTGCTAGGCATACTAGTTAAGACCCCTGCACAAACCCTTCCTTTATTGAGCCTTTCGCGAAATGGATTAGACATTAAGGCTACTCTCTTTCTCTCAACGCTTTAAATGGAGCACGGATATCCAATATTTTTTCTCTAATCCCAACTAAAGCCGGGCGTGCGGAGATAGAAATGTAACCCCTCGTCCTGGATTACAAAACTGCGCATTCTTCTGTTCCCTCTGTTATGATGAGAGTGAAGTTCTGCGCCGGGTGTTATTTGGGCTACCCCACTTACCCACGGAACTTTCTCATCCTCTATCATGGAGTGAATGCCCTCTCCCTCTATCGCCAGGGTAATTGCTGCTCCATTATGACGATGAGGACGTTGATCACCACCGGGTTCAAGTGTATTGATTGCCGTATTAATCATAGGAATTGTGTTTCTGCTAGGAGCTGTCGCCGGCGTGGAGAACTGTATTGACACTCCTGAAGTCTCTGCTGTTTTTGGGCGCTCATAAATTGCAGACAAATGCTTTTCTATTTCCTCATGCGGCCAGTGGACTGTTTCATTTTTTGATTTACCCGGAAGCGGCGCTTGCAGATTTTCAAACGCTAGCATTGGTTCGTTAGTCACACAAAATATTATTGCGGTATTTTGAGCTGTATGTGTGGTTTCATTTCCACCCGGGAAGCAGAAGACATCTCCAGTTCCCCATGAAACTTTATCCGCACCATTGCTACTTACACCATCTCCTTGCAAAACGTAATACACCTCACCAGAAGCAATGAATGAATGATTAATTTTGTCGTCCGCATTTATCCTGATATATCGAGCTAGAATAGCGGGTATCGTAGCTGGATATGGCGTTTGAAGTTTATCTGAAATATCAAGTTCTATTAATCCTGTCGCGCCATCAGGGTCAAAAGCTCTTTCGCGTTCACTTAAAAATTGATGCCGCGGCACGGAAGGCCATGACCAGTTGAAGAAGTTCTCAGGACTATTATAGATTGCTTTTTGCTGCTGCGCTAATTCACCTGTGTCTTGTTCGTGATTAATACCCTTGTTTGAAACTGATTCTAGCGTCATATCCCCCTCCGCTGTAGTCATCCTACGATAGTGTATCGTTTTATTTGTGAATTTGTCATCGCATTGGCGATACATTTTGTTATTTTAATTTTAGAACTAGTAGCGCCCAGTTGATAGTATTTTAGGATTGCATTTTGTTGGCATTAGTGAAAATCACGACTATTAAAATTTACTCGGGCTATTTTCTCTTTGCTCGTTTTATTCTTTAATGATTGGACTGTATTTGTTGATGCGAAGGTTTGCATACTTTTAATCGTATCCTTATTTCTCTCGACCTGATGCTGATTTTGTTCCGGTAACTCAGATAAATAAAATGTCAAATCTTGAAGATGTTCTGAAATCAAATGAACAACTTCCCCTTCGCGCTGCAGTTTCCCTGTTACACCTAGTAACTTCGCATTCATAACGGCGCGCTTAAAACGCTCAAATTGACGAGACCAGATAACAAGATTTGCAACGCCTGTATCATCTTCGATAGTGATAAATAGAATTCCTTTAGCCGTACTTGGACGCTGTCTGACCAGCACCAAACCAACCACACTCACTCGTTCCCCATCATTAAGATCATTAAAGGCAGAGATTGGTTTGTAAAAACCTTTGGGAAAAACGTTACGTAATAGACTAAGAGGGTGAGACTTAAGAGATAATTTAAGAGAGGCATAATCATCCATTACTTCTTCACCAATATTTGAAACTGGTAGAGTTACGCCAGGTTCGTTATCAACAACAAAGTTCTTGCCAACACTTAAAAGGGTATCAAACAATGGCAGTTCTTGTTTTTTCTTTTGGTTATTTTTAAATACAGAAGCATTTAGTCCGCGCACATGCCAAAAAGCCTGTCGTCGTGAAAGTGAAAGTGATTGAAATGCATCTGCACGGGCTAATATTTCCAGGGTCGCCGACTGAATACCTGCACGGATACTTAATTCCTCTACATTCCGATATCCCTCCCCTCTATTCTTTTCGATAAGAACCGCCTCTCCCTTTCTCAATCCTTTAATTTGATTCATCCCCAACCTTAAAGCTAAAGCACCATCTTTTTGACGTTCTAAGTCACAATCCCAATTAGCCATATTTACATCTGGCGGCAATACAATAACTCCATGTTCACGAGCGTCTCGGACAATCTGTGCTGGCGCATAGAACCCCATAGGCTGAGAATTTAACAAGGCAGCCGCAAAAGTAGCCGGCATATGACATTTCATCCAACTTGACACGTAAACTAATAATGCGAAACTCGCTGCGTGACTTTCTGGAAAGCCATAATTGCCAAACCCTTCAATCTGTCTAAAACAACGCTCTGCAAATGACTTTTCGTACCCTCGCTCAACCATACCGGCGATCATTTTAAGACCTAGATCACCAATTTTATCTGTTTTACGGAATGTCGCCATTGCTTTACGTAGTTGGTCTGCTTCACCGGGAGTAAATCCCGCAGCAATAATAGCAATTTTCATTGCTTGTTCTTGGAATAAAGGTACACCCAACGTTTTATGCAATACTTCGTGTAATTCCTTAGACGGCAAATCAACTGGCTCTTCACCATTACGGCGTCTTATATAGGGATGCACCATATCACCTTGTATGGGACCAGGTCTTACTATTGCTACCTCTATAACTAAGTCATAGAACGATCTTGGTTTAAGTCGAGGTAGCATTGCCATTTGCGCACGACTCTCCAGCTGGAAAACACCTAGTGAGTCACCTTTGCATAACATGTCATATACTACAGGATCCTCCGACGGGATATTTGATAGATCAAGTTCAAGGCCATAGTGACGACGAGCGATGTCAAAACCTTTTCGCAAGCAACTCAACATGCCGAGTGCTAATACATCTACTTTTAATATTCCAAGTGCATCTAGGTCATCCTTATCCCATTCAATCACGGTGCGATCTATCATCGCTGCGTTCTCTATAGGAACTAATTCATCTAACCTATCACGTGTTATTACAAAGCCGCCAACATGTTGAGAGAGATGTCTAGGAAAGCCTATTAGCTCTTTAGCTAATTTGATAACAAACCGAAGAATTTTATCTTTAGGGTCAAGACCAATCTCTAACAGTTTTGAAGCAGATATATTTTTGATATCACTGCCACGAACCTGACTAACCAATACATCAATTATAGCGTCTGAAAGGCCCATGGCTTTTCCAGCTTCTCTTATAGCGCTACGCGAACGGAACGTAACCACTGTTGCAGCTAACCCGGCACGTTCCCTACCATAAGTCTCATAAATGTGCTGAATTACTTCTTCACGTCGCTCATGCTCAAAATCAACGTCTATATCTGGTGGTTCGCCACGTGCTTCACTAATGAACCGCTCGAATAATATCGCAGATTGGTTAGGATCAACTGCTGTTATGCCTAAGCAATAACAAACCGCCGAATTTGCAGCAGAACCGCGTCCTTGACATAAGATATCACGCTCACGTGCAAATTTCACCATGTCATAAACTGTTAAAAAATATGGCGCATATTTTAATTTTTCTATTATATCTAGCTCATTCTTTATCTGCTTTTTAACTGACTCAGGAACTCCTAGTGGATATCTATCAATCGAATAACGCTTTTTTGCTCCTTCCCAAGTCCTTACTCTTAGCTCATCATCTGCGCTATTACCTGATTGCGTTAAAACACTTGGATATTTATATCTTATGTCAGTCATTGAGAATTTACACCTGTCAGCAATCTCAATTGTCTTCGTGATTGCATCCGGATACTTCTCAAATCCGTTTCTAATTTCCAGAGGAGACTTCAAGTAACGCTCTGCATTTAACTCAAGTTCAAAGCCAGCTTGCGTTATAGTGCATTGCTTACGTATGCATGTTAAAAGGTCTTGAAGTGGTCGACGACGAGGGTGGTGATACAGAATATCATTAGTAGCGACCATTGGCGCACCAGATTTTTCCGCTAACTTTTGCAGTGCAGCCAGCCTAGAGTCGTCATCTTCTCTATAGCACAACGAAGCAGCGAGGTAGACTGAGCCAGATAGTTGTTCCACCCATTTTGAGAGTTCATCCGCAAACTCTGAATCAATCCTCTTTTGGTCTACGTACAACTTTGATGCACTAAAAGATAATGGAGGTAAAATAATTAAGATTTGTCCCTGTAGGTATTCAACTATATCCGCACGCCATAACTTACACATTGATTTTTGGGCTCTGCGCTTACCTAGGGTTAGCAACCTTGTTAATCTACTATATGCACTGCGGTCTTTTGGTAAACATATGAAACTAGCACCATCTTCAATATCTATCCGTGCTCCTATAATTGCCTGAATTCCTATAGCCTTTGCCGCTGTATGAAAACGAACCACCCCAGCGAGTGTATTACGATCCGTCAAAGCGATGGCCCTATAGCCAAGAAAGGCAGCTCTTTCAATTAGCTCTTCCGGATGTGAACCACCCTCGAGAAAACTAAAATTGCTCAATACATTAAGTTCTGCATATGCTGCTATGTGTTTTTCCATCATACGACTTCTTAGGCAAAAAAACCGTGCAGATACCAATGTGAAAGTTCATGATTTTTTTTTATGAATTCCTTAAACAACCAATATCGGCGTCCTTGAGTGTCCTCAACCCTGAAATAATCGCGTGTCAGATGATAATTTTCCATATACCACCATTCTGGACTAATACGTTCCGGTCCGTTAACTCTTCTTATTTGTATATTATTGCGACGCCACTCAAAATTCTTTGGTCTACCACGCTTACACAACAAAATAGAACTTAGACGCTCCGGGGGTACGGTTAAGCGTAAAGGGCGGACTGCTAAAAAACAATCTAGTGATCGTTTTGCTCTCTCACTCGTTCTAAATGTTTCTATATTGGAAACGGCATGCCATATCTTTTCAGAGCGTTCCGGGCAGTAGCTCTCCTTTAAGGAGTGCAACGTTACTGAACTAATACCGAATCTATTTGTCAAACTATCTATAAGTTCCGATAGCCTAAGCTCAGATACTTCACTTTCATTATTTAAATAGACTTGTTTATATTGGATTATATCGGTTTCAGTTGCTTCTAATGTAACAACGTCAGCCCCTTTATCTAATAAACAATTATCAATTTTTTCGGAGAACAATCTCAAAATGATATCTGAGTTTTGACTTACTTGGCTGGTCCGAATTTTTAACTCCTGCACCTTTCCATCAATTTTATATAAGCTAAGTCGCAGTTGTCTTATACCTAACGACCGCGTTACAAGCATCTCAATGACTTGGGGAAGCAAGTAACTAAGTATTTGTTTTATTGCTTCTGAATTGCTAATCGGCTCAAGCAAAACCAATCTTGCCAAGTAAGGAGAATGTAATGTTTGCGGCGACACAGTTTCTTTTTCTATTCCTAATGCTTGATCTAAGCGCAATCTTATATTCTTGCCAAACCTGGCGCGGAGAGGAGCTCTTGGCACTAACATTAATTGACTGATTTTCCGCAAGCCAACTTTACTCAAATCATCAACTGTATTCTTTGGTAAACGCAAAGCAGATAGAGGCAGTTCAGAAAGAGCTGATTGCTGCTCGCCTGGAGCGATTAACTGGGTCACTCCGCTATTAAAGCGTGCTACTGCCCAAGCACTACCCGGTGTATCAGAAATAGCACCAAATGCTGTCCAGTTTATCGTTGTTAGACGTGCGATAATGTCACTTAAAAGATCAGCTTCTCCACCAAAGAGATGGGCGCAGCCTGTAATATCCAACCAAATGCCAGCATCCCCTAATCCCTTATTTGCTTTATCAATAGAGACAAGTGGCGTATATCGTCCACACCATCTTGCCAAGGTTTCAATCGTCAGTTGATCAGCGATCAAATCTGCCTCAAACACCAATAAACTTGGACACGCTGCTAAGGCATCCTCAAGTGATAGTCCAACAGCAACCCCCATTTTTAATGCCAGAGAACACGAGGCGATAACAACCCTTCGACCTGCACGATCTTGAATAATTATTATACCCGAAAAATCATCTTGCTTTGCTCGTTTATCAATCTCATTACGCTTGTGCCGTTCGATCGAAAAATGAGGAAACCAAAGATAAAGTAATCGTCTTCTCACTTCATTTTGTTCTTGTTTTGTTCTCATTTGAGGACATTAAGCGTCTAGTCAAAAAAAATAAACAATTTACTTCACATAACATTATTATGATTATGAAAACTGCCAATATGAAATAGCTAATCTAGCCTGACGCTCTTTGCTGGACGATATTACTGTAAGCGACGTTTACAGCAGCCATTTTCTCCGTAGCCTGACGCACAAACTCCTCGGGCATCCCACTGGCGACAAGTTTATCCGGATGATTCTCCAAAGTAAGCCGCCTATAGGCATGCTTAACTTCCTCATCTGAGGCAGACGGATCAACACCTAAAACACTATATGGATCATCAGCTCTTGAAATATTGTAAGTCGCCAGCAGCCGCTTAAATTGGAATTCATCAAATCCAAAGATTTGAGCCACTCTCCCTAAGTAATCAATTTCCTCGGAATTAACGACACCATCTGCCTGTGCTATATAAATTAAGCTCCCTAAAAGTTCCTCCAGGACTGGAGATTGCGGATTAAACAATTTTTCGATCTGCCTCGCATAAACTTCAAAACCAGCAACATCTTTTCGTGCCAAGTCCCAAACGCGTCCAACGTTCTTAATTTCATTCTCTGGTATATGGAAAATTTTACGAAAAGCTGTAATCTCATCCCTTGTTACAACTCCGTCTGCTTTAGCCATCTTTGCCGAAAGAACGATAACACCAATCGTAAAAGCTATTTTTTGCTTTGATGCTTCCTCATCTATAGGCATATCCTCAGAATTTGATGTAATTTTATCAACAGCATGTCCCGCTGCTGTGCCTATCAATGCACCAAGCGGCCCTCCTAACGCAAGGCCAGCCGCACCCCCTATAATTTTACCCCAAATGCTCATGCTATCATTTTATCCAAAAGTAAAAAAACGCCATTCAAAAATAAGTACTATTTCTTCACTAAACAGCTACTTTTTTACAATGTTCCTATTCATGCTTTATTCATAAATAGTTGTCCATATAATTTGAGAGGTGAACGCATTTTGCTCTTAGCAAGAACGCTTTATTGGTATACTAATAGTGAATATTTTTTTACTTACTGGAATTTAATGTTTTCGGGAAAGATCAATGCACGTCGACGCAATACCATCAGATGCGCTCACGCGTGAAAAAGTAATCGGGATAATGGTACAGCGCTTTGGTGATCAGTTCACTACAGCCGACGCTATTAGAGAACGACACGGAAAAGGGGAAAGTTATCATAGCGCAGCTTCACCCGACGGCGTATTTTTCGCGAAATCAACAGAAGACGTAGCGGAAGTTGTTAAAATTTGTTCAGATCATAAATTTCCTATTGTGCCTTTTGGTGTAGGAACCTCCCTAGAAGGTAACATCGCCGCTCTCAAAGGAGGTATTTGCATCGATTTATCGATGATGAACGAAATTTTAGAGGTGAATGAAGAAGACTTGGATATAAAAGTACAGGCTGGCGTTACTCGCAAACAGCTTAATGATTTCTTGAGAGACACCGGACTATTTTTTCCAATTGATCCGGGAGCAGATGCTTCCATTGGTGGAATGGCCGCAACCAGAGCATCCGGCACCAATGCTGTGAGATACGGCACAATGCGAGAGAATGTTCTATCGTTAACCGTTGTGACAGCCGACGGTCGCATTGTACAAACAGCTCGAAGAGCTAGGAAGTCGGCTGCTGGTTACGACCTCACGCGATTATTCGTAGGCTCTGAGGGCACGCTAGGTATCATCACAGAAATACGCTTGAAAGTTTATGGTATTCCGGAGTCCATTACATCAGCGGTTTGCCAATTTGAGGATTTAGAAAATGCGGTAAACACATCTATACTCATAGTGCAAACAGGTATTCCAGTAGCACGCATGGAATTGCTGGATGACGTGCAGATGGGAGCATGCATCAGTTATTCAAAATTAGAGGGTTATGAGGAAAAGCCTACCATCTTCTTCGAATTTCACGGGACTGAAACCGGTGCGAAAGAACAAGCAGAGGCCGTCCAGGCAATAGCGGAGGAGTTCGGTGGTTCCGCTTTTCAATGGACCTCCAAAATGGAAGATAGAAATAAACTTTGGCAAGCACGTCATGACGCCTACTATGCAGCTATTGCTCTACGATCAGGTTGCCAAGGCTGGGCAACGGACGTTTGCGTCCCAGTTTCTCGCTTAGCAGAATGTATCAACGAAACAAAAGATGACCTCGAAAAAACAGGACTTATTTCCCCACTGGTCGGTCATGTTGGAGATGGAAACTTCCATATGCTCTATATAGTCGATCCTAACAACCAAGAAGAAATGGCGAAAGCTCAGGCACACTCAGATAGAATGGTAATGCGAGCATTAGAGATGGGAGGGACGTGTACCGGAGAACATGGCGTAGGCTACGGTAAAATTCACTTCCTAACCAACGAGCATGGTGACGCAATGTCGTTGATGCGATCGCTTAAAACAGCCTTTGATCCAGATAATATAATGAACCCCGGTAAGATAGTTAATATTTGAAGAAAGTCTATTCTCCACAAGACCGAAGTATCCATTTCGATATCCATGCCGAAATTTTTTCTGAATGGCGATCCATCATCAGCATGTGAGAAGCGCCCTTGAAGCCAACCTCAGGCAATGAGATAAGCGAAGCACTTCCGCCTAAAGAGTTCATATGCTCACAAAATTCTGCTGCTTCCACTCGCGCAGTTCGCCACCTTGGTGACTCATCAATATAATCTCCGAGTAAAACAAGCCAGGGAGCTTTCTGCGCTATATTTTTATTTATATCAGTAAGCTTGGGCCAACCCGATGCTTCCACACAGATTAACCCTTTAATAACATCTATATTTTCCACAGCAGCCTTAGCTCCAAGAAAGCCACCCTGACTATGACAAATGAGAACACACGAACCAATTTTTTTAAGTGCTTCTCCAATACCTCGCACTTGTGCCTCCGAAGTGCTAGTCCACCTCGGTACAAATTGACGTTGAAAAGCCTCCATATACTCTAGTGGGAATTCGAGCCCTTCAAATGGCGTGCCACTCTCATAATTTTCTGGTTTGCCAAAGCGGAAAATATCCCAAGCCTCCTTTAATGTTCGTTGAATAGGTTGGCCTTCCCAAACATTATCAATTGCGCAAAATCCTGAACGACCTCGTTCTACGTTGTCCAAAATATAAACGGCGAACCCTGCAGATAAAAAATTATGCAACCAGCCGGGACGCCCATCGGGTGTTGTTTCCCAGCAAGCACCTGTCAGCCCGCCGCCATGAAGCAAAACCAAAGGCCATTTATACTGACGTTTTTGTGGAATAAAATATTGGACATAAACTTGCTCTATTATAAATTCGCCATTCGGATCCTGATCATGGTAGGAAGTTTCCGTAAACCAGACTTTACGATTTGGTTGGTCACGCACCTCAACAATGCGGCCACCAACATGAAAACTTCCAAAATCGCTTAAATGATACATTGCACCAACACTTTCTGATATTCACTAATATGCCTTCAAACCGGAAAAAAAGAAGCTTGCAGTAATATCTTTATTAAAATCGTTTTATGCCTATTCTTTCTAGATATCAAAAATTGATGCTAATGGAGAGTAAAATGCGTTGGGTCAGAGTAAAAACACAGAACGGGCCATCATATGGTATTATTAACAACGATATTATCTCTCTTGTCCGAGGAAATCTTTTTGAAACAATCGAACTTACAGGCGAAGAAATCAAGTTGCCCAATGCCAAAATTATGGTGCCGCTGGAACCCAAAACGTTTTATGCAGCCGGCTTAAACTATGCGCAACACGTAATAGAGCAGGCAAGAGCAAACAATCGAGAACCCAATATTCCGGATGAGCCGCATGTTGGTTACCGAGCTAATAATGCTTTGATCGCAGATGGCGAACCAATAATCAAACCCAAAGAGTCCTCAGAAGAGTTTCAATATGAGGGGGAGCTAGTCGTTATAATTGGAAAAAAAGGTAAAAACCTATCGGAGGATGAAGCACTCAATATTGTTTTTGGATATAGTATAGGCAACGACATCAGTGAGCGAAAATGGCAGAGGGAAGATAGAACGATGTGGCGCGCAAAAAATTCAGATACTTTCAAGCCTATGGGTCCTTGGATTGAAACTGATGTAGATCTCAATAGTTTAGTAACTAAAGTTACGGTGAATGATCGTGAAGTAATATCTTTTGAAACAAACAGCATGATCTTTGGGGTGCAAAAGTTCATAAGCACCATGTCTAAGTATTTGACGTTGGTTCCAGGGGATATGATCTGGATGGGTACGGAAGGCCACTCAGAAAACTTAAAGATAGGAGATGTGTGTAACGTTTCTATTAGCGGCATAGGCACGCTAAGCAATCACATCATTGCAGGCACATGAGAAATACGCAGAACACTTGGAAAGGCTCAAACCCTACCAAAATTAAATTTTTCTTATTTGAATAATTTTATAACACTACTCGGGTTGCCATTTGATATAGCCAAAGTTTGTCTTGATAATTGAGTTTGAACACTTTGGGCTGTAATGCGAACGCCTTCGCGTTCAACATCACTTTCCAATACATTACCAAGATTCTTTATTAACGTCTCATTGAAATCTTGGAGACTTCTTTGCCTTAAACTTACCGCTTTATCAGCCACCCCTAATGCCGTGCTTGCTTCTGCCAAAGCTGCCTCGAATAGCTTAAATTCACTCTGGAGGATTGAATTTGGATCGCTTATTCTACTGCCATTTTTTATTGCAGCAGATAACGAATTAATGACTGACCCGAGAGAGGATTGAGACGTTATAGTTAAGCCCTCACCAGTTTCCGTTGCAACTACATTCAGGTCTTTTCCGTTAGCACTTATAAGATTGACCGAATTAAACTCGCTGTCCCCAATGAAACCCTCTGCTTGATTTAATAAATTTTCGAGGTCAGTTGTCAGGGATCTCTTCTCGCTTTCAGAATTACTGGAGTTTGCTAAGGATATAAGTTTATCCTGAATGACCACCGCTAATTCTGAAACGTTTTTTACTCCGGCTTGAGCCACTGCAACAGTGCCACGCGCATTCCCCAGATTTTGTGTCAATATTGAAGACACCCTTAATTTACTGCGAAATGTTTGGTCTGTTATCTTCTCAGCAGTGATTGATTTATCATTCGCACTTCCACCCAGTGCCAGACGGTTGATTGCACGGCTGGACGATTTTTTGGCCGAGTTTATACTTCTTAACGATTTAAAAAACTCAGAGCTTCCTGTTATAGGGGTAATAGCCATAATAATTTAGTCTCTAAGGTAGCAACCGTATCGACAAGTCGTTTTTTCATAAACAACATAATTAAGGTTTAAGATTGAATCAACAGAACTAATACTTTTTACTGATATGAACTGTTCAAATCCATGAATGATATCCGTTCACAAAAAAGTTACCTAGGCACCCAAATTGAGCATCCAATATCCTTTCGAAAGATGGATCACTTATGAAATTTTCTCTGCATTTCGGAAACTTGATTTGCCCCGATCCAACCGAGGCAAAAAAATTAGCAATAGCAGCTGAAACCGCGGGTTTTGAATCTGTTATCGCCGTTGAACACGTGGTTATTCCGTCAAATTATTCTACAAAATACCCTTACAGCAAAACAGGCCGATTACCAGGAAATGAAAAAACAGATTGGCCAGATCCGCTAGCCTGGCTTACATTTATTGGAGCAGTCACCAGAAAACTAAAGCTGATAACCGGAGTTCTTGTTCTTCCTCAGCGTAACCCAGTTATTCTGGCAAAACATCTTGCAACAATTGACAGATTGACAAGTGGCCGTATTGAGCTTGGCATCGGAGTGGGATGGTTAATAGAAGAGTTTAATGCTCTAAATGTACAGTTTAGAAATCGAGGCGAGCGGACGGATGAATATATACAGGCTATGCGAAAATTATGGCGAGAAGACGCGGCAACATTCAAAGGAAAATTCATCAACTTTGATAGCGTGAATTGCAACCCAAAACCTATCGGCAAAAACCTTCCGATAATTATCGGCGGCCATTCCGCAAGAGCCGTTACACGTGCAGCAGAATTTGGTGATGGTTTTTTTCCAGCTACTGGAATGCAAAATGACCTCGAGCCGATTTTGAGTTTATTATGGGAAAAGATGTATGAGATAGGAAGAGAACCAGACGAAATAGAAATAATGACAGGTTGCCCGGAGCTCTTGACAAACCCATCTGAGGAGGCATTAAAGGAAATAAAAAATAAACATGAGCAAGGAATTCAGAGACTTGTGGTACCCTTAGATGGTCTATTACCCGAAATGGAGACAAATATCCTTCGTTTTGGTGAGCAAATCATTAATAAGGCAGAATAAAAAAAAGCTTGCCTAAATTTCTTACTTCAACTTTACAAGGCAAAAATATATTAGATAAGATTATATTGGTTGTATTTCGACCAACTTTCTACAGTGCTCGTTTTATTGATGTCTAAATTTTAGGAAAAAAAATGCCCCAAGATAATCTAGGAAATATTACAGAAGAAACATTAGAGCCACTGAAAGTTTACTGGCAGCCAGGGTGTTCTAGCTGTTTAAAAACAAAAGAGTTCCTGCTGGAACATGGTGCAGCATTTCAATCTGTAAACGTATTGGAAGACGATTCTGGGTTTGAGGAGCTGAAGGCGCTAGGCTTAAAGCTCGTCCCTATCGTAGCAAGAGGTAAAAACTGGGCCAACGGTGCGGTTTTTAAAGACGTCGCAAGAGTGGCCGGTTTTGAATATGGCGGACATAAAATGCTCCCGCCAGAAGAAATTAAAAATAAAGTAATAGTCATTCTAAGCGCAGCGATCAGGTATTTAAATCAAATCCCAGAAAACAAATTGGACGAAGTACTCCCAGGAAGGCCACGATCCTACCGGCAACTTGTTTACCATGTATTGAGCATCCCAAATGTTTTTTTAGACAGGGTTGAGCATGATGCTCCATATACTTATGAGGCCTTAAAATCAATTTTGCCTAGTGAAATAAATAGCACAAGTGCATTAATTGAATTTGGCAATCAGGTTATAGTTCGGTTCAATACTTGGTGGGACAGAGAGGGCAACACCACTGACTTTTCTCAACCTGGAAATGTTTATTACGGCGAAGTAACGTTGCATGAGGTCCTCGAAAGGACAGGATGGCATTCGGGACAACACACCCGTCAAATCATACTTTTGCTTAGAGAAAAGTTAAACATCGATCCAGACGGCGTGCTGTCAGAAGACGATTTCGATGGATTACCTATGCCTAAAAATGTTTGGGACAATGAACGTTCATTCGGAGAAGATTCGTATTCATCGCATGCGGAAACCTGGGAAGATACTAAAACGCGTTAAAACTCCCCGTTTCATGTGGGGAATTTCGAGATAAATGAATCAGGATGAAGACAAAACTGACCTTGCAAAGCAGTTGTACATTTTATTAAAACTTTTATCTTATTAAGGGTAGAATCATGCGTCCAATAAAAATCATGGCAGCGTCGGGCATGCTCGGTTATGGCTTCACCGAAGAAGGCTTCAATCACGGGCTGGATCTAGGTGTCGATTTAATCGCATGCGATGCGGGTTCCGCAGACCCAGGGCCCTATTACTTAGGCAGTGGTACTCCGTTTGTGTCCAGAATAGCTGTTAAGCGTGACTTGTCATTAATGATAAGAGGCGGAACACAAGAAAAAATACCCGTATTTATAGGGTCCGCAGGAGGAAGCGGGTCAGACAAACAGATAGACTGGACGCTTGAGATAATCCGTGAAATCTGTGACGAGCAAAACATTTATCCCAAAGTAGCAGTTTTAAGAACTGAGCTCAGGCCCGAGCAATTAGTATCAAAAATAAATTCTGGGAAAATTAGCCCGTTAGGCCCTATCAAAAATTTAAATGAAAATGATGCTGATGAAACCCACAAAGTTGTCTCCATGATTGGCGCGGAGCCTTTCCAGCAGGCAGTTGTGGAAGGAGCTGACATCGTTATCGCTGGCCGTTCTAGTGACGCAGCAATATATGCGGCTCTCCCTCTAATGAGAGGTGCTGATCCCGGATTGGCATGGCACATGGGGAAAATAATAGAATGTGGTGCTCAGGTAATTGAACCACGGGAGGGTCAGGATTGTGTAATAGGAACCATCTACCATGATTATTTCACTATCGAACCGGGACATCCGGATCGTCGTTGCACTAGAACGAGAGTAGCAGCTCACACTTTATATGAAAACCCAAGTCCATACGAACTTAAAGAACCCAGTGGAACGTTAATTACAAAATCCGCAACTTTCGAGCAAATAGATGACAGGGTCGTGAGGGTATCCGGAAGCAAATGGGAACCGTCAAGTACATATACCGTAAAGATAGAGGGTGTAAAAAAATTAGGATTTAGGACAGTTTTTTTTGCGGGAACTCGGGATCCAATACTAGTAAGTGGAATAAATAAATTTATCGAATCCTGCCAAACCAGAGTTGAAAGAGACTCAAAAGCTATTGGCATTGAAAAAGAAAACTACACGCTAAATATCAAAGTCTACGGAAAAGATGCCGTCATGGGAGCGAATGAACCGCTAAGTGACCAGAGTCCGCATGAGGTTGGCATTTTGGTTGATGTTGTAGCCAACGATCAAGATACAAGCAAGGCGGTTTGCGCAAAGGCGCGGTACAGTCTTCTTCATACTGATTTTCCTGGCAGAATGTGCATCTCCGGCAACCTAGCTATCCCTTTTTCGCCTTCCGATTTATCGGCAGGCGAAGTCTATGAATTCAATATATGGCATGTTATGGAATGCAACGATCCGATGGAGACAGTTCGAATGGAGTTCATCATACCAAACGACCCTCCGAAAGAGAGACTCAATGGCTAGACTACGTGAACTAGCAAAGGTTATTCGGTCAAAAAATGCTGGTGCCCTTTTGCTAACTTTAGACATAATGTTCGATAATGAAGAAGCGTACCGCACAGTTTTTAATTCAGGAGTGCTGTCTCCTCGCAGGATAGCTTCGCTATACAACCTAAGTGACAATCAAGTTGAAATTATTGCTTTTGAGGTGGCTCTAGCAATTAAAATCACTATTCCACGACACACCATTGCCGGATCACCCGGAGATAGCGATGTATATGGAGCACAGCAACATGCTCCCCTATTCGACCTAGAAATTACCGCTAGCTAACCGAAGATAATACCATCGTGGTCAACGTCCATAATATTTGTGAGGTGGCAGTTTTGCCATTCAAAATCATAAGCCAAACTCAAAACTAGTATCAAAATAAGCGCTGTCTAAACAGGAAAAAATTGTTTGCAGCAAAGACTTGATGAGAATGCTCCTAATTACTACCTTATACTAAAGGATGGATTTCGATAATGTTCGCGATAATACAATTAGTTGATTCTTTAATAAGCCTATATTTGTGGTGCCTTTTTATATTCGTTATCCTAACGTGGCTCATTCACTTCGGCGTTGTTAATACACAAAACCGTCTAGTTTATTTAGTCGTTGATTTTTTATATAAAATCACTGATCCAGTCCTCCGACCAATCAGGAACATTTTACCAAATCTTGGCGGTATAGACGTATCGCCAATTATTTTGGTATTAGCACTAATTTTTATTCGAAACTTGATTGTAGTGGACTTAGCTAAACTGATGTAATGCCTAGCCGAAGGCTGATCACCGAGATACATACTTTCAGCAGATTATAAAAAGCGTCTGGTCATATTCAATCAACGCACAAAATACTCACCAACAATATACCACTAATTTTACGCACAGGAATTTGATTTACGTTTTCCTGATTAATTTTTTTTGGTTTTATTGGTTCATCAATATTACTATCAGGAAACTTGATTAAAAATGAAAGGTGATTTCCCGTGGCAAAAATATTAGACGGCAAGGTCTTCGCTAAAAATCTACGAGATGAATTGAAGGGTATCGTGTCCATTTTGCGAGAAGAATATGGCAACGTGCCGGGTCTTGCTGTAGTACTTGTTGGGGATAATCCAGCGAGCGAAGTATATGTTCGAAACAAGGGTATCCAAACTAAAGAATGCGGGATGCGTTCATACGAACATAAGCTGGCAAGCACTGTACAGCAAGATGATCTTTTAAAAGTAATCAAACAATTAAATGACGACCCAGAAGTGGATGGGATCTTGGTCCAACTCCCCCTTCCAAATCATATAGATTCACAAAAAGTTCTTGATTCTATCGATCCTGAAAAGGATGTGGACGGGTTTCATATAATAAACGCGGGCCGCCTCGCCACAGGTGGTGACGCACTTGTGCCATGCACGCCGCTAGGATGCCTTTTGTTACTAAAAGATCATTTTGATGAACTAACTGGAAAAAATGTAGTTGTTATCGGCCGCTCTAATATAGTTGGGAAACCCATGGCCGCCTTATTGTTGAGAGAAAGTTGTACGGTAACCATCGCTCATTCTAAAAGCAACAACCTCGAGGAAATTTGCCAAAGGGCCGATATACTGATTGCCGCGGTTGGGAAACCGGAAATGATTACGAAGGACTTTATAAAAAAAGGAGCGGTGGTTTTAGACGTCGGTATAAACCGTATCGCAGCACCAGAAAAAGGACCTGGTAAAATGAAGTTAGTCGGAGATGTAGCATTCCACGAAGCTAAAAATCGAGTAGAAGCAATCACTCCTGTTCCGGGGGGGATTGGCCCAATGACTATAGCCGTGCTACTAAGAAATACAATACAAGCCGCATGCAACCGCCGGGCGTGGAAATGTGATTTGTAGAAAATACAAAAAACAGCAAAGCTCTTTTTATGAAAATATTTTTTTCCCCGAAGACACAAAGCCACTCACCCAAGACCTTCATAAGTAG
This sequence comes from uncultured Alphaproteobacteria bacterium, assembly GCA_902629125.1. Taxonomy (GTDB): domain Bacteria; phylum Pseudomonadota; class Alphaproteobacteria; order Thalassobaculales; family Thalassobaculaceae. The sequence goes on from CACOPQ010000001.1 coordinate 58,503, forward strand.
AGGTCACGTCATTCAAAGTCCAGAAAGAGCAGAGCGAGCTGATATATTAAGAACTGCCGCTGAGAATGCGGGACATACAATTACCGAGATTTTTTCAGAACATTATCATTCCGCTTTAGATATTCATGACGAGGCTTACATTGGTTTTCTTAAGAACGGCTGGCAGCAATGGTCGATTTTGGAGGGAAGCAGTGAGGAAATTATTCCTAATGTTCATCCAGGTAGAAACATGAACGCAAATCCAAGTGCAATTGTTTCAGCCGCTGGATACTATCAGGCTGATACCGCTTGTCCCATCGGGGCAAAAACTTGGGAGGGAGCCAAAGCCTCGGCAGATACCGTGATAGCTGCAGCCTCTAATCTGCTTGATCGGCATCAAAATAATGAGCACGAGAACTTTGTTTACAGTCTTTGCCGTCCACCTGGACATCATGCTTATGCAGACCAGGCGGGAGGCTTTTGCTTTCTTAATAACTGCGCAATTGCCGCGAATTTCTTTTTAAAGCAAGGATTCTCAAGGATTGCTATTCTTGATGTAGATGTTCATCACGGAAACGGCACGCAGGGTATTTTCTATGAGCGCTCGGATGTATTGACTGTTTCTCTTCACGGCGACCCATCTGAATATTATCCCTTCTTTGCAGGTTATGAAGAAGAAGTTGGCCTTGCCAATGGCAAAAACTTTAATATCAATTACCCTCTCTCCAGAGGTACAGCCGATCTTGAATATATGAGGGTCTTACAAAAAGCACTAGGACAAATAAAAGACTTTAAGCCTCAAATTCTAATCATTGCACTTGGTTTAGATGCATCAGAAGAAGACCCATTAGCCTTTTTAGCATTAACAACAAAAGGATTTTTGGAGCTTGGCAAGGTAATCGCCAGTGCGAAGTTACCTACCATTCTTGTGCAAGAGGGGGGGTACATATCGCCTATTTTAGGTGACAATCTCACCGCTACCCTTAAAGGATTTGAAGACAATCGGTAAGCCTATTTTTGGTGCACGCGTCAAATCAGTCGAAACTTTTCTAAGGGTAAATAAGTAGAGCCCTCCTTCGTTAAAATGCTCTCGAAAAGTGTGAAGCTTTCAACCCGAAAAGATCTTGTTTTAAAAAGATTGTTAAATGCAATAAACCCTGCCGTGTCTTCTGGGCGCATATTTTTAAGTCTTGCTAGTGTTACGTGTGGGCTAAACTGACGTTTATCTGTGGGAATTCTGTTTATTTGTAGGCAATTTTTTATCTTACTTTGCAGAGAAAAGAGGCCCGGTTCTTCTGCAACGCCAACCCAGATAGATTTGCTACGGCCTTTTGACGTGAAATGATTTATACCTCTCAACTGCATGCAAAATGCTCCCACAGCCAAACCGCTTAGCACATCTGTTAAATCTTCTAATAAAATATTTGAAGCTTCGCCAATATAACTCAAGGTTAAATGTAAATTTTGGGACGGCTCCCATCTTGCTCCTCTTAGGCCAGATTGTAGCTCTGTCAATTTCACCACTATATCACTCGGGAAACTGAGCGCGATAAAGAGTCTTTTCATATCCTAACTATCGGATTTTGATGTTTTAATTTTCGACAATAACTTTTTGACGTAAGGCTTAATCCTCATAACAATTTCGGCTATGCCTTCCCCTGTCGGGTGAATACCGTCTAGCTGATTAAGTTCTGGTACGCCAGCAACTCCGTCAAGAAAAAACGGATAAAAAACAACATCGAATTCTTGTGCTAGGTCTTGGTATGTCTGATTAAACTTAGAACCATACTCTCTGCCCAAATTGGGTGGAGCAAGCATACCAGCAAACAACACCGGAATATCTTTCAACCGAAGTTGCCTCAAGATTTTTGCTAAATTTTTTTTAGTTGTCGAAGGGTTAATCCCTCTAAGTCCATCATTAGCTCCTAACTCCAAGATTACAGCATCTGGATTACTGGCCAGGGACCATTCAAGACGCGTGAGGCCTCCGGCACTTGTATCCCCCGACACACCTGCATTTATTAGCCTGACATCAAACTCTTCGTTTTTTAGTTTTTTCTGTAACTGCGTTGTAAAGTGATCTTTTTCATCAAGTCCATAGCCCGCTATCAAAGAATCACCAAGCGCAAGAATTTTAATTTCTTTAGCTTGGCACCCCCAGGGCGTCAAAACATGCAATGAGACGAGCCCGCCAAAGAAAAGAACTAAAAATATTTGTTTGATCTGCATCTATTTGATCCCATATCTTCTTGCTTCTGCTCCTACAAACTTATAAGTGATAATGGTAAAGACAAGCGAAGGAAAAATTTACGATATGGCCTCTATAAATACTAGGAACATCCATCAAAAGGAGGATGTTCCCCTGATCACTTTAGATAAAGTAAAGCTAGATCTTGAAAGCGGCGCGGGTAAAGTAAACATATTAAAAGGCATTAATTTAAAAATATGTGCAGGTGATAGTGTAAGTATAGTTGGCCCATCAGGCGCTGGTAAGACTTCACTTTTAATGGTGATCGCCGGAATCGAAGCAATAAGTTCTGGAAAAATTCTCATTTCAAATAACGATCTCACTAATCTTTCAGAAGATCAACTTGCTCGATTTAGACGAGATAACGTCGGTATTGTATTCCAGGCCTTTAGATTAATACCGAATATGACAGCCCTAGAGAACGTAGCACTGCCGCTTGAGATGGCTGGAGAGAAACATGCGTTTTCTCAAGCACGAAAAGGGCTCGAACTTGTCAATTTATTAGATCGAGAGACACATTACCCAGACCAATTATCAGGAGGTGAGCAGCAGCGCATTGCCATTGCACGTGCTTTTGTCAAAAAGCCAAAAATACTACTTGCTGATGAACCGACCGGTAACTTAGATGAAAAGACTGGCGAGGCGACCATAAATCTTCTTTTCGACCTTCAAGCTTCATATGGAGCTACACTTATACTCATTACACATGATCAACATCTTGCAAAAAAATGTAGCCGCACCCTCTCTATGCTAGACGGCCTACTCTTAGAAAACTGACATAGAGAACTATCAATGTTTTATATCGTTCAAACTTGGCTGCCAATTTATGTAACGCTAGCTTTACGAGAATTGAGAGGTGCCAAAGGTAACTTTAAGATATTTGCAGCATGTTTGATACTTGGCGTTGCAACAATCACGGGCATTGGGTCAATTTCAGCAAGTTTATCGTCGGGAGTAGATAATAACGCGCGTAGTCTCCTAGGTGGCGACATATCAATTGAGCTTTCGCACCGTCCTCTTTCACCAACAATTATAAATTTTCTAGAGCAAATAGGATATATTTCCGAGTTAAATACTTTGCGGGCAATGGCACGCCCATTACAACGCGAAAAACGAACACTTGTTGAACTTAAATCTGTGGACGATTTTTATCCGCTGGTGGGCACACTTACTCTGAAACCTAATATTGCTCTCGACTCTGCTCTACGACCGACTGCAGGAAATTTTGGCGCAATTGTGGACAAGGCTTTATTACAGCGATTAAATCTTAATATCGGGGACCAAATACAAATTGGAGATACGTCTTTCGTTATTACAGCGGAGTTAGAGAGTGAACCCGACCGGATCATTCGTTTTACAACATTCGGCCCACGCGTTCTTATTCACTCTGAAGCACTCCAAAAAACCGGACTCCTCGTTGAGGGTAGCCTCATAAAATACATCTACAAAATTCGTCTAAAGGGGCTCGCCTCAGCCGACCAAATTATCAAGAGCCTCAATGAAAAATACCCATCCGTTGGTTGGAGAATAAGAACAACCGACAACGCGGTACCTGGCTTCGATCGTTTTAATAATCAAGTTACCCAATTTTTAACGCTCATTGCCTTTACTACGCTAATCGTAGGGGGATTGGGTATTGGGAACTCTGCTAGAAACTATTTGGAACAACGCGTTTCTGCGATCGCGACATTAAAATGTTTGGGTGGCGACGACAAACTAGTATTCCAAATTTACTTTACTCAAATGCTAGTGGTGGGCGTTTTTTGTATTATAGTCGGCATTGCTATAGGAGCTTTAATACCTAAGGCAGCGTCGGATTTGATATCAAAAGCGATACCAATTACGTTGCCCTCCACTATTTTCTTTAAACCTCTTGTTCTTGGCTTTGTTTACGGATTTCTGATTACTTTTATTTTTACACTGTTACCGTTAGCAAAAACGACACGGATAAAACCCGGCTATTTATTTCGATCCTCCACAACGCGTGATATCTCTAAAACCCCAACTAAGTTTTTGATTTGGGTTGCAGGAGCTTTCTTATGCTTAGCGCTAATATCCATCCTGAATAACAACGACCAGAGACTCACCTTTTTCTTTGTAATCGGCGTCGCTGTGCTGTTTTGTATGTTTTTGCTGGGCTCCAGTGCAACCAAATTCTTGTGTTTTAAATTAACGCACTTACAGCTAAGTTTTTTCCGGCTGGTACTATCAAACATCATTCGCCCAGGAAATCTAACAACCGGAATTATTTTATCCCTTGGCTGTGGTTTAACATTGTTACTGACAGTCGCTTTGGTAGAAGAAAATTTGAGTAGACGGCTCAGGAGCGATATACCGAAGGTAGCCCCTGCGTACTTTTTTATAGATATACAACCGCATCAAAATGAGACCTTTATGCAGCTAGTAGATACCTCGCCGGGCGTTACAAAGGTGGAGAAGACACCAATGACTAGAGGACGTGTGGTAGCCATTAATGGTACACCAACTAAAAATGTGAAGCCACGGCAAGATATAGCCTGGGCTGTTAGAGGGGATAGAGGGCTAACATATGCCTCTAAAAAGCCAGCAAACGCAAAAATAGTCTCAGGAAAATGGTGGCCAGACGACTACTCGGGGGAACCTCTTATTTCAATGGGAGCTAATGTCGCCCGTGGTCTTAATTTAGACATAGGGGATACTATCACGTTCAATATTTTAGGAAGAGAGATCAAAGCAAAAATAGCAAATCTGCGTTATATCGATTGGTCCAATCTTCAGATGAATTTTGTTTTCATATTCTCACCAGGAACCCTGGAAGCAGCTCCCCATAGTATAGTAGCGGCCGTCTACGCCTCGGGGATAGGTGTCGCCGAGAAAGTTCGCAATAAGGTGACAGATACTCTGACTAATGTCTCTTCGATCAGTGTGAAAGACGCAATCAAAAATGCGCAAGACATCATCTCCACGGTTGGATTTACAATCAGGACCACCTCAGCTTTCACACTTATAAGCGGTATCCTAGTCCTAGCAAGTGCTCTTGCGACCCAACAGCAAAAACGAAGATATGACGCAACAATTTATAAAGTACTTGGTATGTCGCGAATGCGGATACTTTTTTTGTATTTGAGTGAGTATTTTCTGCTTTCTTGCATTTCCGCTGTGCTCGCGACTGTTATATCGGTGATAATAAGTTGGCTTATACTTACGAAAATTATGCGCAGTGACTTTCAAATAGACTTTAGTGTTATTGTATTTACGCTTGGAATAAGTTTATTAATTATGATCCTACTTGGCTTAGGAAGCACCTGGAGATCTCTGTCCTTAAAAGCAGGGCGTGTGCTAGCTAGTTCCTAAACCAAGAACGAATTTTGGTTGAATTTTGCTAAGTAAAAAGAAAACTAGGTGTGGCGTTTTTGACACTTATCCCTATACTCCCATGCCGCTGAAAAATTTGTTACAATGATAGAATTTGGAGATAACATGAGCAACGAAGTAAAGAAGGTGGTTCTTGCCTACTCCGGGGGGTTGGACACATCTATTATCCTTAAATGGCTCCAAGAGAACTATGGTTGTGAAGTTGTCACATTTACAGCTGACCTTGGACAGGGAGAGGATATAGAGCCTGCTCGCGAAAAAGCAAAACTGCTAGGGATAAAGGAAATCTTCATAGAGGACCTGAGAGAAGAATTTGTTCGGGATTTTGTTTTTCCAATGTTCAGAGCCAATACAGTTTATGAAGGTACGTACCTTCTTGGAACATCCATTGCTCGACCGCTTATAGCTAAAAGACAAATTGAAATAGCAAAAATTACAGGCGCCGATGCTGTTGCCCACGGCGCAACCGGTAAAGGAAACGATCAGGTCCGCTTTGAACTTTGTTACTATGCATTAAATCCACATATAAAAATTATAGCCCCCTGGCGCGAATGGGATTTTCAGGGGCGCCAGGACTTAATCCAGTACGCAGAGTCGAGACAAATTCCTATAGCAAAAGATAAGCGCGGAGAAGCACCATTTTCCGTAGACGCCAACCTTCTACATGCGTCTAGTGAAGGAAAAATTTTGGAAGATCCCTGGATTGAGGCAGAAGAGTTTATTTATTCGCGTACTATAGCTCCGGAAGATGCACCCGATAAACCAACTTATATTGAAATTGGTTTTGATAAGGGAGATGCAACCAGCATTAATGGCACAGCTCTTAGCCCAGCCAACCTCCTGTCGCAACTAAATCAATTTGGAAAGGAAAATGGTATAGGACGTCTCGATTTAGTAGAAAACCGGTTTGTTGGTATGAAAAATCGCGGTTTGTATGAAACGCCGGGCGGCACAATTTTACATGTCGCTCATCGCGCCATTGAAAGTTTAACTCTGGACCGAGGCATGGCACACTTGAAAGATGAATTAATGCCTCGTTATGCTGAACTTATATACAATGGATTTTGGTATTCACCTGAACGGGAGATGCTTCAATCAGCGATAGATTTTAGCCAAAGAAATGTCAATGGCACCGTTCGCTTAAAGTTATATAAGGGTAACACGATTGTTGTCGGAAGAAAGTCCGAGAAAAGTCTCTATTCAGCGGATTATGTAACATTTGAGCAAGGAGCTGCCGATTACGATCATGCTGACGCCCATGGGTTTATTCGGCTCAACGCATTGCGCTTACGTTTAAATAAAATGATGTTAGACGATGCAAAATGATCGTTTTATTTTAATCGTGAATATCAGTATGGAACGTTTTTGAAATAATCCTCCAACCATCTAAAGTTTTCAATATTGTTAAATAGTCGGTGAAATACTTTGGTGGGATAGCACAATTAACTACCGCCATTGCGGTTGATGGGCCAGATTTGTTTACCGAAACGATTTTATCATGCCGAGGTAAGTTCTGCGACAATGGAGATGGACGATTTTTAATCATCTCAAAATAGAACGACCTTTCCCAATCGTCAATCTTTGTGCCATCTGATGAATAAAGATGCGCACTTTCATGGAAAACATTTTCAAACTTGTTCGTATCTCCTTCATAAAGACCGTCAAAATACTGTCCAAGTAAGTTAACGATCTCTTGGATATCATTGTCATTAAAGTCCTTAACCATTTTTCTGCTCCAATTTCAAAGGTCGAACAAAAGCTTCTCTATCTATAATATCACTACATCTAAAATTCCGCCCTCAAAAAAGCTAAAATAGCCCAGATCTCACTATCTTTTAGAAGCATTTCAAAAGCCGGCATCTCATTTATATAGCCTGGCGGGGCAAAGGGTTGACCTCCATACTTCGTAACTTCAAAAAGCTCTCGGTTTGAAAGCAACGTTATATTTCCAGAAGCGTTCAATGGAGGCGCCGGTCGTTTTCCCTCAATATATATTTTATCCCAGTGCGGTTGACCCTGGAGCTTATCCCCGTGGCAAAAAGCGCAATTTGCCTGATACAACGCTTTACCCAAGTTATTTTGGGCTTGGCTCGTTTTATCTATAAAAACAAGTCTATCAACCTGTGATCTATCATAGTAAATTTTCGAAGCCGCCATAAATATTGCTATTAAAATGGATATTGCAGCAAATCGGCCTTTAGAACCTAAACGGTCCCAAATTTGCCCCGATAACATTTCAGAATTAGAAATTCCCTCTCTATCATCCTCGCTCTCTATTACAAGCTTTAAATTTCGCCGTGAAGCAACTCTTCCACCTCTAGAACCTAGAGGGCGCCTTTTTCTTATTCTAGTTAGACTATTGCCTGAGCTCTTTTTGAACACAATAAGTTCCAGCCACTAAAATTAGCCGCAATTTTTTATCATGTGATTTTTACCTTTTGTCTCGGATTATATTCATTTTGCTTTCCCCAGTTTTCTATGAAATCCTTCAATTCATTGTCGATTTTATCCGGCAAAGCAACTTGCAAACGAATGTATTGATCACCAAGATTTTTTTCCTTTGATTTTGGGACACCCTTCCCTTTCAACCTTAAAATTGATCCGCTGTTGGAGTTAATAGGGACCTTTAAGGTAACGTTACCGTAAATAGTTGGAACAATAATTGTTGCACCGGATATAGCCTCGGGTAAACTAATGGGAATATCTATATGAATGTCCTGGTCCTTCCGAACAAAGTATTCATGATCCTGAACAGTAATTTCTATAACCGCATCACCCTTTTTTGAACTTTTGTCGGAAACCCTTCCCTGACCCTTCAACCGTAATTTTGTTCCAGTTTCAGTTCCTGGTGGAATTGACATATTTACAACTTTTCCATCGGAAAGTGTGACGTGTTTTTTTATACCGAGCGTGGCCTCGGCAAATGGCACTGTAAGTTTGTAGTTTGTGTTTTTGGGTTTGTTATTTTCCTTCGCTGCGTTTTTTCTGTAATTGCCAGTGTCAGAACGCCCATGAATATCTCCTCTAGCGTTTCTGAAAAAACTCGAAAATATATCGTTATTGGTTCCGTCAAATTCATCAAAGTTAAAAGACTTACCAGTCTTTTGAGCGCCACCCCACTGGCCCCAAAAGCCAGCCCCTGGCCTCTCTGCGCCAGAAGCAGGATCTAGCTGTCCACGGTCAAATTTTTTCTTTTTCTCAGGATTTGAGAGAATATCGTAGGCACCCGTTATGTTTTTAAACCGCTCCGCATTCCCGGGATTTAAATCTGGGTGATGCTTTTTTGCGAGCCTCCGATAAGCACTTTTTATTTCAGCTGCACTCGCTTCTCTGCCCAATCCTAATGTTTTGTAGGGGTCAGTCATTTGTCTTACTTTTAAGCAACAGCATTTTAGTAAGTAGCACTCTCTAAAACATAAAGAATATTATCTAACAATTTGCCAACTTCCATCCGGCTGCCTGCACGCTGTCCCATATGCCTCAGCGGTTCGTCCCCCTATTGTAACGGTTTGTTGGAATTCTCTACAATATCGACCATTGTTGTTTTTAAAGGCCGGTTTAGGTGTTACGGTTCCTCTATTCCCCGTATCTGGATTTCGCCACGCCACTGCCGTACCGCTTTTACTAGTTTCTAAGGCAGTTGTTGTAGTTTTCTGCATCGCAAGTCTATCTGCTCGATCTAATGACAACCCTATCTGGTTGCCAAGAAATGCACCCAACAAGGCACCAGCTGCACCAGCTGCAACTCTACCGGAACCTTTACCGAATTGCGAACCAGTGACAGCTCCAGCTACACCACCTAAAATTGTACCTACTCGCTGCTTTGTCCCCTCACCCTGAGTTGTTTGACAGCCAACCAGCCCCACTATCAAAAGAAAAACTACAGCCAAACGCGAAAACATCAAAAAATTCCTTTTCAAAATTGCTATCAGATCGACAAGGCACTTGTCGTGAGACTACCATAGAATATCAAAAAGTACCTATTAAAGGTATCCTTTAACCCCATTTTAATTTAGTTTTCTATTCTTATCCCATTGGCAGGAAATTCTCTAGTATCAAGTGATCCAGGCCTCTAAAAGGTTCGTAATTTTTGTTGCTTATAGGTAGATGTGGAGAAACACTGATGTTCGAGCCTTTGACCATGAACCCAATTGAACTGTTTGGTGAATGGTATGAAACCGCACAAAAGAGTGAAATCAATGATCCTAATGCCATGTCTCTAGCGACCGTAGATAAAAATGGAATGCCCTCCGTCAGAATGGTCCTGCTTAAGGGATTTGATCCGGATGGCTTCGTGTTTTACACGAATCTAGAAAGTCGCAAAGCGAATGAGTTTAAGGGCAATACTAATGTAGCCGTTTGCTTCCACTGGAAAAGCCTCCAAAGGCAAGTACGAATAGAGGGACAAGTTTTTCAAGTAAGTGACGAAGAAGCTGATGAATACTTCAACAGTAGAGCGCGACTCAGTAGGATTGGCGCTTGGGCATCTATGCAGTCAAAGCCTTTAGAGTCCAGAGATTATTTGCTAGCACGGCTCAAAACTTTTGAAGAAAAATACAATGAAGAGACAATACCTCGACCACCCCACTGGAGTGGCAACCGTATAAAAGCAAAAAGGATAGAATTTTGGCAAGATGGCGAATTTAGATTACATGATCGATTTATCTTTGAACGGCAATCGATAGACGATGCGTGGACTAAAACAAGATTATATCCATGACCAGCGCCCCTCCTTATAAGTTATAAGGGGGTGGGGGAACAACAAAAAACCTTCTTTAACCATATCCAAAATTTGTGTAATGTATTGATATGGTTAGCGAACTAAAAACAGTTATTTTGACTGGGGCAAGCCGCGGAATCGGGCATTCTACGGTCAGCTTCTTTAGCAAAAAAAATTGGGAAGTTATCACTTGCTCCCGAGAACAGCCACCAGAAGAATGCCGTAGGGACCCCAATTGGTCTCATCATATCACAGCAGACCTTGAGGATGGGAAAAGCCTCGACAATTTCGTCACGCAGGCTAAAGAGCTTCTCGCTGAAAAGCCACTACACGCATTAGTAAACAATGCTGGATGGTCTCCAAAGTCACCGACACAGGAAAGATTAGGATGTTTAAATGGCGATCTTGAAGCTTGGAGGCGCGTATTTGAACTTAATTTTTTTGCTCCTCTAAAACTTGCTAGGGGGTTTGCAGCATCTTTGAGAAAAGGTAATGGCTCAATCGTCAATATTACTTCAATAGCCGGACATGCTATCCATCCTTTTGCAGGGTCTGCTTACAGCACCTCCAAGGCAGCCCTGAGTTCTCTCACCAGGGAAATGGCCAATGAATTTGCCGATTTAGGAGTCAGAGTAAATTCAGTTGCACCCGGTGAAATTGAAACCGCTATGCTGTCACCTGATACCGAGGTTCTTATCCCACGTATCCCCCTCAATAGGTTAGGACAACCAAACGACATCGCGTCCACTATTTATTTTCTGTGTTCGGAGGACAGTACCTACATTACAGGTACAGAGATTTTTGTTACGGGTGGGCAGCATATACTTTGAAGGCATAACTAGTCGCAAAACAGTTTTGCAAAGTTATTTTTGGAGTTTTATTCTTTGGTCACACCACTCTATCCTTTTGTTGACTACATAAAGATCTAACTCTATTGACTCCAATAGAAATCCAGTCAACCAAGTGGTTTGATTTTTAAGATCGTCCAATCGTCTCTTCTCGTTATGATAGATATCTCTAATAGCAAGAAATTGATCCCGCCTTTCGTCATCATTCAAAATATCTATGAACCGCAATTTCAACGCAATTACAAGTTTGTTTAGTTCTGACCCCCCAGATTTAAGATTTGATCTGAGATACTCTTTAAGTTCTTGTAAACCTGCAGGACTCAAACGCAATAAAGACGCATCATCTTTATCATTGTCATTGACGGTCTCGATAAGGCCCTCAACTTTTAACAGTTCAATTGATGTACCCATTAACTCAAGTGAAGGACCAACGATCCTACTGATGAAGCTACGCACTTCATTCGCAATATCATCGTAACTTCTTTCACGCTCAATCAAGGCTCCCAAAGCTGCCATTTTTATTGTCTCGCGTGGGATGAGGGAATTATCTCTATACAAATTGAAACCTCAGCTGTTTAGAAGATACTAGCCTAATTGCGAGTCATTCGCAACAACTGTTTTATTATATTAATTCACTCGCTCAAGATGGAGAGATACCACGCAATCTTTCACTACGACGTCGCAAAAGTTCAACTGTTGTTAAAAGTAAAATACTTACAACTACGAGAATAGTAGCTACTGCCAAAATGGTTGGACTTATTTGTTCTCGTATGCCTGCCCACATTTGCCTAGGAATAGTCCGTTGTTCAAAACCCGCCAAGAAAAATACTATTACAACCTCATCAAATGAGGTTATGAACGCGAATAGAGCTCCCGAAATTACCCCAGGTAAAATCAGTGGCATTTGAATTTTAAAGAATGTTTTTCTGCTATCCGCACCAAGACTTTGAGATGCACGAGTTAATGAATGATCGAAACCAGTCAAAGTGGCAGTTACAGTTATTACCACAAAAGGAGTTCCTAGTACGGCATGCGCAAGAATTAAACCGGGCAGCGTTTGCGCTAATCCGATATTCGAATAAAAAAAGAACATTCCTGCTGCGGAAATTATAAGCGGTACTATCATGGGCGATATCAGCACTCCCATTACTGCAGATTTATACGGCATATGAGACTGACTCAGGCCTAACGCAGCTAGCGTACCTAAAAAAGTAGCTAAAACAGTCGAACAAATCGCTACAATTATGCTATTAGCCGCTGAGAATGCCCACTGAGGATTCTTAGCGATATCGGAGTACCAACGAGTAGAATATGCCTGAGGTTCTAGGGAAATCATACCTTCGGTAAAAGTAAAATAGGGTTCTGCATTGAATGAAAGGGGAATAATTACCAAGATTGGTGCAATTAAAAAGATAAAGACAAAACCACAGAAAATTATGAAACTGTAGTGTACTATTTTTCCACCAATTCCTAAATACGGAGGAAAAGCCATATTATTCAACCTAACTTCATTTTATCTATGCCAATAATTTTATTATATAGCCAATAAAGAATTAGGACTGCAACTAAGAGAATGGTTCCTAATGCAGCAGCTAAACCCCAATTAAGCGATGATTTCATGTGATACGCTATAAAATTACTTATGAGCTGCCCTGACCTTCCACCCACAAGCGCCGGAGTAATATAATAACCGATCGATAAAATAAAGACGAGAAGACAGCCGGCGCCAATTCCGGGCGTCGTTTGTGGCATATAAACTCTAACAAATGCTGTAAGTGGGCTGGCGCCCAACGATCTAGCCGCCCTCATATATGAAGGAGAGATGGTTTTCATGACTGAGTAAAGAGGCAAAATCATAAACGGCAGTAGTATCTGGGTCATGGCCACCAAAGTACCAGTTTGGTTGTATATCATCTGAATGCGGCCATCTTCAGAAATTATATTCAATGCGACTAGAATATCGTTAACAACACCATTCCTCTGGAGAAGAACAATCCAAGATGTGGTCCTGACAAGCAACGATGTCCAGAATGGTAATAGAACCATTATTAGAAGAATATTACTTATTCGCAAAGGCAGCGTCGCCAACAGGAAAGATACCGGATATGCCAAAATAAGACAGAAAATTGTTACTAAAAAACTTACCCAGATTGTCCTCAAAAAAATTTTTACATAAATACGTCTTTCCTCGGATTGCAGTCCTATTGTGTTATCCGCTTTCACTTTCAGGTCTAAAGCTGCAAGATACTGAACTCCTGTATATCTTTGACCTATACGCTTAAGGACTTTCCAAGTGACAACCTCGCCCCACCTTTTGTCGAACTGAATTAATGCCTTTTTATAATCATTGCCTTTATATTTCCTCACTTTCCTAACAGTCTTATTTATCATGCTCCGCATGCCGCTTGCCTCAAAATTAAGTCGAGCAGCGATCTTGCCAACCTTGCTATTTTCTCTAGCTATTAATAATTCCTTTGCAACAAGCAAAAACGTTTCGGGGTCTGGTAAATTAGTTCCGTCCCATTTTTGAAGTTTTTCAATTGTTAGTGGTAGGTTTTTAGCCAGAACAGGATTATCCACGCTCCGGAAAAGCATCTCGAATATCGGAAAAACGAAGGATACCAGTACAAAGAGTAAAAGTGGGGCTACAAGAAGGAAAGCTTTTACACGCCGCCCTTTTTCAGCCTTGCGCAGACTATCTTTTAGTGGGATGCCGTCCGCAGTGAGAATACTTGTCAAGAGGACTACCTCACTAGCAATTAATTTTTGTTCAATATATTGAATTAAAGGTAGGCCTTATGGACCCACCTTTATCTATGAATTATTTTGCCAACCAAGCGTTGAACCTCTCGTTTAGTTCGTCACCATTGTCGGACCAAAACTCTGCGTTTTCTAAAACTGCAGTCTTAAAATTATTTGGCGCCGTGGGCATATGCGGCATCATTTTAATTCCAGCTGTTGCATGGGTTGAAATCAGTTTAATAGAGGACTTTCGTGTAGGCCCATACGAAATCCACCTGGCCTGATTAGCAAGTTGTTCAGACGCAGTCGAAAACTGAACATACCGAAGTGCCTCTTTTAATCTAGGAGTTCCTTTAATAATCGCATAAAGGTCAAAAGAAAACAGTTGTCGATCCCACACAATCTCAAAATTCTTCTTCTCTGTCACCGCCGCATTGAAAATACGTCCATTATAGGCTGACGTCATAACAACCTCGCCATCAGCAAGCATTTGAGGAGGCTGAGCACCGGCTTCCCACCAAAGCACATCGTTTTTTATTGTATCTAGCTTTTTAAAGGCTCGGTCTTGACCTGCTTTAGTCGCTAATACTTTGTAGACATCCTTTCCATCAACGCCATCTGCCATCAATGCCCATTCCAGATTTACCTTCGGCACCTTGCGCATTCCCCTCTTTCCGGGGAATTTTTTAACATCAAAAAAATCAGATATCGTTGTTGGTTTTTTTGATTTGTACTTGTCGGCATCGTAAGCATAGATAGTTGACCAAACGATGGTCCCAACTGCACATTCTTGCAAAGCACCAGGTATAAAGTCTTTAGATGGCAGTGCTCCATTGACGCCATTTGGCAATGAACCAGCAGAAATTTTTTCAAACAATCCATCATCACAACCGCGCGCCGCATCTGAGACTTCTAGGTCTACCACATCCCATGTAATTTTTCCCGCTTCGACTTGAGCGCGAACTTCTGCCAACCCACCATTATAGTCTTCGGATTGAATCTTAGTGCCATACTTAGCCGTGTAAGGCTTATGGTATGCCTCAATTTGACTTTTGGTATAAGCACCACCCCATGAGACAACCGTTAGGGCGTCCCCTGCATACGCAGAACCGACACCGAAGGCTAAACCGCCTGCTAGCACTGCGCTCTTTATTATTGGGAGTTTCATTTTTATTCTCCTTATTTAGTCACCGATGCGTTCGGTAGTTGGTTAATCACGCCGTTTCAAAGTTTATTGCGAATATTCTTTAGAAATTAGCGAAGAGGTGTTTTCAAAGCCGGTTATGGATGAGGTTGTCTCTACACAGCATTAAGAGCTCTACAATCTGTTACCAGCCATCCAATCGTGACAACGTCCCCCTTATCCAGCGAGTTATTTGTATGGTCATTAGGGATCTTAACGATAAAATCATCGTTTTTGCAAATACTCATTCTATATCTGACGTGGTCGCCCAGATATATTAACTCTAAAACTTCCGCCTCAAAAATGTTCATATCGATTCCAGCTTTCGGATTAATAATTATCCTCTCTGGGCGCAATGACAGGGTGACACTGCTGTCTTTCGATTGTTCATGAACGTTAGTTGCAAATATTAAGTTGTCTTCTACCACAACTATGCAGTTCGAACCTTTGATCTCTTTTATCGTTCCTTGCAAGCGATTATTCTCACCAATAAACTCAGCAACAAAAGCATTTTCCGGTTTCTCGTATAGTTCATTTGGAGGAGCTAGCTGCTGAATTATCCCGTCATTAAAAACTGCTATACGATCTGACATTGTTAAGGCTTCGGTTTGGTCATGTGTTACATAAACAACTGTCATTCCTAAATTTTCATGAATATGTTTAATCTCATATTGCATTTGCTCCCTTAAATTTTTATCCAACGCCCCCAAAGGTTCGTCCATTAGGACTAAATCTGGCTCAAACACTAATGCTCTCGCTAAAGCCACTCTCTGTTGCTGCCCACCGGATAACTGCGCAGGTCGTCTAGACCCAAACTGTATCAACTCGACCATCTCTAATACTTTTTCAACTTTCGTTTTGACGGCTTTGGCATTGAACTTTCTTACTTCTAAGGGAAAAGCAAGGTTCTCATAGACTGACATATGTGGGAACAAAGCATAATTTTGAAAGACCATACCAATACCACGTTTATGAGGCGGCACATTATTCAATTCTACTCCCCCCAACATAACTTTGCCATGCGTCGGAGTCTCAAACCCCGCTAACATCATTAGACAAGTTGTTTTCCCCGACCCTGACGGTCCAAGAAGTGTTAAAAACTCGCCTTTTTGAATTTTTAGGTTGAGGTTCTTGATTACTAACTCAGTCCCATCATAGGTTTTTTGCACATCTATAAATTCTACTAGCGTCTGATGGCTCATATTCATACCTTTGAGGTCCTAGTCCTGAAACAAACAAGTACTCACCGAAAATCACCTGGCAAACTAAGCAAGCCATTGGCTAGTGTAAAGCTCAGTTAAACGCATTCAAGCGTATTTTAACTTTTTTTATTTTCTTTGATCTCCTAAAATGTCTAGTTTAACCTGAAAGTAATTCAGTCTGACCTAATAATTGTTTTGCAATGGAGAAGCTGGTGAAACGTCAGACGCGTGCAGCAATAATCAGATGTGGCAAATTTTTAATGACTACATTTCGCCAATCACTTATCTATGCTGTATAAAGTCATTTGTATAAGAAAGCTTGCTCTTTGGACAGGATAGGCCCGGTGTGCACCTATTTCAAAAAAATATAAATGAAAAGTTGTGCGTCTTTAAGATTTATACCTTCAGTACTTTATTGTAGAGTTACTTTAGCTTTTAAATGATAAACTTTAAAAATTAATCTCGTTCATCCTTGGAAAGTGGGAATTTTATATGAATAGTTCATTAGGAGTTATGTCCGGAAAACGTGGACTTATCATGGGCGTGGCCAACGAACGGTCTATAGCATGGGGGATAGCCAAAATGGCGGCGGACCATGGGGCTGAACTGGCGTTCACATACCAGGGCGAGGCTCTTCTAAAAAGATTGTCACCACTTGCACAATCAGTTAATTCAGAGATGGTAATGCAATGCGATGTCACTGATGAACATAGCTTAGAAACAGTCTTCAATAAAATTAGAGAAGATTGGGGAAAGATTGACTTTGTGGTTCATGCAATAGCGTATTCAGATAAGGATGAATTGAAAGGGGAGTACATCAATACTACCCGAGAGAACTTTCTACGCACACTTGACATCTCTTGTTTTTCCTTCACTTCAGTCGCAAAGTACTCCGCTGAGCTTATGCCAAACGGAGGCAGCCTTTTGACACTAAGTTATTACGGTGCAGAGCGTGTTATGCCACATTATAACGTCATGGGAGTAGCTAAAGCAGCTTTAGAATCCAGTGTGCGTTATCTAGCGGTGGACCTCGGGGATCAAAAAATAAGGGTGAACGGACTTTCAGCTGGCCCCATGAAAACTTTAGCCGCATCAGGAATAGGCGACTTTAGATACATTTTAAAATGGAACGAATATAACTCACCATTGAAGCGGAACGTTACTCTTGAAGACGTTGGTGGTGCAGCAATGTACCTGTTAAGTGATTTATCAAGCGGCGTATCTGGTGAGATACATCATGTAGATTGCGGATACAATATCGTAGGCATGAAAGCTGTCGATGCTCCAGATATCTCTGTAGTTTGAACAATAGTTTGGTTTAAATATGGCTAGTAATACCTTCGGTAACATTCTTCAGTTTAACACTTGGGGTGAAAGCCATGGAGTTGCCATTGGGGGTACTGTCGATGGTGTTCCGCCCTTAATACCGCTTGTTGAGGAGGATATTCAATATTACTTGGATAAGCGGAAACCGGGACAATCTCGTTTTACAACTCAACGGAAAGAACCAGATAAAATTAGAATTTTGTCTGGTGTCTTTGAAAATAAAACCACAGGCACACCAATAAGCTTACTAATCCAAAATGAAGATCAAAGATCAAAGGATTATGGCGAAATAAAAGATCAGTTTCGTCCTGGGCACGCGGATTTCACCTATCAAAAAAAATATGGTATCCGTGATTACAGAGGAGGTGGTAGATCTTCCGCACGAGAAACCGCTATGCGTGTAGCAGCTGGCGCTATTGCTAGAAAAGTCTTAGACCTAAAAATTGAAAACAAAATATCTATCAAAGGCGCGCTAGTCCAAATCGGCCCTCACAAAATAGATAGAAATAATTGGGATTGGGATCAGGTAGATAAAAATCCGTTTTGGTCACCAGATAAAAATATGGCTTCACACTGGGCGAACTTTTTAGACGAGGTTCGAAAAAAAGGTTCTTCAGCGGGAGCAGTCGTTGAAATTGTAATTACAGGCGTCCCCTCTGGACTAGGCGAACCAATATATGGAAAACTAGACAGTGATCTTGCTAGCGCCATGATGTCTATAAACGCAGTGAAAGGCGTAGAAATTGGAGATGGCTTTAATTTAGTCTCAACGCCAGGCGAGTTAGCTTCTGATGAAATTAGGATGCGGGACGGGCAACCTGACTTTTTATCTAATAAGGCCGGTGGAATTTTAGGCGGAATATCAACCGGTCAACCTATCATTGTAAGGTTCGCGATAAAACCCACGAGTTCCATTCTTACACCTAGGCGTTCAATAGATAGATTTGACAATGAGGTAGAAGTCCGAACGAAGGGGCGGCATGATCCTTGTGTAGGCATACGAGCAGTACCCGTCGGTGAAGCAATGGCAGCATGCGTTATAGCTGATCACGTTCTGAGACATCAGGCGCAATGTTTTAAGAATCCCTGACCTTAGAGAAACGGAGCGTTAGCCAAAATATGTTCTTTCTTTTGGTCGACTAGAAAAATAGAAGGAAATAAAGATGAGTGGTTCATTTACCTTACGTTTATTCTTCTCTTTGCTTCTATCATCGCTGCTTGCCTATTATCCTTCTACAAACTACGCGTTATCTCAAGAGAAAGAGGAAAAAGAGGAAGAAGAACTGGATGATTTGGCAAAAGAGCGATTAGAAAAAGAAAAGGAGCAAAAAAAACGCGACAAGCAATTTAATGAAGAAAAGCTATATAAGTTTATGGTGGGAAGAGATGTTCTCACGCTTCCGCTGTTTTATATTTCACTCTACGTTAAAGGAAAATTGGTAGAGGGGAAACTGCGCGTAGCTATTCAAACAAAAAGTCCCGCGGCAAGAAGGTCATTAAATCCAGAAAAAATGGCCATCAAAGGAATAATTTATCCACTAGCCGTAAGAATGTGGGAAAAAGGCCGCCCAACTTCAGAGGACATACGAAACTTTAAGATTGATGCAAAAGCGCAATTGAAAATCCGCTACGAAGAACTGGTCAAGGAAGTCTACATCGAGTCAATTTTATGACTTTAAAGAAATAATCTCTATAGTTTCTCCGCCAGCAGAAAAAACTCTTTATTTCCTTCCCGCCCTGGTAACGAAGACTGAATACTCCCTTTGAATTTCCAATCTTTCAAATTCAAAAACCAATTTTCCATTTGTTTTAATAATTTTATCTGCAAATCAACATCGGTTATTACTCCTGTTTTTTTTAATTTTCCCGGTCCAATCTCAAATTGTGGCTTAAAAAGACATAATAAATTTCCACCAGTTTTTGAAAGCGCCATGCAAGGAGGCAGTATTTTTTTAACAGAGATAAAACTGACGTCACAGACTATTAGGTCTACAGGATCTATTATTATTCGATTATTCAGTGATCTAGCGTCGGTGTTCTCAAGATTAACGACCCGCGGATCCGATTTTACTTCGTCAGCTAACTGAAACCTCCCAACATCAACCGCATAAACTTTCTGAACGCCCCCCCGAAGTAAAACATCAGTAAATCCTCCTGTTGAAGCTCCAATATCCAAGCAAATTTTATTTTTTAACTTTATAGTAAAGTGTTCGATAGCTCCAATCAGTTTGAAGCCACCCCTCGAAACCCATTCCTTTGACAAGTCGATCACTTTTAGTTCTGATGTTCTCGAAACTACCTTGCTTGCTTTTTTAGCAACTTCTTGGTCACAAATTACTTGCCCCTTAATGATCAAGTCCTTCGCATGCGTCCTCGATCTTACTAGACCGTTTAACACTAAAAGTTGATCAAGCCTTACTTTATCTTCATCCATGATGGACAGATCCGTCAACAACTCAAACTTTTCTTATCAAATATGATTGGAGATTATTTCGACACTCTTTTTCAAGCCGAAGCTGAGCCACTCAGTTCACTATTATCAAGAGTTTTAACAACAATATCTACTATACTCGCCGAATCTAATTGAGCAATTTTATATTGCTCATCCGAGGACGCATGATCAATAAATAAATCTGGCAGTGTCATCGGACGAATTTTTAAACCACCATCCAATAAACCCTCAAGTGCGAGAAAATGCAAAACCTGACTAGAGAAACCGCCGACAGACCCCTCTTCAAGAATTATTAAAAGTTCATGCTCTTGAGCCATCTGCTTTACAAGCTCAATATCAAGTGGTTTCGCAAACCGTGCATCTGCGACCGTAGTACTCAAACCAAGAACTGCTAATTGCTCCGCGGCCAATAGACAATCTTTCAACCGCGAGCCTAATGAGAGTATGGCAACAGTAGAACCTCGACGAAGCACCCGGCCCTTACCAATCGGTAAAGGTGTACCATGTTCTGGAAGCTCTACTCCCACACCCTCGCCTCTAGGATATCTGATAGCAGAGGGGGCGTCGTTTATATCTCTTGCAGTGGCTATCATATGCACTAATTCCGCCTCATCTGCAGCGGCCATGATAATAAAACCAGGTAGACAACAGAGATAAGCTAAATCAAAGGCCCCTGCATGCGTCGCACCATCAGCGCCCACTAAACCTGCTCTGTCAATTGCAAAACGAACAGGCAGCCCCTGGATTGCAACATCATGAACCACTTGGTCGTAAGCTCTTTGCAGAAAAGTAGAATAAATCGCTACGAAAGGCTTTAGACCTTCGGTTGCTAGGCCCGCTGCAAATGTTACAGCATGCTGTTCGGCGATACCAACGTCGAAGCTCCTCTGTGGGAATTGTCGTGCAAATTTATCAATACCTGTACCAGACGGCATGGCTGCAGTAACGGCAACGATTCTCTCATCTTGCTCTGCCTCTCTTATAAGCGATTTAGAAAAAACTTCTGTGTAAGATGGGGCGTTAGCTTTGGTTTTTGATTGGGCTCCCGTAACCAGATCAAACTTCTGTACAGCGTGATATTTCTCTAATGACTTTTCAGAAAAAGGATGACCGCGCCCTTTTTCTGTCACGACATGCAGCAACACTGGTTTGTCCTGTTTAGCATTTTTAATATTTTGCAATACTGGCAACAAGTGTTCTAGATTATGTCCGTCAACAGGTCCCACGTAATAGAACCCTAATTCCTCAAAAAGTGTTCCACCGGTGACCAATCCTCGTGCGTATTCCTCTGCTCTTTTGGCTGTCCGCTCTAGCTGTTTTGGTAGATGAGAGGCGAACTGCTTAGCTAAGTCTCTTAAGCTCCTGTAAGACGTGGAACTAATCAGCCTGGATAGATAGGAGCTCATCGCACCCACAGCTGGAGCTATAGACATATCATTATCATTCAAAACAACTAAAAGTTTTGAGTTCCCTGCACCAGCGTTGTTCATAGCCTCGTAAGCCATACCCGCACTCATAGCCCCGTCCCCAATCACTGCAATGACATGGTTTTTTTCAGACTTTAAATCTCTGGCAACGGCCATTCCTAGCCCGGCAGATATAGAGGTCGAGCTATGCGCAGCTCCGAAAGGGTCATATTCGCTTTCCGCTCTCTTTGTAAATCCAGACAGCCCCCCAGCTTGCCGAAGTGTTTTTATTCTATCTCTACGGCCGGTTATTATCTTGTGCGGATAGGCTTGGTGACCAACATCCCATATTATTTTATCATAGGGGGTTTGATAGACGTAATGTAGAGCAATTGTTAGCTCCACAACCCCCAGTCCAGCCCCTAAGTGACCACCAGTCACAGAGACTGCATTAATGACCTCCTGGCGCAACTCTTGTGCTAATGCTGTTAAGGTTTCGGGCTTGAGTTCCCTTAAATCTTTAGGAGTATTAACCAGATCCAATGTAGGTGTATTGCCGTTCGACATAACGTTCAAACTTTACCTTTGTCTTTCCAAAACAAATTGGGCTAGGGCCCTGAGGTAATCCGCTTCTCTACCCCATAGTTTTAATGCTTCAATAGATTCGTTTACCAGCAATACCGCCTTATGCCTTGCCTCTTCAACCCCTAATTTTGCTACAAGTGTAGCTTTTTCTACTTTAGCATCCTGCCCACCTGGCTTTCCTATCGTATCTATATTGCCTTCAACATCTAATAAATCATCTACTATTTGAAAAGCTATACCGAAGCCATAAGCATATTTTTTGAGTGCATCGAGTTGTAACTTGCTAGCACCGCCGAGTATACCACCGGAGATCATGCAAAACGCAAAAATTTCACCTGTTTTAAGACTCTGCATTTGAACTATTTCGTCGAGGCACAACGTCTTTCCCTCTGCCAGTAAATCTATCATTTGCCCTGCAACCATCCCCTGATGTCCAGCAGATTTCGCCAGAAAGTTCACAAGTTGACATCTTACAAAGCTGTCCTCTGCCGTCAAAGGGTCAGACAAAATTTCAAAAGCCAAAGTTAGTAAAGCATCACCAGCTAAAATTGCCGTTGCCTCATTGAAACGCTTATGACAACTTTTTTTCCCCCTTCGAAAATCACTATCGTCCATTGCAGGTAAGTCGTCGTGAATTAATGAGTAGCTGTGTAAAAACTCTACAGCTGAGCCCACCCGGCGGGCACATTCCTCTTTTACCCCAAACAACTTGGAAGACTGAAGCACCATAAATGGTCGTATTTTTTTCCCCTCACCAAGTGAACTGTATTTCATGGCATCAAGTAGAATGGCTTCAGCGCCCAATGCCCCTGGCAACAGATCCTCCATAGTTCTATTTATCTTAATCGCACAATCTGCAAGTGCATTGCTTAAAGTCATAAAAATCCTAATCTATTTCTGAGACATTCTCATTCGTCAAAGTCAGTAATCTCTATTGCATCTCCTTCTTTAGGCAGTCTTATTTTTTCTACTTTCAAGCGAGCTTCATCCAGTTTTGACTGGCAATGTTTCTTTAATAACGAGCCACGTTCATATGCTGAGATAGCATCTTCTAATGATCCCTGACCGTTTTCTAAACGCTCTACGATTTCTTCAAGTTCTTTCAAAGATGCTTCAAAATTTAGATCCTCTATTTTACTTTCTTTGCTCAAAATTTCCTCCTTGAAACTGATGACTCTATAGTCTGTTGATAGAAACCATAAAGATTATTATTAGTGACTTTAGATGCTAAACTTGTAACAGTTCCTCCACGTGCGAAGCAACAGATGACGAAAGGGCTGAAAGGTCGTAACCACCCTCCAAGGTCGATATCAAACGACCGTTTGTGAATTTATCTGCAATTTCTAAAAGTTGTTTAGTAACCCAAGCATAATCATCGTCTTGTAAGTTTAATCCGGCAAGTGGGTCATTCATGTGAGCGTCGAATCCTGCAGAGACAAGCAGTAGGTCGGGTTGAAACGTTACTAATCCTGGTAATATAACGTCCGAAATAGCCGCCCTAAATTCACTACTTCCATCGCCTTCGATCAACGGACAATTTACAATGTTATCAAATTCTCCTCTTTCATTTTTCGATCCGGTTCCAGGATAGAGAGGCATCTGGTGAGTGGACGCAAATAATAAGTTTTGATCTGACCAAAACATTTCTTGAGTGCCATTGCCATGGTGAACATCGAAATCAATCACGGCCACACGTTCAACACCATATTTCTGTCTTGCATAGGCTGCTGCAATCGCGACCGTATTGAAGATACAAAACCCCATAGCCTTATTTGTTTCAGCGTGGTGTCCAGGCGGCCTCACCGCACAGAACGCATTTTTCGATTCGCCCAAAATCACCTCGTCTACAGCAGAACAAGCCGCCCCAACCGCCCTGAGAGCGGCTTCCAACGACCCTGGAGATAGGCATGTGTCTGCATCTAACCTCGTGACCCCAAATGAGGGCACACTGGCTACAATTTGTTCTATGTATTTTTGGGGATGCATCAATCCAATACAATCAAGCGTTGCTCTTTCGGCGTTTCGGCGCACTAGTCTACCGGCCAATCCTTCCGTTTGAAGCGCTTGTTCTACGGCATCCATACGCGCTGGCCTCTCTGGATGTCCCTCGCCCATATTATGTCCGAGGCAAGCTGTGTGGCTAAATACTGTGGTCATTTTAAAGCCCAACAAAAAAAATTCTTACACTAACGTAAGTACCACTATTTTTCAAAAATAGGAAAATAACTATTTTGTACTTTATAAAGAATAGAAATAGTGGCTTGTCCGAAAAATTAATTTTGTGCTAAGTAACCAACTCTTATTCAGATAGCATTTATTGAACTTTCTACATTCAACATCACTTAAACCAAACTTAAATCTGCTTCGTAGATAGCAAGACATTAAGGGTTCATCCAACGATCAAGATTGGGGGGGAATTAGTGACTCATTCTTACGATTTTAACAAATTGGAACAGCACAAATCTTGCCAAATCTTAAAACTAGACCACAATTTTGTCATCTTTCTTGCACTCATAGCCTTTACGTTTGTTAACATCAAAACAAGCCGCGCGGACACCCCCCCTAGTCCTGTTTTTACGGACAAGGTGATCCTAGAACCCATGTCTCAAACTATGCCTATATTGGGTAGGGTAGTACCCAACCAGTCCGGTATTGTTGCAACACGAATTGCCGAACGGATAGAAAAATTAGAGGTAAGAATTGGCGATCGAGTAAAGAAAGGCGCGGTCTTAGCACGACTTTCATCAGATCAATTACAGCAATCACTACTCCTTAAAAGGGCTGAGCTTAGCAGAGCAAAGGCGATAGGAGATAAGAGTATAGCCGCATTCAAAAAGAAGGAACAAGCGAGAAAGCGCATTCTTGCTCTGCGAGGTTCAGCGGCATTCCGACAAGATAGAGATCAGAATAGTCGGCGTGACCTTGAGATGGCTACCGGATCACTAAAAGAAGCAGAAGCAGAGGTAGCACGCGCTGAGGCGGCGCTAAATATGGCCCAACAATTTTTGAAAGATACTGTTATAAAAGCCCCGTATTCAGGCATTATCATTTCTACACATATCGTTCCTGGAAGTTATACGAGAACGGGCGACCCAATCGTTACAATGCTTAATGATGATGATCTCGAAATAGAAGCTGATATACCAACAATACGTGCACTCAAGTTAATTCCAAAAATGCAGATTCAGGGAAAATTACAGAACGAGGTTCCGTTCAAAGCCTTTCTGCGTACAGTTATCCCTCAAGAAAATATGCAAACGCGAACTTTAGCGGCGCGCTTTACCTTGGATACGAATTCCAAGAAAATACAAATAGTCGGAAATCAATCCGTAACACTAGACATGCCAATAGGAGCTTCAACACGCATTACCACCGTACACAAAGATGCCATTCTTATAAATAAAGGTAAAAAGCATGTTTACGTTCTAAAAGATAACAAGGCAATTAAAAAGGCGATTAAAATAGGTCGATCAGTTGGAGAACGCTTCGAAGTTATAGAAGGCTTAATACCTGGTGACATAACGATCACTCGCGGCAATGAGAGACTTAGGCCTGGTGAAACTGTCAAATCTGTAAATTAGGGTTTACGCATGGACCGCCTTATACATGTATCGATCGAAAGACCAATAGCAGTAATTGCCGCTATTTTAATGGTAATAATGTTTGGGTTTGTCGCCTTAGAAACCATCCCGATTCAATTAACACCAGACGTGAATAGACCTGTTATCACGGTAACAACCCAATGGCCTGGGGCCGCACCTGCAGAAGTTGAGCGTGAAGTCGTTAATAGACAGGAGAAAGAACTTAAAGGTATAGAAGGCCTGGAGTCTATAGTCAGTCGGTCAGAAACTGGGCGAGCCCGTGTGACGCTAGAGTTTTCTGTTGGCCAAGACATGACAAAAGCAGTCCTTCTTGTATCCAATAGGTTAGATCGTGTAGGAAACTATCCACCAGAAGTAAACGAACCATCCTTAAATACAGCTGGCTCAGAAGACAACGCTATTGCATGGCTGATATTAAAAAAGCTAGAAGGCAACATAACCCCAGTTCACAAATATTTTGATCTCGCAAATGATTTCATAAAAGATCGTTTAGAACGGGTCAATGGAATATCAGAGGTTCGCGTTTATGGCGGCGCAGAGCGAGAAATGCAAATAATCGTTAACCCAGAGAGCCTCGCACGTTACAAATTAACAATACCAGATATTTTAGATACACTTAGGATGGCGAATGCGTCCGTTTCTGCAGGCGCGATAGACGAGGGTAAACGTCGTTATGTAGTCAGAACAGAGGGGGACTTTGAAAGTATACGCTCCGTAAAAAATGTCGTCCTCAAGTCTACTAAAGATGTACTCTCCGGCCGCATTACCAGAGTGAAAGTCGAGGATATAGCTGATGTGGTCTTCGATTACAAAAAACCAGTATCAAGAATAAGGATGATGGGGGAACCGGCCATAGCTTTGCCTGTCTATAGAAAGACTGGGGCAAACGTCATAGAGGTGATGCGAGGTATCAGGAGTGCTGTTAGTGATATTAATAGCAAATTTTTAATAGTCGAAAAACTAGTTTTAACCCAAGTTTATGACGAAACAACGTACATAGACTCCGCCATTAATCTCGTTCAACAAAATATCTATATTGGTGGAACTTTAGCAGCAATAGTCCTTCTTCTTTTTCTTCGAAGTGGCGCAGCCACGCTAGTCATTTCACTTGCAATTCCAGTATCAATTGTAGGGTCTTTTGTTGCAATGGCAGCTCTCGGCCGATCAATTAATGTTATCTCTCTCGCGGGTCTCGCCTTCGCAATTGGTATGGTTGTGGACGCAGCTATTGTTGTTCTTGAAAATATATTTCGCCTTCGACAACAAGGGCTCCCTATCACCAGAGCCGCTTTTGAGGGCGCAAATCAGGTTTGGGGAGCTGTTTTAGTTTCCGCATTAACAACAGTAATGGCATTTATACCAATTCTAATAATGGAATTAGAAGTCGGTCAATTATTCAGGGATATTGCTGTCGCGATATCGGTGGCAGTTTTATTGTCGTTGATCGTTTCCGTGACGGTAATACCGGCACTTGCAAGTCGATTGTTAAAAGGTAACGTTCAAGAAATAACGACGGAACGCCGTATCAATTTAATCGATCGTTGTGCATCGATGTTTGTGCAATATGTTTTAAATTTCACTCGCGCCGTAACAAATAATCGAGCGATGGCAGCGAGTGCCGTTATATTTGTGCTACTGGTTTCAGGTATCATTACCACTCTTCTACTTCCAAAACTTGATTATTTACCAGACGGGAATCGCAATTTAATTATTGGCTATGTCATGCCTCCTTCAGGTTATAACTTAAAAACTATGACAGAAATTGCAACTAAGTCAGAGAAGGCGACTGAACCACTATGGGACATCGAAGGAAAAGACAAAAAAGTTTCAGTTGATCAACCGTCTATACAACGATTTTTTTTCGCGGCCTTTAGAGCCAATGCGATTATTGGAGCCGTAGCGACCGACCCATCTAGAATTGATGACTTAATACCAATACTCGAAAGGTCACTTTATTCAGAACCAAAAACTTTTGCCATAATGAGAAAAAGATCCATTTTTGGCCGAGGTATTGGAGGTTCGAGATCAATTGACCTTGACGTTTCTGGAGGAAATCTGGAAGAAATAATTAGGGTTGCTCAAAGAGCAGCAGGCAAACTTGGTAAAATTCTTCCCCGAGGAGAGGGTACTCGGATGAGGCCTCGACCTTCTTTGAGCTTAGGTGCTCCAGAAATACGGGTAAAACCCAATCCAACCTTTATCGCTGATAATAAGCTTTCCTCTAGGGGATTAGGGATGACACTCGACGCCTTAAACGATGGATTGAGGGTGGCCGAAATAACAGTGGAGGGAGAGCGCATTGATCTAACTATTAAAGGTCCGACTGATCATATTCGCTCGACTCAAAGTATAGAAAACCTGCCCATCGCAACAAGGGACGGCAGAATTATACCGACGAGTTCACTTGCAGATATAGAAATCACAAGAGGTCCCAGTGAAATAAGACACAAAGAACAGTTGAGAACCATCACTTTACAAATAAATCCTCCCGCGACTATGGCTCTAGAAACAGCTATGAAAAAGATACAGTCTTTTGTGATCAATGAGTTAAGGAATGAGGGTGTCCCCAACACGGTAAAACTTGAACTTTCAGGAACAGCAGACAAGCTCACTGAAACTTGGGATGAAATGGTATTGGACCTTTTAATTGCTCTAGTTATTGTCTATCTCGTAATGGCTGTTTTATTTGAGAGCTTTCTCTATCCACTAATTATAATTTTTTCAGTTCCTTTAGCTGCTGCAGGAGGCGTGATTGGATTAGTTATTTTAAGTTTATTCCAACACCAAAATTTAGATATGTTAACGCTTTTGGGCTTTGTAATTCTTGTAGGAATTGTGGTGAATAACGCCATTTTGCTTGTCCATCAAACTCTCCATCAATTCAGATCAGAGGGTTTGAGCGAAACAGACGCTATAATTGAAGCCACAAGAAACAGAATTAGACCTATTTTCATGTCAACGCTAACCAGTGTTTTGGGCATGATGCCGCTGGTTCTTTTTCCAGGAGCTGGCGCCGAATTATACAGGGGTTTGGGGTCCGTTGTTATTGGTGGATTGACGCTATCGGCGGTTCTAACGCTGATAATAATACCATCTTTATTATCAATTTTTATGACTCTTATTGAAAAGAATAACGAAAAACAGCACGTGATTTAAATCCAGTTTACGAATTCGTTTTTAATCATCACCGGCTTGAATTCCAGGGTAACAATTGATTGGGGTCTTTAAATATGAAACGCCATTCCTCTCAACTTCTGGAAGCCTACCTGCCCTCATATTAATTTGGATCGAAGGAATAATCATTTTAGGCAAACTGAGACCAGCATCCCGCGCTTCTCGGACTGAGACAAACTCCGAAATTTGAACACCATCATTAATGTGAATATTCTCTTTTTTTTGTTTTTCTATTGTCGTTTCCCATGCAATTGGGCGACCGCCCGGTCCATAGTCATGACCAACGAAAACTTTTGTAGACTTTGGCAGTTGCAATAATCTTTGAGCGGAAGAATATAAATCCTGGGCGCTACCACCTGGGAAGTCACATCGTGCTGTTCCAAAGTCTGGCATGAATATACTATCACCAACAAAAAGCATATTTTCTATTAAAAAGCTGTTGCAAGCAGGCGTATGGCCAGGCGTAGGAATAACTTCTATTGTCACATCACCAAAAGCCAAGATTTGATCAGGTTCTAGTAAACAATCAAATTCCGAGCCATCAAAAGTGGGATTAGGTGCATCATTATAAATTTTTGAAAAAATTTGTTGAACTTCTTTGATCCGAGAACCTATAGCTATGGTCCCGCCGAGCTTTGACTTAAGATACTGCGCCCCCGTCACATGATCTGCATGCACATGGGTTTCCAATATCCATTGCAACTGGTGATTACGATCTTTGATGACATTCTCAATTTTATGACAAAAACCGAAGTCCAGCTCACCTGTAAGAATGTTAAAGTCGGCCGCTGGGTCTATAATCGCAGCTGCTCCAGAAGACTTTTCTAACAAAAGATAGGTTATTGTCGAGGAAGCTTCATGAACAAATGCTTGAATCTCTATATTTTTTGATACCAACGCTTTTAAGTCCTCAGAATAATCTTGTCTAAAACCAAATTAATCTGACCATAGTTTTTCATAATTTTTTCATAAAGCGCAATATAATTTCTGTATTTGTTACTTTGAACCCACTTTTTTGCCATAAAAATCCGTGGTAGCCGGCGCTAACTCAGTTTTTTCGCCAGGTAGCGAAAACTCGGGCAAGTTATAGGAGCTCATTGATTCAAAATGATGATCAATGTCTTCTAAAAACAAGTCACGGGTGATCGCGTTAACTAATTTCGGAACGGCAAATTTCATCGCATTAATAGATGCTCCACTTGGCCCAAAACTCATTGTTGCACCAAAGCTGAATAAGTGAACATTTTTCAACCATATTGCACTTCCAGGTAATTTCTCAAGAAACTGGAACCCATCTCCTAAATAGGGATAAGATTGTAGGTTACTTTCCTCACCCTCTTTCCTCGTTTCTTTAAATTTATCGGACCAAAGCGCTATCAGATGAGCGTGAGGGCTTAATTCCTCCGAGTGCGTTAGATCGATCGAGAACCCTGTGCCAAAAATTAAAAAATCTGCTTCGAAAGTGCCTTTTTTGGTCGAGATAGCGACTCTCTCATCATTTAATCGTAAATCTTCCCACCCTGCTCCAGTTTGTATATTAAATTCTTTAAACCTGTTTGCCCTATCCCAGGTTTCTTTAGGGAAAGCTTCTCGTAACGTAAGCAAGTAGCTCATAAACTTCCATCGCCATTCATCTTTTAATTCGCTGAAATGCCGCAAAAAACCAGGAAACGATAACCATTTGAAAGGTTGGACCCTTTGAAGCTCGGAGCGCCGACAGTAAACCGTAACTTCTGACGCTTTAGCTTCCAAAGCCATCACCGCATTATCCATAGCGGAAGCGCCGGCCCCTAGCACAGCAACGTCTTTGTTTTCAAAAAGATCAAAATCTATCTTTTCACTTGTATGGAACCAAAAGTCTTTTGGTATTTTCTGAGATATAGGGGGCGCCGACCATCTTCCAGGTGTTTCTATGCCAGTAGCTAAAATAAGTTTCCTTGTTATTTCTTCTTTAACGTCACCCGTTTTGAGACATTTTATTTCAACCTTTATGTTACCTTTCGAAGGTTCGAATGCAATCATTTTCATTTTATTTTGCACAGGCAAGGAAAGGACTTTCCGGAACCATTTGAGGTAATTCACCCACAGCTCGGTTGGTATCTTATTCAGCTTTTTCCAGGATAATTTTCCAAACTGCGCCTCATACCAAGCCTGAAAGGCTAGGCTAGGAATATTAAGGTCAGGGCCATTTACTTCTTTTGGTGACCGTAATGTCGGCATTCTGGCGTAATTCAACCAAGGCCCTTCTTGTCCCGCCTCTGCTGCATCAATTACTCTAATATTTTGGACACGCTCTCTCAAGAGCTGGAAGGCGATGGTTAAACCACCTTGACCTCCACCAACGACTAAAACATCCAGAATGCGCTGACCCTGTTCATCGAATTTTGGAGGGATCCACTCATTAACAGGATAACTAATAATAGAAAGATCGTGTGCTACGCGTTTTTCTAACTTCGGCAACCCACTTGTTTTGATCATCTATTTCTCGATCTAACGCTTACATTCGGATTAAAGAGAATCTGCAATTGCATGCCCATTTTGAATAGCCGTCATCAAATTTCTTGGTGATTGACAATCACCAATCTTCATTACAAGTGTGCCATCCAATTCATCAGCTAGCTCATCATTTGAGATACGGGGTGTTGAATAAACCAACAAATCTACATCCGATATTTTATCCTCTATCGCATTGTAGGGGTTCATAACCGTCACTTCTTTATCAATGAAACTTATTACTTGTTGTGCTGGTTGAATCTGAATATTAGCCCCATAAAGCCTTCTGAAAACACCAATTGCACTACAATGGTTTACGCTTGCCGCTACTCTGGGGCGCGACGTTAACAATATTACATTCTTGAAATTTTGGGCCATTAGATCTGCTACGCCATATGTTGCAGCGGTACCATCCTCGTCAACCAAAACAGCTGTCCCACCATCCAACTTTTCTGCCTTTATTACGTATTCGCGAGCCGAAAGCACTCTAACCCCCCTCTCCAGGCCACCAGGCACACGATGGTTAGCTCCAGTAGCGAGCAAAACTACATCACTACCAAAATCAACTACATCTCGTGCGCTAACTTTATAGTTCAAGACATATTCAACCCCATATTTTTCTCCAGAGAAAATTTGATGCTCTATAATCCGCCGCATTTCCTGACGACCCGGCAGCTTGGATTCTAGCAACAAACCACCGCCTAATTCCGATGCAGAACTGAAGAGCGTCACCCCATGACCTTTAGCGGCGGCTACCCAAGCTGCTTCAAGCCCAGATACGCCGCCTCCAACAACGATCACCCTTTTTGAAAAGTTTGCAGGTTCTGGAAGTCGAAAAGCCTCGTTAACTTGACCAACGAAAGCATTATGATGCTCTGCAAGAGGTTTACCCAGATGCACTTCACCCCAAGAAAAATTATCATAAACGCACGGTCGAATATCTCGTGGATTACCCAAGCGAGCTTTCTCAGGCCAAGCGGGATCTGTGATTAGAGCTCGTGACATACCGACCAGATCGCCAAATCCTTCTTCGATAATTCTATTGGCTAAGGCAGGCTCTCCTATCCGACCCAATGCCATTACCGGCACATTCCCGGATACTGCTCGCATTTTTTTATGCAACTCAATAAAAGCACCTTGATCAAAGTACATATCTGGAACGTGGGTCTCCAAACTTAAACTAAAATTTCCTTGACCGTACGCGAAATAATCAAAGTAACCCGTCTTTGACAAAAGTGTTGTTATTCTGACCGCCTCGTCGGGGCAGACTCCGCCTGGGACACCTTCATCAGCTGGCATCTTTAGCCCAACAATAAATTCTTGCCCACATTTTTCTCGAATACCTTCGGCTATCTTTCTAACAAAAAGCGTCCTAGACTCAAGATCACCTCCAAACATGTCTTCTCGATTATTTGAGGCTGGTGACAAAAATTGCATGATCAAATAACCATGTGCTCCATGCAGCTCAACACCATCAAAACCACAATCTGACAACCTTTTTGCCGTGTTTATATATGACTCTGCAACACGAAGAACTTCTCCTGTCTCCATTACGTGTGGCACAGTGCCACTATAAGGATCAGGAAGGTTTGAAACCCCGATTGGTGATTTTGTTGGATGCCACAATTGTTGTCGTCCAGGGTGCCATAGTTGACCAATTATTACAGCGCCTTCTTTGTGTACATCGTCAGCAATCTGCTTAAAGCCAGCTTCATTTGTCGGATCAAACCCAGTAATTGTTGAGGCTTGTGCTATTGCCTCAGGGTCCACAGCGATTACTTCTGTAACAAGCATCGCAGCTCCGCCGCGCGCACGCTCTAATAAAAAATTACGCCATGGTTCAGTGATTTTATTATTTTGTGCAAAATTTGTTACTGTAGCGCATAAACAAATTCTATTTTTTAAAGTCTTTTTTCCAACTTTTAATTCCGAAAAGAGAGAACGATATCTTAACACTATTTAACCTCTAGTCTTAGTTAATACTAAATTTACTTAATTAATAAGACACGACCAACGATATTTTTACAAGATGCAAGGCGAATGGTTACCCGGTATAAAAGGGTCTTGGTTGATTAAACAAAGGCCTATTCGTTAGCAATGACTTTAGCTTGACTGCCGAAAAGCTGAAAGCGATCCAGCAACGATTTTCCCCACAAATCGATTCTTTCACTAAAAAGCTCCCAGCCCTTGATATGAGCCTGCCTAGGCTGCGCCCCTGGACGGTTGAGCCTATGAGCACCATGCATAGTCCATCGGTCTATCATGTCACGTGTTATTTCTGGATGGAATTGCGTGGCAATAGCGCACTTGTTATAGATAAAAGCCTGATTTGGGAAAATATCGCCCCTTGCTATTAGAGTTGCGGTTGAAGGGGTATCAAACCCTTCTCTATGCCATTGATAGAATATATTGGAATCTAGAAACCAGTCCCTACCGGCTTCCGTCGGGTAGATACGTGTGTAACCAGATTCTATATGACCATCAGCATGAGGTTTTACATCGCCCCCTAGCACCCTTGCCAAAATCTGACCGCCAAGGCAAAGGCCCAGGAAAGGGATTTCCGCGCGTAAAACTTTAGGGACAAAATCTAACTCTTTCTTAATACCAGGCATCCAACAGTCGTTCGCGCTCATTGGCCCGCCAAAAATTACGACCGCAGCATAGCGATCTAACTCTTCCGGCAATTCGTCACCCAAGCACGGACACCGTCTATCAAACTTGTAACCGCGTTCTTTAAAAAGATGTCCAATATGACCCGGAACAGATTTTTTTTGATGTACTATTAACAGAACAGTATCTTGCATGGATTTCTATTTTGATAAGAGAAATTCTCTTCCTACCTTTACTCTCGATGCCCCATCATAGTCAATGATATCCGCAGTTGCATAGGTTTCACTCCAATTATCCGGTAGATAAGACCCAGTCCCTATCATGTCGATGGGAGCTTCTGCCAAAGCCATAATCCGACATTTCTCAGGAGAGAACCCGCTTGACCCTACTATTTTCGCTCTTGAAAACCCGGCTGCATTGAGTATCTCACGGAGATGCCAAATAGCGGCAGCAGAGACGCCAGTTCCAATAAGGTGCCGTAACTCTGTATCAGATCTATACCCACGAATTGCTCTGGTCGCGTTTCTTTCCAAAACTGCGTAGGACTTTGACATGTCGAGGCCTTCAACATAGCGCCCGCCATGGGTATCAAGACGTAATGAAAGTTGCCCATCTTCCAATAGTTTTGGAAATCTCTCACATACGGAGATTGAATCCGAAATTTCTTTGCCGAAATAATCTACTAAAACCGTCAGGTTTGTATCTGGGTGAGTTTCATAGAACATTTCGGCTGCCCGGATAGTTGATCCTGCGTAGCCAACGAGGGCATGAGGCATTGTACCAAAACCTGATTCCTGTCCAAAGAAATGAGCTGTATCGTCTGTTGCGTTTCCAACGAAACCGATTGCCCCCTCCTTGTTTTGAGCTTTCTTTGACCCCACGCTAGCTCCATATGCCATTAATTCTGCCATATCAGCGCCTGCGCAATGCCGCGCATCCATTGCAAGAAATGCTGTTCTAGGTAGTTCAACACACATCACATAGGAATTATAAGCCGCCACACACGACGAGCCTAGTTTTTGGAGGAATTGCGTTTCTAAATCAACAAGGTGAAATAGTGAACCAGTAATGTAAACTAAGGGTTCCCCAGCGCCCACCCACGATCCTTCTTTGTATTTTAAATCGATTTTAAAAGAAGTCTGACGCGCTCTCGCCATTGAATGTAACCAATCGATAGCTAATCGAGGAGCACTTGTTACAGGTCGTCGCATGAAAACTGCGTAGGTTACAGTGGTATCGCCAAATTTCTCGACGATATCTTTAGTTCTTAGAAAGTATTTATCCGCAAACCGGTTAATCGACCCGGCATCTGGCGACAGCGCTACTCGAGCTATCTTCTTTACCCCATTTTCTTTTGAGCTCTGAAGTTTTTTTCGTATCATGTTACCCAATCCCAATCAAAATATGTAGGCCGAGTAAATTTTAAACTATCAACTTTTAGCTTATGAAACGGCTGCCATATTCGGAAAGTTTTTTTCTTTGGAAAAGTTTTCTTTAAGCATATCAGCAATAAGGAAAGCTAGTTCAAGTGCTTGCGAAGCATTTAATCGAGGATCGCAGTGAGTATGATACCTGTCGCCAAGCGAAACCTCGTTTATAGCCTGCGCTCCACCCAAACACTCTGTGACATCCTGGCCGGTCATTTCAAAATGCACTCCGCCAGCGTAAGTTCTTTCTGAAGCATGTATTTCGAAAAACTGTTTTACTTCTGATAAAATATTATCAAACGGCCTTGTTTTATATCCATTAGACGATGTAATTGTGTTGCCATGCATTGGATCACAGGACCAAACTACATTCTTACCTTCTTTTTGGACTTCCCTAATTAGGGCAGGTAGTTTCGATCCGATATTTTCTGCCCCCATCCTGCAAATCAAAGTTAATCGACCGGCCTCATTGACCGGGTTCAATTTTGAAATCAATGTAATTAATTCTTCAGCAGCCAAACTAGGCCCACATTTAAGGCCTATAGGGTTTTTGATTCCGCGCATATATTCAACATGCGCTCCGTCCAACTGCCGCGTACGATCACCAATCCAAATCATATGGGCCGAAGTACTATACCATCCTTTGTCATCTGTTATAGTATCTTGCCGAGTCATAGATTGCTCATACCCGAGCAAGAGAGCCTCATGTGAAGTGTAAAAATCTGTTTCCCGAAGCTGTCTAATTGAGTCTGCGGTCAGCCCGCATGCTTTCATAAATCTAAGGGCCTCATCCAATCTCTGTGACAGCTTTTCGTAACGATCACCTTGAGGAGAGTTGGACACAAAACCTAGTGTCCACTGGTGAATTTCTTCTAGATTCGCAAATCCACCTTGAGCGAAGGCTCTTAATAAATTGAGCGTCGACGCCGACTGGTTATATGCTTTTAAGAGGCGACCCGGATCTGGCTTTCTTTTTGCAGGCTCAAATTCTATAGAATTTACAATATCTCCTCGATAACTCGGCAACTCTTGGTTACCCTGTTTTTCCACCGGACTGGATCTAGGTTTTGCAAACTGACCCGCCAGTCGGCCAACCTTCACAACAGGGAGGCCTCCACCAAAAGTAAGGACAAGTGCCATCTGCAAGAGTACACGAAATGTATCCCTAATGTTATTGGCTGAGAATTCTGCAAAGCTTTCCGCGCAATCCCCGCCTTGCAATACAAACGCTTGACCAGATGCTACTCGCGCTAATTCGGATTTAAGCTTCTGCGCTTCGCCTACAAAAACAAGCGGCGGGAATGAAGCAATCTGTGACTCGACCCTTTCTAAATGCTCGACATCAGGATAATCCGGCATTTGCAAGGCCTGCTTAGTTCGCCAAGAATTAGGTTGCCATGAGCTAGACATTTTCTACTCTCCACAGGGTCTTGATAACCACAAAGGTTTTAAAAACATTGCGCGACTAGACTTTTATCAGTCGATTCGCACGAAGTGAACTATTTCTAGATCAAAAAATCAATGTTTAATAATATCTGCATTTTAATAAGAAATATTTCCATCAGTATAATTTTCTAATTCTTTCGGGTTATGCTATACATGAATTCCTATTTTCTAGACTTAAAATTTTATAAGTCGAGGTTCATGATCTCAGCCTTCGACAGCAATCAAAGCGAAATTATCTGTGTTTGCTATTTCTTTTCTTTTTACGGCCTGGCGTAGACCCCAAAATGCGCCCCTTAGCCAAGGGAGGAGCAAAAGTAATGATAACGATACAAACTACGCCGCAAAAATAACGTCGGGGAAGCTAATTCTAGTCGTATTTGCCCCATTTGCTGCAGGGTATTTCCTGTCCTATTTATTTCGTTCCACAAACGCTATAATTGCCCCCCAATTGACAAGTGAAGTAGGTTTAGATGCTGGAGATCTAGGCTTTCTTACTGCCACATATTTTCTAACATTTTCCTTATTTCAAATTCCTTTGGGCATTTTGCTTGATAGATATGGTCCTCGAAAAGTGCAAACAATACTTCTGTTGTTTGCAGCTGGCGGTGCTGTGCTATTTTCTCTTGGCGCAGACGCGTCTGTTTTGGCTATCGGCAGAGGGTTTATAGGACTAGGCGTGGCAGGTTGTTTGATGGGAGCTGTAAAGGCTGCCACAATATGGTTCAATGATCGCCACTGGCCTCTCATCAACGGGAGTTTTCTTGCTATCGGTGGACTAGGAGCAGTTGCTGCAACAGCTCCTCTCGAGATTATGTTAGCTTTTTATACTTGGCGAGAGATATTCCTTGTTCTCGCAATTGCAACACTCGCAGTTTCTCTAGTAATTTTCATTATAGTGCCTGAACGCAAAACTAATATTTCACGCCCGAGTCTCAGGCATCAGATAATCGAGCTGGGCTCCATATACACAAACCGAGAGTTTTGGAAATGTGCGCCTCTCATCAGCACTAGTCTAGCGGCAAATATGGCAATACAGGGTCTTTGGGCTGGACCCTGGCTACAGGATGTTGCCAATTTAGATAGAGGACCCGTCGCACATTATTTACTATTGCTAGCACTCGCCCTTGCCATAGGATCTCTATTGACTGGCGCACTCGCAAACTGGTTAGAAAAATTTAAAGTATCTTTGCTAACTTTTTTCACTGCCTCGATGGTTTTGTTTATGGTCAGTCAACTTGTAATAATCTTCGAGTTAGCACCAACTTCTATCTTTCCCTGGCTTGCATTCGGACTACTTGCAAACTCCGCTATGGTAGTTTACGCGCATTTGACCCGATTTTTTCCAAATGAATTATCTGGTCGGGTCATCACTGCGGTAAATGTGATGACTTTTGGAGGCGTATTCTTGATTCAATACCTTATAGGAGAGATAATAAATTTCTTCCCTACAGGAGAAAACGGCGCATACAGTACCGAAGGATTTTTTTGGGGTTTTGGATTAGCTTTACTAGCGCAGTCCCTATCATTCATTTGGTTTATAGTGCCTAGACCTGCAAAAGTAGGGTAAGTTTTAAAAAACTAGCGTAAACTCGAACGAGTGTGGTGATAAATTTTCATGAAAGACAATGTAGCATTTATTAAAAAAGTATCTATAGTCTTTGTTTGTAAGCGTTTGTAAATTCAGGGAGAACATTATGCCATTGAAGCCTAATTCGCCAGAAGCAAGGGATGTCGCTTATTTAGTGCACCCCTACACGAATCTCCGAGCTAACGAAGAACAAGGCCCTATGATTATCGAAAAGGGCGAGGGTGTGTATGTTTGGGACAATGGCGGAAAAAAATATATCGAGGGCATGGCTGGTCTGTGGTCAACCTCATTAGGTTTTCAACATAAAAGATTAGTAGCTGCCGCCACCAAACAACTTGAAACCCTTCCATATTATCATCTCTTTGGGCAAAAGTCGCATCCTCCAAGCATCGACCTGGCGGAAAAACTTTTAAACGTAGCACCTGATACTGTTTCTAAAGTGTTTTTTAACAACTCAGGATCAGAAGCCAACGATACTGCGATAAAGATCATTTGGTACTATAATAATGCACGCGGACGTCACCAGAAGAAAAAAATAATCGGCAGGATAAATGGTTACCATGGTATCACTCTTGCTTCTTCCAGCCTAACCGGCCGCTCGTTAAATCATGCGGGCTTTGATGTCCCGCTAGAAAAATTTATTCACACAAACAACCCTCACTATTACAAATTTGGTGAGGATAGTGAAACTGAAGAAGATTTTGCAACGCGTATGGCAAACGACCTAGATCAGCTCATAATTGATGAAGGTCCTGAAACAGTGGCCGCTTTTTTCGCTGAACCTATAATGGGAGCCGGTGGTGTTATCACCCCGCCAAAAACCTATTTTGAAAAGATACAGGCGGTACTAAAAAAACATGATGTTTTATTTGTCGCCGACGAGGTTATTTGTGGTTTTTGCAGAACTGGTAACTTTTGGGCATCAGAGACTTTCAACATAGAGCCTGACATTCTTGTCTGCGCAAAAGCTTTGTCGTCAAGCTACCTACCTATCTCTGGCACGATGATAAGCGACGACATTTATCAAGCTATTGCGGACGCAAGTAGTAAGCTTGGCGTTTTTGGGCATGGATATACCTACTCTGGCCATCCGGTTGCCGCAGCCGTAGCACTTGAAACACTGTCAATTTATGAAGAGGAAGATATTCTCGGACACGTAAGAAGCGTTATGGGCTTATACCAAGAACGACTAAACAGTTTTGCCGATCATCCACTGGTAGGGGAAGTTCGCGGAGAAGGTTTAATAGGAGCGACAGAGTTAGTACGCGATAAGTCCTCCAAGGAGGCTTTCGCACCAACAGACAACGTTGGGGGAACAATCAGTAATATTTGTTTGAATCACGGTCTCATACTTCGACCTGTCGGTGACTCCATGTGCTTTTGCCCTCCATTAATTATAACCGAGAGTGAAATAAATGCGTTGTTTGATGCTTATGAGGTTGCGTTAAATGAAGGACTGGACCATCTCACTAAAGAAGGAAAGGCTGTTGCCTAATCAGGTAGTTAAATATTAGAAAAAATTTCGTTAACATCGAGAGCCATCAAACTTTGCACTTTTAAAATTAATACAAAGCAACTGAATGCGGCTCTCGAGAAATTTATAAATTTAAGTCCAATTCCACTCATATTTAAAAATAACTAATCTGCATCTTCTTTGTCATGTGTACGATTGTCATCGAAAGCAAAATACCTTGACTTCATTCCCCGCTGGTTTTCGTAAATTGATCCGTCAAATTTTGCTGGTGGATATGGTAGTCTTATGGGCGTATCAACGACTCTTGGCTCGAGAGTAGAAACGCCAGCTATCATACGAGACTCATACTCGTCCCACGGCTCGTCGAACCTTCGTAAGTCCCAAGCGTCAGCCGCAGCCGCCTGATACAATAGAAGAACACGATCTTTTCCAGAAAGATTCTGTTCCGACCCATGAACGGCCCGGACATGATGGAAACTGCAAGCTCCCGTTTTACCTGTAACCCTCGCGGCCTTCGAAAAATCAAGTGGGCAAGTATCAGGGTCAATTGCACCGGCAAAAAATCCATTAGAGTGATGGTCATAAGTCGGTCCCTTATGGGAACCTGGCATAATTAATAAAGGCCCGTTCTCCTCGGTCATATCATCCAACATCACACCAATAGCTAAAACATCATCATTTGTGTGAGGGTAAAAAGCCCAGTCCTGGTGCCACTCAACAGGGGAGCCATATTCGGCTGCCTTAATATTTATTTTGCCGCCATGGAGCCTTTGATCTGGCCCTATAAGCTTGGTTAAAATTGACACAATATTCGGCGTTTGCGCCATTTCTCGAAAAATAGGGTGAACTTTATATGGCTCCTTTATTCTACGTACTCTAGGATTTTCAGGCGTATGAGATGGTTCTAAGTCATACACGGTGTCGTGATCGTCCAAGCCGCGCGCTTTTTCTATGAGCTCACCCAAAACTGAGCGCATAGCTGAAATCTCTTCTTGCGAGTAAACATCTTCTACAACTAAATACCCATTTTCATGGTAGAATTTTGCTTCATCATTACTGATCATTGCCAACTCCAGTATTGTTGTATTATAGGCTATTCATCTTCTGACTTATCTTTTGATGAATTATTTGTGGATGCCTCTAATTTTTTTCTTCGCCGCCGAAGTCTAAAATCTGTCCAGACGTACATAAGCAAACCAACCACTACACCATAGATCCCATATAAAATAATATTTTCTAGCGTGACAGGAGGGCCCGGCGCTATGTAACCAAAATGTTGTGTAATTGCTAACAACACTGTTAAAGACACTGCGTTGATAGTTGCACGCCCTTTAGGCGTTTCTATCCATCGAAGCTCTGGTTCATCTTCATTTCGATCTTTTTCCATGCTTTACCTCGATCAGCCCGATGCCATCTAGATTAAACCTCTGTAAAGAACGCAATAGCAATCTTTTATTTTGCAAACATTAACAGAAAAAAGATCCCCGACACAACAAGCACCATGCCTAGGATTTCTATCTTTGACGATTTTTCACCGAAAATAAAATAGGAAACCAAAAGTGCAAATATAAACGCTGTTTGCTCCAAAGGCTTTAGGTAGGTTACACGTTGTATTGTTAAAGCAGCGGATCAACCGATCGAACCAAGGGCACTAGTGACCCCGAAAAATATACTTTGCCGCCAGAGCGTTGTAATTTTCTTTATATCGGCTGGTGTCTTTATTATGACAAGTATTCCAAGGCCACCAGTTTGAAAGAGCAAAACAATTAGTTATGTTAGAGCAGAAGTGAGTAGGAAATTTATACTCTCCAGAGATTAGCTTGCATCCCGGATAAAAAACGACCCTATACCGAAAGCCAGCCCGCATAGGAGCCCTATTCCGGCCGAGGAATTAAAGAAAAGCAATCTTATCTGCTTTTTATTGAAATTTATATTGATAAGGCTTATTAACACTACCCCGTCTACCGATATTCCAACGGCAATCCAACCCGAAAAACTAAAATATCCTCACAAAAAATAGCGCGAATGAAAGCTGCTATCATTGCCTCACTTCCTAAATAAGTTGAGCCAATAGCCAAATTACGTAGTTTGAACAGAAAAATTAAAAGAAATGTTCCAGTGAGCTGGCAAATTGCGGCAGGTAACAATACTGAAAAAATTCTGTATTGAATATTCTAGTATCTGGAGTATTAGTAGCGTTCCAAAGAAAAATGCAATAGATAGCTGCTACCGCCAAACCAAAGATAAATCTCACCCGGGTAGCCGAAGCGGCCGAAAGTTTTTCCGCAAGCCTTTTTTTGACCCGCATTTCTAGCAGTTTGCAGGGCGGTGGCAATTATTACAATCACCACCCATAAATGTTCCACCTAAGTACTCACAAACCAGAGCTTTTTATACAAAGCGTTCATATCGTTTTGCCAGCAACCGAATATGATCTCTAAAATGAGGTCTAATCTTTGAACTCCAGGGCGTATTGATTGCTTCTAACCAAGCCTCAGAGTAGGTGACACCCTCACTCTCTAAATGATACAACGCAACGTAGTCATGCGTTCCACCTGCACTTTTAAACCGTCTGGCCGACAATACTCCTGGGACAGACGACAAATTGGGTATGTGCTCTTCGTCATACCAGGAGTTGAAGTCCTGTTCCACGAGTTTGTCTATATTTATTGCAACTATGAGGATAGCATTGGCTTGGGTCGGAGCCATTTGATTTCCTGGAAAAATTTGTGTGCCTTCAAAACGCAGTATTCGATCACACATGCCCGTCACACGCTTAGACCATGGTGAGAGATTTTCGTATGCAATGTTTTTATATTCAATCCTTTGCAATACCTCCACGGAGTCTAGATCATATGTAGCAATGGAATGGCGTTTATTATCTACGCCTATCCATCTTTCACATAGATCAAATCCCGTGACATTTTGCCGTTCAGGAATGTGTTCGAGGTCGTACCAATCGTGAAACTCATCTTCTGGGGCGCCAGAAAAATCAAAAGATGCTATTAATAATCCCCTACCCATTTTTCATTCCTTTTGATCTACGTAGCAGTCAACATTATGTTGTCATCTAGAAAGGCCTACGACCGCCGGCATAGTCTTATTTTTCTAACGCCAGCGCCAGGACTATGGTTTGGCATCATAAGAAGACAATTGTCATATGGCGTCCTAATATCTTTGCCGCCGTCTTGGGCTATCTTGGTTCCCGCGTTTTTAATGATTTCCATACCCACGAATGGTTCACAGAATTGAAAATTGTTTGTTGAAGCTGTTATTCCATGCGTCACATCCCACACCTCAGCAGTCCCAGGATCTTGTGCACTTGACGAGAGACGATCATGTATAAAATTCGGATCAACCACTTTACAGGCTCGAAGGAAATGCAACGCTGTGTCCAGGGCAACTACGCCAGTATCAGAAGCCCAATGCTGTCCGCATTCAACAAGAAGTCCTACCTTTGAATTACGAGTATCATTGAAAGGTGTATATTCAATTAATCGCTTCCCTACGACATGACCTGATCCGCACATGATATAGGCAGGAAAATTCACTTTCGTAACAAACTCTCTTTCTTTTGGGAGGCCATTACAAATCATTAAAGGCTTTGAGAAGGTTCCCATAGAATGGATATCTAAAAGAAGATCAATTTCATCATAAACTGGTCGCAGCTCTCGTGCCCTTTGAAGCTCAGAGGTTTTTTCTAGTCCATCTAACCTATCTTCAACCCATACTCTATTAAAATCCTCATCGATAAACCTTGAAAGACTGGGGGCAGAAGGATCAAAAGTTGAATATGCAAGGTGGTTCACAAAAGCTAGTGTAAGCTTTCCATTTATTGGCCTAATACTGTCTTTAAAAAGTCTATCGAGGGCAATCGCACCGCATATTTCATTACCATGGGTAACAGCATTGATCATTACATGGGGACCCGACTTTCCGCTATCAAAGGTGGTGACAAATTCAACGCCAATATTGCTTTCTCGGTAAGGCTCAATGTCTGGCGCATTTAATTCAACGGTAAACTTTTCACTAACCACTTTCACCTCTCTAAAGCATTTAAGAAACAATCGTTAAGTCATCAATTTATATAAAGCAGAAAAACCTGAGTTATCTTATACTACCGTTAATTACACAAAAAACTATAGTGATTCGGGTCTGTAAACAGCATGTTCAATTCGTTTAAAATGCTTGCCGTATTAGTCGCTATAAGTCTTGGGGCAATGATCGGTCCCCTAGATACTTCAGTAAATGTCGCATTTCCTTATATTGTTGGGGATCTTAATCAGCCTTTAGAAATGATTCGGTACGTCGTTATTTGTTATGTTCTAACCTACTCCAGCCTCATGCTTGTTTGCGGTAAGCTCGGTGATATTCATGGGCAGCGGCGGATTTTCTTTTTAGGACTTATAATTAGTAGTGCTTCCTTCATCCTTATATCTTTATCCTGGGGCTTCGAATCACTTCTTTTTTTTCGTTTCCTGCAAGGTATTGGTACAGGACTTACCACAAGCGTTGCGC
Organism: uncultured Alphaproteobacteria bacterium; assembly: GCA_902629125.1. Lineage (GTDB taxonomy): Bacteria > Pseudomonadota > Alphaproteobacteria > Thalassobaculales > Thalassobaculaceae. Next base: position 102,880 of record CACOPQ010000001.1, read on the forward strand.
CGGCAATGATGATTGCATTATATCCCGAAGAAAAAAGAGGTTATGCTGTTGGTTTGTTTACATTTATTTTTGCTATGGGCGGACTTTTGGGTCCTATAGCGGGAGGGTTTTTAGTAGAGCATTTTGGTTGGCAAGCCGTTTTTTGGTTTAGGATACCGCTAGCTCTCGCCTCATTTATTATTTTAATTTTCACAAAATCTTTCGACAGACAGCAAAAGAATACCAGCCTGGATAAACTTGGGGCGATTTTGCTCATCCTATCGATTTTAATGTGGTTGCTAGCTATAAATCAGCTGCACAATCTTAACGGAAGCGGCATTTTGTATGTTTTTTGTTTAGTGACATCAGCTAGCGCTTTAACCTTTTGGTTTATTCGTCAAGAAAACCACACTGAAGATCCGATAATAAACCTTCGTATTTTTAGGAATATTGAGTTTGTTATTTTAAACCTTGCGAGCTGTTTTACTTACTTGGCAACTTTTAGTGTTATTTTATTCATACCTTTTTTTCTTTATCAAATTAGCACAATCTCAACTAATGAGGCTGGACTGATTTTAGCTATTGGTTTTTTTGGCACTAGTATCGCTGGCATTTTGGGAGGGCGCTTTTTAAATAACCTTGGATCACGACGTCTTGGTTTTACTGGAATTTTAATCACTGCAATTGGTCTATGCGCTTTAGGTCTGGTAAATGGTCCCGATGACATACCATGGATGCTACTGGCGCTTTTTATACAAGGAGTTGGCACTGGTTTATTTCAAACTTCTTACATGTATTCCATCACTGGCATGCTGCCATCAGATCAACGAGGAGTGAGTGGCAGTATTACAATGCTAACCCGAACGATCGGAGTTGTTTCGGGAGTAACTATTTTAACGCTTGTTTTTTCTTGGTTAGATGCCGCGGGCAACGAATTTCAAGAAAGTTTTAAATTTATTTTTAATCTTGTGGGTGGCGGTCTTTTTTTATTTTTGCTAACTACATTGCCGTGGCCACAGGTTTGGTTTCGCAAAATATAATTACTTGGTCAATAAGCCTAGAAAGTGGCGGAGGTTTTCGATGAATAATGCTGATCTAATTGTTGCGTTTATGAAGCAGGCTGGAGTAAATCACGGGTTTGGTATCCCAAGTGGAAATGTCTTACCTCTCATAGAAGCTATGCGGCTGGGTGGGATGGAATTTGTGCTTACGGCTCATGAAGGTTCCGCATCATTTGCAGCTGATGTGATGGGCAGGATTACTGGCACGCCTGGGTTTTGTATCGCGACGCTAGGACCTGGAGCAACCAACCTTTCAACTGGTGTTGGCAGTGCCTATTTAGATAGATCTCCTATGATTGCTATCACATGTAATCTTAATACTCCACAATTAGGCCGCCGCATTCAAATGTGGATTGACCATCACGCACTATTTGCTCCCATCACAAAAGCTTCTTACGCTGCAAAACATGACAATGTCGCAGAAATAATGAAAGAGGCGATAACGTTGGCTCTCACAGAACCAATGGGACCAGTGCATATTGATTTACCTGAGGACGTCTCCCTTGCTCCCGCAAAAGGAACTGTGAATGCTAGCTTTTCAGTAACACATGTACAAAATACCGCATCGGATGCCGACATCAAAAAAGCGATCGATTTATTGGAAAAAGCCGAAAAGCCCATTGCTATCCTGGGATCATCTGCAATGCGAATGAAAGATCATTCCCTATTACTGAAGTTCATTGAAAAAAATCAAATACCCTTTGGTAGCTCAACGATGGCTAAAGGAATGATTGATGAAAACCACCCACTCTGCTTTGGCTGCATAGAACGTGGAAAAAGACAGATGCAGCGCAAATTTATACAATCTGCTGACTTAGTTATAGGCCTAGGATTTGACACCATTGAAGTAGAGTATGAGGCATGGATTGGCAACACACCGCTATTATCAATCGACATAGAAACCCCAGATATTGACGAAAGCGTAAAGCTAGTAGGCGAAGTAACGGGGGAGTTATCAAACTCCTTATTACGTTTACTAAGCTACCCAGCCGCAGAAAACAACTGGACACAATCAGAAATAGATACACACAACAGAGATTATAACCAAGCACTTCGTCCCTCAACGGAGGCTTTTACGCCTTTCAAAGCGATCGATATAGTCCGCGAAGTTCTGCCGAAAGATGGCATAATAACTTACGATGTTGGTGCCCATACGCATCAAATCGCTAGCCAATGGATAGCGCCTGAACCCAAAGTTTGTCATGTCACTAATGGCTGGTCGTCAATGGGTATAGGCCTCCCAGCCGCGATTGCAGCTAAAATTGCTAAACCAGATCATCCAGTAGTCTGCCTAATTGGGGATGGCTGCTTTCAGATGACTGCCGGAGAATTAGCGACGGCGAGAAGGCAAAATTTGTCGATCCCCGTAGTAGTTCTTAATGACCGGTGGTTGTCTTTAATTCAAATAAAACAAGAAAAAAGGCAATATGCACAATATGGTTCACAGGTAGAAATGGCTATATATGATGAACCTCCCAGTCACTATTTTGGCGTTCCTGCGGTTGGTGTTTATGACGAAATCCAGCTTGAAAAAGCGCTTGAGAGCGCCCTGAAAGCGGAAGGACCAACAGTTATTGAGGCGATGGTGGATGGAAGCCATTATCTGGAAACGGTATTTGATTAATAAACGATCTCGTTTGCGTGAACAGATTTAAATTATTTATGCTTTGGATTAATAGGCTTACACAAGGGCCCTATCTATGACATCAAGACTGTTAGTTATTATTTTGGAAGCCGTGCACGTGTCTGGTCTTCTGACTTAGTATCGTTGTAGATGCAAATACGTGCATCAACTATGTGAAAGTTTTCCTTTTTATTTTTATAAGCATTGAAAGCAAATAAAGATCCTGTTGTACTCTCTCAAACATTTGGGACTTTTTAACCAATGCCTAAAATTCTTACAGAAAAACAGATCGCTGAATACGAAGAAAATGGGCTTGTTTGTCCAGTGACCGTTATGTCCGAGAATGACGCAAAACTCTTAACGCAAAAATTAGAAACCTACGAAACCGAAAGCGGCGGCCCCATTCAAAAGGAGTGGCGCCATAAGGTACACCTCCTTTTTACATGGGCAAACGAGATTGTAAGACATCCAAAAATTTTGGATGCGGTAGAAGATTTAATTGGTCCAAACATAATCTGCTGGACAACCAACTTCTTCATAAAAGAAGCACAGGACCCCGGTTTTGTATCCTGGCACCAGGACTCAACTTACTGGGGATTGGAACCAGCTGATGTCGTTACTGCTTGGTTCGCCATGTCAGAGGCTTCAATAGAGAGCGGGGCAATGCGATTTATTTTGGGCAGCCACAAGTGGGAACAGGTCAATCATACAGATACCTTTGATTCTAATAATCTACTGACAAGAGGCCAGGAGATAAATCTCAAAATTGACGAAGATGAGGGGGTATTCGCACCACTCAAAGCAGGACAAATCTCTTTACATCATATTCGAGCTGCACACGCCTCTTCACCAAATACTACGCCCAATAGAAGAATTGGGTTAGCCATAAGATATATCCCAACATACGTGAAACAAATAAAAATACGGGACTCGGCTATGCTGGTACGGGGCGAAGACGCTTATGGAAATTTTGATTATGAACCGCCGCCATCAGCTGATCTTAACGAGGCTGCCTTAAGTGCTCACAAAGACGCGACCGAGCGGCAATTAAAGACCTATTACACAGGAACAAACAAAGAGGAGTTTCGTCCGTAGGTTCAGGGGTTTTGAAACAAAGTCACGGCTAGCCAAAACTTTTTTTCCTGAAACTAATCTACGTATGAAAGAAAATGACAAGATCTAGGAATTTGATATGAAACCGGAATCAATATTAGCTCACGAACCCAAAGTATTAACGCAGGCGCAAAGAGAAACATACTTCAAGGATGGATATTTAGTTCTAGAGGAATTTATTAATCCCGAATGGATGAGACGGATTTGGGATACAACTAACGAATTCATAGAAGAAAGTCGCTCCTATAAGCAGTCTGACTCTAAGTTCGATTTAGACGAGGGACATAGTCCTGAAACCCCTCGACTTAGACGCCTAACAAGTCCAGTGTCACATCACCCTACTTATTGGGAGTTTGCAAGTCAGGGTCCGATAGTGGACGTTGCTGAAGACCTACTTGGTCCTGATGTCACATTTCACCACTCAAAATTGAATTTTAAGTGGGGAGGCGGCGGAGAAGAAGTAAAATGGCATCAGGATATTCCATTTTACCCACACACCAATTATTCCGTTCTCGCCATCGGCCTCTATATGAACGATGTTGATGATGAGATGGGTCCGATGGGAGCTATACCTGGCAGTCAATTCGGACCTATATACAGTCACTACAACAAGGAAGGTGAATGGGTCGGTGCTATGTCTGACGAAGACGCCGCAAAGTTGCCGACCTCTAAGACTGGCTGGATGAAGGGTAAAGCAGGCTCAATAACCATACACCACTGCAGAACCGTTCATGGCTCTATGCCGAATAATTCAAGCAGAATGCGGCCACTTTTGATAAACGCTTACTCCTCCGCCGACGCATTGACCATTACATCTCATCCCGCCCCCTGCAAAGAAGCACTACAGGTCGTGAGAGGAAAACGACCTGAATATGCTGTGTTTGATTCTGAGCCATGCCCTCTACCACCTGATTGGTCAGGCGGTTACACATCGATCTTTGCAGCCCAACAAGAAGAAAATTAGAGAACGTAGTGTAAATAGCCCGATCGCCAATATTTGATTTTCTAGCTGATATTCAACAGGTTTAATTACTCTTTTTGTGCTATCTCCGCCGCCAGTGAAAGAAGATTTCTTGCTTGTTTAAGGTGTGGCATATCTAGCATTTTGCCATCCAGCCCCACTACACCAACACCTGGATTCTGTTCAAACACAGCAACAACTCTTTTCGCATATTTGATCTCTTCGTCCGATGGAGTAAAAGCATTGTTTATCACTTCCGCCTGAGCCGGATGTATAGCAATCTTTCCAATAAATCCTGTTTTCCTATCATTCAGACAATCAGTGGAGAGCCCTTCCATGTCTTGATAATTTACATAAACGACACCAACAGGTTGTACATCTAATGCTCGAGCCGCGGCTAAACATAATGATTTAGCCATCAAATAAGGATCATCATACCCACCTGAACTTGCGTGCATATTATCGCTGGCCCCTAAAGCAGCAGACAAATCCTCCGCACCCCAAGTAATAGCCGCCATACGATCCGTCACTCCCTCTAAGTAGGTGTGAAAGCTTAAAAGAGAAGCCGCTGTTTCCGTAGCCACAACTAGAATCTTAGTTGCACCAATCTCCAACCCTTCTCGAGCTTCCAAAGCCGAAAGGTAATTGCCTAGTTTATTTACATCTTTCGCCGAATATACCTTTGGTAAGCAAATTCCATCAGGCGCTCCAGGCATAACAGCTGCAAGGTCTGGAAGCGATAGTTCTGTATCTAACGGGTTAATTCGAACCCAAAGTTGCTGACGCTTCCTATCTTTTCTTTCCTGAAGATATTTTCGAACCATTTCCCTAGCTAACTCTTGGCGATCGTCCGAGACGCTATCTTCGAGATCTAAGATAAGGGCATCACTAGGATTGGTTTTTGCTTTTTCTAATTTACGTTCAGAATCTCCGGGCACAAACAACCAAGACCGAATTATCATGATGGCGTCCTCATCATAAAGGCTGTTCTAACGCAAAAAGCAACTTCTTCATCACGCTGGTTAAAGCCGTAATGCTCAAAGACAACAAGTCCAGCATTGGGACGGGACTTTGAAACTCGTTTCTCTCTAACTTTTGTTACAGAACGGATTGTGTCACCGTGGAATACCGGATTGGCAAATCGTGTATCAGTCATTCCCAAATTACCAATAGTTGTCCCAAGCGTGGTATCACCAACAGACACACCGATGACCAATCCAAGTGTGAAAAGACTATTTACAATGCGCTGTCCATACTCCGTTTCTTTACTGAATTCTTCATCAAGATGGAGGGGTTGAGGATTATGGGTCAAGGCACAAAATAACAAATTATCAGATTCGGTAACGGTTCGGGTTAATGAATGTTTAAATTCCATACCAATTTCAAATTGCTCGTAATAAAGTCCAGTCATTTATTATTCCCTTTAATTGTTTTAATTAGAAAACATGTTTACTTCTCTAAAGAAGTATTAATTTTCAACTACTTTTTTTAACTTTTGATAAACTGTATCAGCTATTTCGATAGTATTTTTTTGTTTTGCTAATTCCCTTTCTTTATATGAGCGCTGGAATGGCATCCTAATGTTACTAACAGCACCCTCCATAGGACGGGCACTACGTACAAAGTCGGCGTATCCTGAAATCATCTCGCGAAACTTTTGTTCTGGCATCATTAAGTCCGACTTTGTAACAATGATTAAGAAGCCAAAGTCTGCTAAGTCAGGCGGTTGAATTGGTGACCCTGCCAGTATTCCGAGCATTTGAACAACCATTCCAAGACCGGCTCCTTTATGCCCTCCCCATGGAGCAAAAGCGCCGGCTAAAGCAGACTTAGGATCGCGCGTAGGCAACCCAGCTCTATCGAATGCTACGCCCTCGTCAAGTTCCTGCCCCAAACGTTCCGCAAGCATTACCTCAGCATGCATTATAGACGATGTTCCAATATCCCAAATTATTGGCACGTCCTTACTTGGAAATCCAAAGCAGATAGGGTTAGTCCCAAAACGCCCATCGACAGCATTATGAGGCGCAACCCATGCGGTACAGTTGGATGCTATGATTGAAACCATACCTTCGGCAGCAGCCATTTCAGCGAAATAGGATAACATGCCCGTATACCAGGTTTCATTTGCACCAACAATTGCAATCCCTGCCTCTTTAGCCTTAGAAATAGCAAGCTCTGTAGCCTTGAAGCCAACGACATATCCTAAATTATCATGCCCCCTTAACCGACCCGATGTCGGTGTTTCAAGAACGACTTCTACTAAATTGGTTGGATTACCCGTTCTCTGCAATCGCTCGGTTATGCTCAAAATACGCGCCAACCCTCCGTAACTTAAGCCCCGCAGTTCACAATCGATAATATGGTCTGCAATTATATTTGCATATTCTGTATTCTGTTCAAACTTTCTCATAACCTGAACGACAAGAGCGTGGGCGTTCCCGAGCGAAAGTTCCATCTACATCTCCATTATTATAAAACTTAAACCTACTTTAATCCTCACGAGTGTTCTAATTTTGTAGGATCCTGTGATGCAAATATTGAATTATAACCAACTTTTTCCCAGTCAGGAGGAACGGGACAATAACTGGCGTCCAGATGGGCTAATTTAGCTGGCGCGCCGCGCACGATATGTCCTGTCTTCGATGTAGGTGTCGGCTGTGCCATCCATGGAAATGCATCGGCAGAAGAGTACACATATAAGGGAAGCGATCGTACTTTCTGTGACTCGTTTGAACCGGAGCCATGTATCGTTCTACAATTTATTGCGACTACTGTACCAGCTCCACCCACCGTTTTTATACCGTCTGCCAGCTCAACTTTGAGCAAATCTTCTGTAGAAATAGATCCAATCCATTGATTTGCATCATCCATATGGGAAAAAATAGGACCTAATTGACTTCCCGGAATACAAACGAGAGGACCGTTATCTTCGGTTATATCTTCTAAATATACACCTAAAGTAACGAGGCTATAATTTGTGTGAGGCCATGCCGGAATATCTTGGTGCCACTTTACTAACTCGCCAGCACCTGGCCATTTATAATTTAATTTCGAGCTATGGAATTTTACGTCGGGACCGACCAAGTCAGCAGCGATGTCTGCTGGTATTGATCTGGCAAAATCCCAAAAAATTGGATCTCTATCTACGAGCGCTTTTAAACGTCTAACGTGGGGCTTAATATTGGTATGATTTGGACCCAAATCATACGTGTCTCCCGACTCCTTCACAGAAGCACTCGCACGAAGAAACTTCTGTGAGGTTGATTGCAACTTTTCCACCCACGCCTCTGAGACGATATCTGTAATCGTCAAAAACCCTCTTTCAAAATATTCCTCTCGTTGGCGGTCTGTGAGAACCCTAGGAGCCACGTTTAAGATATCTTCTTTTCTCATAGTTAACAGCCCGTTTTCAAAAAAAGACAAAAAACCCATCGACAATACGCGGCAGCAGAAGACGTAAAGAAAAACCAATAAACTTATTGAAAGCAAAGGTTTTTTAAGGAAAACACATACAAGTTGCAGAAATATATTCTTTAATTTGTGAATCCCGTTGTAAAGTTTGGGTAAAAATTTTCCAGCATATGGGAAGTTGGAAACCTGAAAGAAATCTGAAAATCGCAAAGAAATATTCCTATGGAGGCTTCCAATCATGCAACGGCTAACAGAAGAGCAACGTACCCAATGGGCTGTAGATGGGTATCTGTGTATAGAAAGCGCCTTGAAACCCAATGAAGTAGAATTCTTTTCCTCTGAAATCGATCGATTCCGCAAGCTTCCTGGGTGGGAGCCACTATCAGGTATGTTACCGCGCGGCCATTATGGATGGGTCGAAAAATGCGCAGATCAGGACCCAGAGGCTTTTATGGATCGGCGCGATATCCTTCCATATCATCAGGCGTTTATTGACTTGATTGATAAAGATAATGTATTTGATCTAATCGTTGACATAATGGGGCCGAATATCATCTTTAGTATGTCCCAAGCAATTGTCAGGGGATCTGGCGATGGTTTCCCTGGTTATATCCATACCGACGGTGGAGAAGGCCAGCGAGAAATTCGCGTTACAGAGACGAGCCGACCAATAGCAGTTAAGGCCATGTATCTTTTATCGGATGTCGATGGTTCCAATAGCGGGAACTTCACGGTCTTTCCTGGGAGCCATATGAGACCAATACAGTTTAATAAAGAACCTCCAATTGGGCCAAATAGCCCAGGCGCTGTGCAACTGAATGGAAAGGCTGGAGATTGTTATATTTTTTCCCATGCCCTTTGGCATGGGCCAGCACCAAATAATTCTGGAAATGGCCGCAAAACCCTTTTGTATAATTATTGTCAAATGTTTATGCGGTGTTATGATTTCGAAAAAATCCCCGACACTGCCGAACGAGCAACCCCCAGACAAAGACGATTATTAGGTGACTTAGGCTATGACTTTCGGCCCGGTTCATATTTCTATGTTCCCGAAGATCAGTCAAAAATTATCATGCAATCTTCTGTAAAATGAGCTAAAAACACTAGATATTTTTTCAATGTCACTGTAACAAAATTGTATTGGTTAAACGCTAGTAACAAGGTCTACGAACACGTATCTTGGGCAAGTAAAAACTAAGAGAGTATAAATGAACCAAGATATCGGGAACTTATATAGTTCCAAAGACACTAAAACAAAGCTGTCGATTACCTATAACAACATTAGGTCTCAAACAAAACCATGGGCTGAGAGGCTGACCCTAGAAGATCAGTGGGTTCAGATTAGTAAAAGATGCTGAAACACAGATCAAAAAACAATTTAACCAAAAAAAATATGGAAATATTAGAAGCAAAGACTTTTCTAGACGACGTTATTAACGGTCTCTCCTTGACACAGAAACAACTGAGCCCGAAATACTTTTACGACGAGTTTGGCGCAGAAATTTTTGAGCGTATTTGCACTACACCAGAATATTATCCAACTCGAACTGAAACAATGATCCTCAAAAACAATGTGGCCGAAATTGCACAGAGGATAGGCCCCAATGCTGCTTTAATTGAATATGGGTCGGGTGCACTTGAAAAGGTAAAAATAATCCTTGACGCTCTAGAAAACCCTAATGCCCTAGTGCCTCTCGACATTTCAAAAGAGCAGCTCAACATGGCGGCAAAAAAAATTAAAACTGAATTCCCCCACCTGAACGTTTTACCACTAACCGGTGACTTTACCAAACTAGTCAAACTCCCAAAAGAACTACTGAATGCAGAAAAAAAAGTTGCATTTTTCCCTGGTTCAACCATAGGAAACTTTGAGAAAGAGGGCGCTATTGATTTCCTTAAGTCAGTTAGAGCCACAGTTGGGGAAAATGGATTGATGCTTATAGGCGTAGACCTGCAAAAAGACCGCGACACTATTTTAAAGGCATATAACGATGAAGCGGGCGTTACTGCCGAATTCAATAAAAATATTCTAATGCGAATTAATAGAGAGCTTGATGGCAACTTCAATTTGAATGATTTTAAGCATATAGCCACATACAACGAGGCGCATCACCGCGTCGAAATGCATTTGAGGAGTCTTACAGTCCAAACTGTCTGTATTTCAGGTGTAAATTTTCACTTCGATTTACATGAAACAATTCACACTGAAAATTGTTACAAATACACCCACGAAAGCTTCTCGCGTTTGGTTGAAGCCGCTGGTTTTTTGGCTGCGGATACCTGGACAGACTCTGAGGGCCTATTCACCGTAGTATTGTTGACAAGCAAATTTAGGCAATAATTTTAAATAAGAATTTTAATTATTGCGCATCATAAAATTTATGACATCGTCACTCTGAACAACGTCTGCATACCTGCGACCAACATCTCTCATTGTATCCTGATGCGGTCCCTCGTCGTGATCACCAGAACAATCGTCAACCAGCATGGTTCTAAAACCAAACTGAAATGAGTCTACGGCCGACGCTCGTACACAACCACTGGTTACACATCCAGTAACCGCAATGGTATCAACTTTATGCTTAGTAAAAAAAGCTGAGCATGGCGTCATGAAGAACGCCGACGCCCCTTCTTTTTGAAATACGTAATCATATTCATGGTCTGCAATCCTTGGATCAAGTTCAGCAGCCTCAGAACCTTCAAATAATGTCTCCTTAATCGCACCTACTTTCCAATATGGCATTGCCGCGAGGTTTGGGTACGCAACGAAGCAACTCGCAACAGGGATATTTTTTTCTCGCGCAACACTTAATAGCCTTGCCGTGTTTTCAACCGCCTTATCAACGCGATCACTTCCACCCATCGGAAAGCGTCTATCCGTAAAAGCCTTCTGAAAGTCTACTACCAAAATGCCAAGTCGCTCGCCAAACCCAACTTTATCTTGTCCATATGATCTGTCCGAATAAATATCCTGCATCTTACCCTCTTTATCGTGATATCTCGTTAATACTATTCATCATTTTGATTTCTTGTCCATGATATTAATGTTTTATAAGCCGCTTTATAAGTGACGCCCAAACAGGTAATAGTAGAAATAGAATTTCTCTGGGGGTATGTATGATAGATTCAAGTAGACTGTTGGACATGCTAGATAGCAATGGCTTGATAAAGCGCGACGATAGCAGATTACCATCAGATCTTAATTCTGCATCACGACCAGATAAAATACTTTTAGAAAATGGTCTAATTGACCAAGAAGCAATGACACGCGTGATTGCCGAATATTTGGAAATTGCCGTAGCCCAACCCTCTGAATTCCCTGACGAGGCGATTGAAGCAGGTGGCGCCAGCTACTCCTTTCTTCGTCAAAATAGAATACTTCCGCTTGCTGAAAGTATTGATGAATTAACAATAGCAATGGCTGATCCATTTGATAAAACCAGTCTTCAATCATTGAAGCTCCTGATCAATAAAAATATTAAAGTCTGCATCGCAGAAAAACATCACCTTGATAGGGCCTTTGACCGATTGTACAAGACAGATTTGATGAGGAAGGCTGATGCTGCTTTAGACTCAAATAATGACACTGCTTCTGGAAAAGAGAACGGTCCGGCAGATAAAATATTCGATGAATTGATCAACACAGCTATAAATAATGGTGCCTCTGATCTGCATATAGAGGCTTTCGAAACAAATCTTAAGACACGTTATCGGATTGATGGACAGCTAATAGAACTAGGAAACTCACCCCCAAAATATATTTCTGATATGCTCATAAGCAGGATAAAAATTATTGGGAATTTAAACGTTGCCGAAAAGCGATTGCCGCAAGATGGACGGGCAACAATTTCAGCAAATGGACGAGAATTTGACATGCGAATTTCGTCGGTCCCAACAATAAATGGAGAGAGCTTAGTAATTAGGCTTCTAGACCCTAGCAGCAGCCCAAAGAATTTAAACGCGATCAATACAAGCTGTGAAAATTTATTAAGGCTCAGAAGACTACTAAATAACCGAAGCGGCATGATACTGACTACTGGACCAACGGGAAGCGGAAAAACAACCACACTTTATGCAATGCTAAATGAGATAAATCAGCGCTCTCATAAAATCATTACGCTCGAGGACCCAATAGAGTACAGGTTAGACGGTATAAATCAAATTCAAGTTAATCCCTCGATAGGCCTAAACTTCTCCAATTTATTGAGATCTGTTCTTCGTCAAGATCCAGATATTATTATGGTTGGGGAGATAAGAGATGTTGAAACGGCGAGGTTGGCGATACAGTCCGCATTGACTGGACATCTTGTAATTTCCTCCCTGCATACAAACACTGCGCTTGGCGCCGTGACACGTTTAATCGATATGGGAATTGAGCCTTTCCTTATAAGCGCTGCTTTAAAAGGTGTGATAGGCCAACGCCTAATTAAAAAATTATGCACTAGTTGCAGGAGCGAAAGAAAAGCTACGCCATTAGAGACAGTTGCTTTTGGTTTGACGGGAGATGAAACTATTGCCAACTCACAAGGTTGCGGTTCGTGCCACCAAACCGGTTATAATGGCAGAGTAGCGATCATGGAAATACTTAGCTTGGATGATAGACTACGCCAATATCTTTTAAAGAATGGTAATTTAGAAGGGTGTGATAGAGTAGTCGACGACGCAAACCTAAAACCCTATGAAATTAAAGACAGCATAATTAACCTACAAACCAGTGTCGAAGAAATTACAAGTCAATTAAATGTTACTTAAATAAGGCAGACCTCATGACAATGAGATCAAGTGAAAATGGACAGTTAATCTTATTTTTGCAACAGCTGAATTTATTGCTCGACGCAGGAGTATCTCTAGAGAGAAGCTTTAGAAGTATTGGAAGAGATTCAACCTCGAAACTTTTTTCAAGTTTTTCCACAAAAGTTGCAGAGGAATTGGAAAAAGGGAGCAGCCTGCCCGAAATTCTTAATCACGAGGCACGATTTTTTGACGCCTTTGATAAAGCGTTAATTAAGTCTTGCTGGCAAACTGGTAAACTTTCTGAGGGATTTGGTCAGTTGTATGATCATCATAGGAAAAAGGATGATCTATCTGAACAGATGAAAACAGCTTTTGTATATCCTTGCATACTTGCCGTGTCGGCATTCGCATCAACAGTCTTTCTATTTATTTTCGTTGTTCCTAGATTTGAAACTATCGCAAACCAGAACGAGGTTGAGCTTTCCTTAATAAGTAACTTAGTTTTCTTATTGTCCAATTTTTTGACACAATATGGCATCAGTTTGGGGGGCTTCATCTTAATAGTTCTTTCACTAATTTTAAGTCCGTTAGGATTAACTATACGCCAAAGATTGCTGTTAAACATACCGATTTTAGGACCTATTAACAATTCAGCTGAAGTAGGGAAATGGTGCCGCAGTTTAGCTTTATTATTAAGAAACGGTATTCCAATACATGACGCACTACATTTATGTGCTGACCTTTATTCATTTGATAAAATGCAAGAACAAGGAAAAGCCTTGGCTAGTCAAGTGGAAAAAGGCGTTAATTTAACAGATGCAATGGCTGCAACTGGTCTTTTCCCTGATGCTGCAATTCAGCTGTCACGTAGTGGCGGAGATACGGGTAACTACGATGTCATGTTAGATAAAGCGGCAGACTTCCTTACTGCAGATAATGCAAGAAAAGTGAAATCAATGATGTCTTTTATCGAACCCGCCGTAATACTTTTTGCTGGATGCATTATCGCTTTAATTATTTTTGCTCTAATATCCGTTACAATGAGTTTGAACGCGAGCTTTATATGAGATGACCACAATGTACTCTAGCAAAGACAAACTTCTTCGTTCGGACAAGAAAGAATCTGGCTTCACACTGTTAGAACTGCTTGTTGTTCTTGTCATAATAGGCTTGCTGACTACAATTGCGGGGCCACAGGTGATGAAAATGTTAGGTAACGCAAAGAGTGACGTAGCTCGCGTCCAGTTAGAGAATTTAGGAGTTTCACTAGATTTATTTAACCTCGATGTTGGACGCTATCCTAATGAAGAGGAAGGCCTGAAAATATTAATAGAACAACCAGAAGGTTTAGATCGCTGGAGTGGTCCTTACTTAAAATCCAACGAAGTGCCCAAGGATCCATGGGGGAGCGTTTATGTCTACACCACTCCCGGAACTAAAGGTAAGCCCTACGGTCTAAAGAGCTACGGTGCTGACGGACTACCCGGGGGAACTTCAGAAAACACCGATATCATTCTGCAATGAAACAGGATCATGGCTTTTCACTGCTGGAGAGCTTAGTAGGGCTTACAATTATAGCTATTTTTCTTTTGGCTTTACTGCAAGTTGGACGTAATAGCGCTGCACAGGTCAAACGAGCAGAAGAGGCTACTATCGCTGCAAACCTAGCAAAAGCGCTTTTCAGTAGCGCTGGGGTTGAATACCCCCTTATACCAGGGATCAAAAACGGCAAATTAAATTCTGATTGGTCTTGGGAACTTATAATTACCGAACGATATCAGCCAAATACTTTTCGATTAAAACCAAAAACCGAGTTACAACTGCTTGATCTAAAAACTCGAGTTTTTAATGCCGATACGATTTATGAGTTCAAAACAGTTCGCAGTTCGAAAAAACAGGCCCTCAAATGAAACGGCACTGCGATCAGGGTTTTACGCTCCTGGAACTTTTGATTTCTTTGACAATATTGTCGCTAGCCATGACACTCCTTATTCCGAGTACAATTTCTATACTCGAGGGCTCAAAAAGATTTTCAGATAAATTGGTAGCGGTTGACCAAAGAAACAGACTTGAGAATCTACTTAATAAAAATCTCTCATCAGCTCTTTCAATAAAAATAGACTACAAGGATTATCGGGGTGTTTACTTTGTTGGTAGACCAACGATTGTGAAATATCTATTTCCAGGTGAAAATGGGCCAGAAAAACGGACTATCGAAAAGGACGACAACGGGTCGATACTATTTACCCGAAGAATTTTTAAAGATGAAATTGCTTCGTTTAAAAATACGCAAATCGAGTTTTTTTATTTTGGAAAAATAAAGCCAAGAGAGAATAAAAAGTGGCATGCGACATGGGTCGGTAATACGAAGTTACCAGAATTGATCAAGTTTTCGAATGGACGTAATAATCCGGTTATTATCAAAGTATGGGGAGAAGATTAGTGCAATTGGGAAACGACCAAGGTATAGCCATGATGTTTTCATTAGTTGCCCTAGTGATGCTATCAATTTTATTAGTCAGCCTTTTGAATTTAGGTTCTAGAGCTGTTGAAACAACTGAAACAATTATAAAACGAACTCAAAGCCAGGCAGAGGCGGAGGGTGCCATCCATGTAGCTATATTTAATTTAGTGAACAACGAATTCGCAACAAAACTTAATGAAACTGGCGATAAGCTTCAAGTTAAATTTGGCAATCAAAAAATTGAGGTTACTATCAATAACGCATGCGGGCGCTGGGACATCAATGAAGGCGATCTAAACATTTTAGATGCACTCTTAACTGAATTGGGGTCAGCCGAACACACAGGCTTTATTGAAGGTATAAAAAAAGCGCGGGCTATGCCCAATGGATTCCAGAGCACCAACCAAATTCTTTCTGTACCAGGGCTACAAGCTGAAATAAAACAACGTCTACTAAATGAAGTCACGCTGCAGTGTCGATCTGATGCCATTGATAAATTCTCTGCTTCTTCTACTTTGAGACGAGCTATCAAAAAATTTCTAGATGGTTATAATAAGTTTCCTCCACAAAGAATTTATAGTGTTGCTGTATCAAACGCTAAAGGACCCGGAACCTATTCTTCTATTCACGCTTATATCGAGATTTTAGAAAATCCCGAAAAACCATTTAAGATCATAGATTGGAAAGTGAATGAGTGATCTAGCTTCTTGCTGTTTTTTTAGGTTATACCTTATCTATAAATGTTAAGGTAGTTTTGTATAGTGTCGGACATAAAATTATATTTACGCTCTTGGTTTGAGGGCATAAGGACTGGCCTCCAGTCCGACTTGTCAGTTTTCTTGGGTTTTGGCACAGAGTTTGTGCTCGTCAACTTGAATGAGGTAGACGTTGAATTATTTCAATGCCGAGGTAAACGCATTATCTGGTCTGGTACGATAGATCAAAGTAATTTTTCCTCTAAATTAAATAAACTTAAGGGCGATCAGTTCATCCTCATACCTAAAGAGGATTTTGTCACTTTTCATCTTTCAATTCCAAAGATTGCTGAACATTCAATACAACAATTGCTTGAGAGTGAAATTGAACGCAGAACTGCCTTCCATTATGACGAAGTAAAGACTGATCACATTGTGCTTGGTTCAGAAGGAACCCAACTCAATTTATTAGTTTACGTTGTGCCCAAGAAAAAACTGACAACGATCTATGAAACAGCGACGAAAGCAGGACTAAAGCCACAACGTTTCGTTGCTCAAAATACTGATAATATAGCAGAATACGGCGGCACTTTTATGCTCGATAGCTCTGTATCAGATAAAAATAATCGATTCCGCATCATTGCCGCTTTGGTGATACTAATATTTTTTGTAGCGGCTTTATTGTCGCCCTTTATCGAGAGACATTGGTCGTACGAGAGACTGCTCGCAGAAAATAAACGCATTACGCCGTTAAGCGAGGATATTCATAGAAGAAAACAAAATTTCTACTTTTATGAAGAACAAGTTAAAACAATTAATGAATTTGCAAGCCAGCAACCGACATTAATTTCCATTTTGGATGAAATATCAAAAGTTTTACCGGATACCGCTTGGGTAAAGAGATTTCATTTAAGAGACAACGAACTTGTACTGCAAGGTTTTGCCTCTAATGCCTCAGAGGTATTGGCAATCCTTGACAGTTCGTCAATGTTCTCATCCCCCACCTTGCGTTCGCCGATAACTCGCGAACCCGAGAAAGAGATAGAAAGGTTTAATTTAGTTATAAGGGTACGTTTTTAATGACTGGTTTGTCAATAAAACCCATGAGCCCTGCGAAGGCATGGTTGATACTAATTGGATTACTTTTAATTCTATCGTATGCCATCTATTGGCCCTTGAATGAGTTCCGTCAGCAACAATTGCAATCCGAAGCTAATCTCGAACGATTAGTTTCAAAAAAACGTAATATCATCGCAGATAGCAAACAAATCTCATCGAACGTGGCAGCTATAAAAAAAGAAATTAGCCGCTCCAAGCTGATCGAGATGTCAAGTTCTAGTCTGGCTACAAACCAGTTTCAATCAACTGTGAGGAAAATTTCGGCAAGGCATTTGATAAGCCTTACACAAATGCAGATTTTAAAACCAAAAGAGAGAGGAGGCCTCAGTCAATTATTCATAGCTATTGAGGGGTATTCGTCACTAACCCAATTTTATCGGTTTCTGATTGAACTTGAAAATCATAAACCGCTAATAAGAGTGACTGATGCTAACATTATACCGATTGGCAACAAAAAGGGCTTTGAAAAATTAAACTTTAATTTTACCCTTTCAACGCTTAGCGGTGCTACACAATGATTGGTTCATATAAGTTTATTTTCTTAGTGACTATCGCGTTAATATCTTTAATAGTCCTCCCTTGGTGGCAACAAAGTGGCTTAAGTTTCAAAAAAAATGAAGCGGGAAACTCCTCCAGAGAACTGTTTATCAACGAGGTCAAGCCACGTTCAATAATTCCCTCACATTTTTTAGAAAAACCTATTTTTAGCCAAAGCAGGCAACCGGTAATCGGCACCACCAGATTTGAGGGTGCATCAAAAAACGATGATCCTCTCCAAAACTATAAATATCGTGGCACCATCATTGATGGATCTCGGAAAGCAATTATTCTCGAAAACAATGGAACGACAATACAAGCAGAACTAGGTTATAGAATTGATGAGTGGCAGTTAGTAAAAATTGAACTAGGTGAAATTATATTGTCTAATGGTTTCGAAATAATAAATCTCCTCGAAAAACAAACGAATAAAGTAAAGAACTTACGAAATAAAAAGCGGGAAACGCGCTGGGTACCAGCATTAAAGAGTAAAGAATGAAATTTAAAAGGGTCATATTCTGTTTTGTATGTTGTTTGACTATTTTATCATGCCAGTCAGTGAGCAAGGCACCAAAGTACAAAAGCGCGATAACTAAGCCAACAATACTGGCGACGAAAGAGCAAAATAAAAAAGCACCCGCGAAGAAAGACCGTGCAGATCATTCAACCCCTAAAGATGCTAATTTGGTTTTTTCACCTGCTCAACCAATAAAAGAAAATAAGGTAGTAAATCCTAGATCAAAAGAGTTCAAGCAAGGGCAGCTTTCCCTTGAGCTAAAGGACGTACGGGTAGACCAAGCCCTCAGGATTATCCTAGGGGATCTTTTAAAACAAAGTTACGTCCTGCCACCTAACATTAAAGGTCGGGTCACTCTAAAAACCGCTAGTCCGCTTACGCAGGACCAGATGTATGCCATGCTGCAATCTCTATTAAAATTGAACAACTTGTCTTTGCGGAAGAATAACGAAGTAATAGAGATTATCCCTATTCCCATGATAAAAGGCAGCGTAACACAGTTCATTGAAGATGGAAGTGCCGCAGGATATGGCATTGAGGCGATACCACTTCGACACATTTCTGCAAAAAAGATGGCAAAGTTATTAGCGCCTCTCATTTCCAAAACAATATCGATACCGCCCAGCAATGCAAACGATGTGATTCTTATCACCGGAATGTCCGAAGGCAGGAAAAAACTTAGAAAAGCAATTAATTTGTTAGATATTGATCAAATGTCTAAACAACATATAGGTCTATTTAAATTGATAAATTCCACCCCTAGAGAAGTAATATTGGAACTAAACCAAATATTCCAGCCAGATGGTGGGTCCATAGTTAGCTTTATCAGTATCGATAGACTAAATGCCATACTTGCTATAGCACCAACTAAAAATTATATCGAAAGAACACAAACCTGGGTTCGACGGTTAGATAAAACAATTAATGCGGATCAAAGACGCCTCTTTGTGTACTTCGTAAATAATGGGCTTGCTGATGATTTGGTAAAAACACTAAAAGGCGTATTTGCTGCAGACCCTTCAAGCCAAAATCCTAACGAAAGAAATAGCAATCAAAATTCAGAAACCATCTCAAGCAGTGAAAATACTTTGACTGGTCGCAGCCCAAGATTTAATTCTGACAAAAGAAGTAATTCAATTCTAATATGGGCCACAGGAAAGGAGTATGAACTAATCTCCGAGGTCTTGAATAAGCTGGACATGATGCCATCTCAGGTTCTCATTGAAGGCACTGTTTTAGAAGTAACGCTCAAAAATAATCTGAGATATGGTCTAAAATATTTAATTGAAGCTGGTGAATTTAAATCAATATTCACAAGAACGGGGAGCACTATATCGCCCAATTTGCCTGGATTTAGTGCATCTGTAGGTGGTCCAAATAGCACCAAGGTGATTATAGATGCATTATCTGAGTTGACAGATGTACGGGTGGTTTCATCCCCACAACTACTCGTGATGGATGGAGGCACAGCTCGGCTACACGTGGGAGATCAGGTTCCAATAGTCAAGCGATCCTCTGCAACCACGGCGGTGGATAATGATAGAATTATCAACGAAATTGAATATAGAAATACAGGTGTAACACTGGACGTTTCACCTACCATCAAAGCGAGTGGCTTAGTTAACCTTAAAATATCTCAAGAGGTGAGTGATGTAATAACGACTAGTAGTTCAAACATCGATTCACCAACCATTCAGCAAAGACAGGTAACAAGCGATGCCAGTCTACCTAGTGGAACCTCTGTTGTACTCGCGGGACTAATTCGTGAAGTATCCAATGACAGTAGTTCAGGAATCCCATTACTGCATAACATACCAGGGCTTGGCTTTCTTTTTGGCGTTAAAGGGGACTCTAGCCAGCGAACAGAGTTACTTATCATTATCACGCCCAAAATCATCAAACGGCAAAGCGAACTTAAAACAAACACCGATAGGATCCTCAAAAAATATCAAAGTTTATTCGATTCACGCGAAATAAATTAATCACATGGCCAAAGCTACTAAGGTAATGCAGGATATGTTTTTTCTCGGCAGATATGTCCGGACGCTAATAGCTATTTGCATTTACATACTGGTCGGGACATTTAGTTATGCCACGGACAAACATTTGGAATTTAACACGTCACTTAAAAAATTAGATGAGGCGGTAAAAGCTTTAGGGACTAAAACGGGTACCGGCACCACCTTGTTCTACGACCCAATAAAAGATATCGCAGGTTCAGTTGATAATTCTTTTTATAATCAGGCTGACAAAAATTGGGCCAACGCAGCACTGATAATCTATGATTTTTACCGAGACCTTGGTGGTGAAGCTCTTCAAAACACTATTTACTTTAGACATAAGGGTTACTCATTTTTAATCACTATCTCTGGTCAAAATAACGTCTGGCATGAATCTGCGGACAAGGCGCTTGCATTCTTTTTATTCAATCTTTTGGATCAAAGTAATGTTCTGTTTCGACATCATTTATCGGGTGCGCCTAGAACGCCCAAGGAACATCTCCTTCCGATAAAGGCACAGATAATAAAACTTGTTCAATCTGCCCAAATCCCTCCGACTCTTAATGCAGGAAAAGTATTAGAGCTCCAACTTCCCAAGTCAGACATAGCTATTGCAGGTAATGGCTTAAATGTGAGGGAGTATAAAATGACACCGAATGGTATTTCGGCAAAAGTAATGGTATCCAATGATGCTGAGCCTGGATTGACTTCCGTTTTTGGGTTCTCTTCAAAGACAAAATTTCGCCCGTCAAGCGTTGCATTGGTAAACGTGATTAGCAACAGTAAGGAAGGAACCTTACAAAAACACAGAAAGAAAAGAGTCTCTGAGGAGCTAACATTGGTTCCCCACGGGCAAGAGAAGCATTTTAAAATAGATAATTCAGAAGAAAAACGATTTAAATTTTCTTTGACGTCATCCTCGCTTGTGCACCTTAAATCACGCGGCCCCACCGATGTCGTCGGCGC
Organism: uncultured Alphaproteobacteria bacterium; assembly: GCA_902629125.1. GTDB lineage: Bacteria > Pseudomonadota > Alphaproteobacteria > Thalassobaculales > Thalassobaculaceae. Next base: position 124,064 of record CACOPQ010000001.1, read on the forward strand.
TATATTAACAGAAAAAGGGAAAATTATTCTGTTCGACGATGATAGCGGGGGAAACTATAATTTTTCTATGCGCCAAAAACTTGCACCTGGAGATTACATTTTGAGTGTAAAGCACTGTTGCTTTGGTGAGGGTCCTTTTTCACTCACTTTTGACCGAGAGCCGGTCGGTAAAGACTAAATCCTCTAATTAAAGTTTATTTTCCCTACAGCGCTTTTAAATTTCGCATAATCCCAAGAATCGTAACTTTCCAATGCTTCATAGGCTGTGTCCAAAGATGCCTGGATTTGCTCTGTCGACTTTTTCAAACCCATCTTTTCGGCTGCTGCCAGAACAGATGTTATTCCCATTATTGCTTGCTCAGCGCCTACATAATCAAAAAATTCCGCTTGTTTAGTTCTTTTTATCAGCTTCCGAAGTAGGTTTTCGACGTCATTCTTACCGAATTTATAGTTAGAAAATACCGACACAAGTTTCTTGGCTTCATCTCGTAAAGATTGCGCCACCATATAAAACTCGTTTGAATTCGTCGTGCTGGCTTTGTGTAGTTCTATAGTTTTCTCTTTTAAAGCTTTGCCTTTTCCGGCATCAATGCTTTCCAAAATGATTTGCAGCATGAGTAGGTTCGAGTCATCAAACCTTACCACGCCTGGGCCCAGCCCTGTTCCAGGCCGTGGCTGCCATTTTTGTGTCATCAATGAATGATGGCAAGCTTGGCAATCGAACAACACTAACTCGGGAAAAATCCCACCTGTCTCCCCCATATTGAGCAGCGCCTCAAAACGTTTTTCAAGCGCTAATGCTTGACCAATTGCCCAAGTCTGCATTCCGTTAGATACTACTTTTCTCTCATAATAATCTTTATCGATTTCATAATGAGCCGGCTGAGTTGCTGTAAATGTGTCAAGTTCAAAATCTAGCCTTGGATGACCGGCACCCATTATCCTATGGGTAACTATTTTTTTGTCATCACCAAAGTGGCAGGACAAGCACAGCTCTGCTCTTTTAATCGGATTTTCGGTTGGGTATAGACCAGCATTGATATTATCCTGATGGGTTGCAACGCCAGATACATGAAGACCTAACCATCGTTCCCCTCCTCCATGGCAGGCCTCGCAACCTACACCATCCGAGATCTGAAAAACTCGTCCCCGATTTTTCTCAGCAACATTGTCTGCATGGCAATCTAGACAAATTTTCGCTTCATGAGCTTTTCCTATGCCTAAGTTCTTTGCCATCTGCTTTGACACGTCGTTCAACAAAACATTATAAGCCTTTGAGTGTGGATCATATCGGTCCCAGGTAATGTATTCATTCTGCAGAACCGTAGACCCCTTCCATGGGCTTGTCGCACCATGACATGTGCTACCCGCGCATGAGGTGACGCCTAAATGTACATCGTCGCCATACTGCGGTAAAATGGTACCAGCGATTATTTGCGAGGGTACTAACGTAACTAGGAAAACACTGGCCGCAATTAAAAGGAAATTCCATTTTACTCTCAGCATGCGTCTACCCCCCTAATTAATACTAGCGTGACTAATTACTAATTACTAGAGGCATGTCCTCTCGCCCTTAAATCAATAAAAGCCCTTTGAATTTCTCTATCTCCAGGAAGCTCGCGCGATGCTGAAACATAGGCTGAAACCGCCTCTTTATAGAAGCCGGCTTCCTTATACAAGGCACCCAATAATTTTAGCGCACTGCCATCTTTCGGATTTGATCTAAGGTGCTCAATCGTCTCTTGGATCCTTTCCTGTATTTCAATCATGGAACGAGTATTATCCAAATCAGTTGTTTTTTGTTGCTGAAATAATACGCCTATTAAAGCAAAACCTACTACAACTATACCTATGGCTGCGCAAAGCAATCGTTTACGAAGGTTAAAATCTCGTGCTGGTGAGGGGTCAATAATAAGTCTTCTCCCGATACCGTAATTTGTATCAACCGCTGTTTAGTATCAATAACATTTTTATTGTATTAATAAATCTTACCAAAATAAGTTAAACGTCGAGAACTATATGATAATGAGTGAAGAAATTTTTTCGGTGTTACTAATTGTAAGCGCACCGTTTTTGGGAAGTTACGTATCAACAGTCATGATCAAGACTGAGCAGGAACAATCAATTTTAAATCCAGCGTTTTCTACTTGCTCCAATTGTGGTCATCAGATTTTGCTAATTCATAAAATCCCGATTCTAAGCTATATAATATTGAAAGGGGCCTGTTACCGCTGCAAAACGCCTATTAGCTGGACATACATAACGCTTGAGGCGGGATTTCTAATTTCCAGTATTTCAGCGATGTTAGCACTTTTTAATCAAACATTTGATAAAATATTTTTTGCCATTATTTTAGCATGGACATTTTTACCGTTATCTATTTTTGATGTTCAAAAACAGCGCTTGCCTGATTTAGCTACTATACCGATAGCTTGTGCCGCTCTTCTACAAGGATACTTCCTACCCTACATAAACTTTATCGACTGTTTATTTGGCTTTATCCTTGGGTTTGTTTTGAGCGCAACAGTATCCATCGCGTATTCTAAAATACGCGGGCAAACTGGCCTCGGTTGGGGAGATGTCAAACTTATCGCCGCAGTTGGAGCATTAATCGGATGGCAATTTGTGCCCTGGTTTATCTTCTTAGCTTCAATATCAGCGCTGATACATGTGATTTTGCAGATAATTATCCGCGGGAAGCAGGCTGGAAGAGAGAGGATACCTTTTGGTCCATTTTTATGCGGATCTAGCTGGCTTGTTTGGCTTTACTCAATCTTTTGAACTGAATAACGAAAAACGAATTTTTTAGGGTCAACCGTTTTGACAGCACTGTTGTTACACCTTAAACTTAAATAAGGTTAGTACAGGGGGATGTGCGAGTGTCGCAACTGACTTATACCACATGAGTGAAGAATTCGATATCGCCATTGTTGGCTCTGGCCCTTCCGGACTGAGTGCCGCGGCGCGGGCTGCACAAAAAGGGATATCTCACATTCTGCTTGAAACCACCGACCATGCCTCAGACACAATTTTTAAATTTCAGAAACGCAAGTTCGTTATGGCGACACCAGATGTCATGCCTCTCCGAAGCGATACCAGCTTTGCTGCGGGCACAAGAGAAGAAATTCTCGATAAATGGGACGAGGAAATAGAACAACAAAAAATAAACATTAGTTACAACAGCGAAGTAACAAGAATAAACGGTGAAAAAGGAAATTTTACATTAGAAGTAAAGGGTGGTGGCACGATAAAAGCCAGTCACGTTGTTCTTTCGATTGGCATGCAGGGTAATTTGCGAAAGCTAGACGTTGAAGGAGATGATTGGGACGGTGTTCAATATCAACTAGATGACCCGGAAGAGTATGAGGATGAGACGATCATCGTTGTTGGAGCAGGCGACGCAGCAATAGAAAATGCGGTTGCACTTGCAGCACAAAATCGAGTTGCTCTAGTAAATAGGAAGGGTGAGTTTGCCAGAATAAAAGCTGGAAACCTAACACTCATCACAGAGGCAATAGATAGCGGACTTTTGGAGTGCTATTACAATGCTAGTACAGCAAGAATTTCGCCCGGTGAAATAATATTAAAAACGCCTGATGGTGAGACAACGGTTCCCTGTGATCGAATTATTGCTCGTCTTGGCGCAATGGCGCCCCGCCGATTCGTTGAAAGTTGCGGCATAAAATTTACAAGTGACGAACCAAGTGCACTTCCTGAGTTATCGGAACGATACGAAAGTTCTGTGCCTGGTCTTTATGTCGTTGGCGCTTTAGCTGGTTACCCTCTAATTAAATTAGCCATGAACCAAGGTTACGAAGTGGTAGAAACAATCTCGGGAAATGAAATCCCGCCAGCAGATGAGCCACTATTAGAGGAGAAATTTGCAGCTCTTCGCGGTAAAAAAGTTAATGATGTTTTGAAAATGATCCAAGAAAATGTCCCTCTTCTATCGCACATGTCAGCACTGCAATTTCGCGAATTCATGATAGATAGTGAAATCCACCTTAAACAAGCAGGAGACGTGATCTTCGAGAGAAATGAATACACAAACAGCGTCTTTTCAATTGTTGAAGGACAGGTCAATGTGCAGATCAACCCCGAGGATGAAAATGAAGTTGTAGAGCTAAAGAAAGGCTCATTTTTTGGTGAAATGGGCCTGATAGCAGGGCGACGCAGGACGGCAACCGTGGTTGCTAAACGGGAATGTTTCTTAGTTGAAACTCCTCGAAGAGCAATGCTTAAACTTATCAGCTCTGTGCCAGGTGCGAAGAAAGTTGTGGATACTGCAGCGATATACAGACAGATACAAACCCATTTGGCACCCAACATCGAAAAAGAGCTGCTTAAAGAAATCGTAGATTCAGCGACAATAGAAAGCTTGTCTGCCGGGGATAACCTCATATCGGAAGGCGATGAGTCAGATCATATGTTCATAATTCGATCTGGCTCTATGACAGTATCAAAAATTATCGGCGGGAGAAGCGTTATATTATCCTACATCCCGTCGGGAAATTATGTTGGGGAGATGGCGTTATTAAATAGTGAGCCTCGTTCGGCTAGTGTGAAAGCAACGGTTGCTTCCGAGGTAATTAAAATCGATGCTGTGGCGTTCCGAGAATTATTAGACCGAGAGTCTGACCTTAAACAAATTATAGAAGAAAAATTTCAAGACAGAATAGTCGAAAATTTAGAAACAGAGGAACGACCTGAGGCTGGTGACATTATTGATTTCTTAGTTGGCCAAGGTGTTGGCGAAGCATCCGATGTCTTGCTTATAGACGAGGCACTCTGTATACGATGCGATAATTGTGAAAAAGCTTGTGCCGAAACCCACGACGGAATTTCACGGCTCAATCGGGAAGCCGGACCAACGTTCGAGACGTTGCATGTACCGACGTCGTGCAGACACTGTGAACACCCTCATTGTATGTCCGATTGCCCAGCCGACGCTATTCACCGAGCCCCGGACGGCGAGGTTTTCATAGATGACAAGTGTATTGGATGTGCAAACTGCGTCAATAACTGTCCCTACGGCGTTATACAACTAGCTTATCCACCAGCTAAAAAGCCTGGCCTGTGGTCTTGGCTCTTTTTTGGTGCTGGTCCAGGGCCTGGGGAGGATAAAACAAATAATAAAAAAGTTGAGGGCGCAAGATCAGTGGCTGCAAAGTGCGATATGTGCAAGGACATAGAGGGCGGCGCTTCATGTGTCAGTGCGTGTCCAACAGGAGCAGCCATACGGGTTAATCCCGAGGAATTTTTATCAATTACCAATTTGGCAAAATCGGGTTAGCCAATATGCATGAAGGTTTTTTAGTTTATGCCAATTCAAAGTACCTGAAATGGTCAGTAGTCCTGTGCTTGGCCTCAATAGCGGCCTATATTTTTTATGAACCAATAGATGAACACAACGGCGGAACCGTTCTTGGGTATATATTAGGAACAGTTGGTGCGCTGCTGATTTTTTGGCTGACTTGGTTAGGAATAAGAAAACGGCAATATGGCGCACATTTCAGGTTAACCGCTTGGGTGTCAGCCCACGTTTACCTAGGTTTAAGCTTAATTGTTGTAGCAACACTGCATACTGGTTTCCAATTTGACTGGAACCTGCATACGCTGGCCTATGTGCTTATGATTATAGTAATAGTCAGTGGAATTTTTGGGATTTATGCTTATGCGAGGTTCCCGCGGCTTGTTACCGAAAACCGGCGCGGCGTCTCGATGGATGACTTACTTACTCAAATTGGTGATTTAGATCGGGAGTGTAAGCAGTTAGCTGTTGGCTTACCTGATGAAGTTAGTTCGCTTATTTTAAAGTCATGCGAAGAAACTAGCATTGGCGGATCAATTTTTCGGATTCTAAGTGGAAAGGCCAGTAATTGCCCGTCCGATGCGGCGTTTACTCAATTACGGAGCCTCGCGGGCACTGTGGACCAAGCTCACGCCCTGAGCACACGCAAATTACTTGTATTAATTGGCAAAAAATGTGGGTTACTCGGGACAGTAAGAAGGGACATTCAACTTAAGGCGTTAATGGATATCTGGCTACGGGTACACGTACCTGTAACGATTGCACTCTTAGTCGCCCTGACAATTCATATAATATCTGTTTTCTATTATTGGTAAGGTGAGGTAGATGGAACTATCTATAACACGCCTTACTCGTCGAAAAAACGGAAGTATAGGGCGCAAAGAAGAAAGAAAAACATGCGAAACGTTGCGCGTGGGAAGAGATACGAAAGACGAATTATTTCTTCCTGACCATAGAATACCTTATCATTTAGCCACTCTGCACCCAGGAGAAGATGGGTTCTTCATAGAAGCTGAGGGTGACAACGACCTGAGGCTTAACGAAAAAATTATTCAAAGAGCTCGCGTAAACATAGGCGACACTATTGGGATTGGGCCATACGAACTCAGACTTGTTGCGCCCGAAGATGGGATAGATCTGGCTTTAACCGTCGAATTAATTCATCCAGTAGGCGACGATGTTGAAGAATTATTATCCCGAAGTAACCTGAGTATAAATAACACAGGATTTTCAAAGCGTACCTTATCGTGGACATTCGGGCTTTCGATTCTAGTGCTGTTTTTAGTTCTGCCTATCTTAGACGGAACCTACAATATTTTTAGATCTTCCGTATCCATAGAAAATACAGGGGATCAAGCCAATACAATGTTTACCAAAAACGAAGTTACATTCGACTTCAGTTGGCATACTGGCGAAGTTATGGATGCCCATAAGTTTTTTGCCAATGACTGCGAGGCGTGCCACACGAAGCCGTTTATAATGGTTGAGGACCAAGCATGCCTTTCTTGCCATCAAAAAACTCATGCGCACTTAGATGTGGCAAAGTTTACAAACCCAGATTTGAATTCTACCCGTTGCGCGTCATGTCATACAGATCATCAGGGCCCAGAGCCCTTAAGGGCGTCACAACAAGCATTATGCTCAGATTGCCATACAAACCTTGAAGCAATGGCCGCGGGCACAAAGCTTATCAACGCTTCTGATTTTGGACTAAATCATCCGCAGTTTAAACCCACTGTATGGGTGGATGCTTCAGCTAACAAACGAGCGCGAATTAGTTTAGATAAAACACCAAAGGAAAATTCTAATTTGAAATTTCCGCATGACGTTCATCTAATCGCAGAGCGGATGCGTAACCCAACCAAAGGGAAACAAGAACAATTAGATTGCGCTAGTTGCCATGTTCCAGATATGAGCAATCAATTCTTTAAACCTGTCCGCATGGAAGAGCACTGCGGGGATTGTCACGTGCTTTCGTTCGATCCAAATCAACCGGAACGGTTGGTTCCTCATGCTAGTGCCGCTACAGTGCAACGAGAGGTCAAGGAATACTTCTCCGACCTAGCACTTAGTGGAAACGTCGACGAAAAGGCGGCGCCTACCAATTTGCGGAGAAGGCCAGGATCAAAATTAACAAAGACACAACGGCTCGAAGCTCTGGAATGGGCCGAAAAAAAGACAGAGCAAGCTACCAAATATCTTTTCTCCGCCAGTCAATGTGGCGTTTGCCACCAGTTACAACAGAAATCTGCTGAGACGCTGGAATATAAAGTGGATCCTGTAAGAGTAACTGATATTTGGCAACCTCTTTCCGTATTCAATCATGAGGCGCACGCCAATGCCTCTTGTGAAAGCTGTCACACTGCGGAGCGATCCTCCTCTAGCTCTGATGTTCTTTTACCAAAAATTGACAGCTGCCGGGATTGTCATGGTGGACAGCTAGCCTCCGACAAAATACCCAGCACATGCATAAGTTGTCATGTTTTTCACAATGATAAGCTTGCGTTGATGTTACCTACGACGGGAGAGTAATAGGGATGTTGAAAGTTACAAATATTATCGCATCAATTCTTTTCTTGGTCCTTTCTATAAGCGCCACCACGATCGGTGCCGCCTCTGAAAATCTGGAGCTTGTAACTTGGGGTTCTATTTTACCAAACGCAACAATTGATGCGCATCGTGCAAATTTAAACATACAGGTCGAACTTGGAGATGACGTTCCATTGAAAACCCATATAACCGCGCATACGCCGGCAGGAAATATACTACAACGAACCAACCTAGGATATTGGGTGCCATGGTCCGGCAAATTAAACGATTTGGTGGACACATTTAGTCCAAAGACCAACAAGGCTATAAATTTTAAAATCTTCAAAGATGACGATTTGACCGAAGAGCTTTTCCCAATAAAGATTATGGTTGCATATCGTACTGCAACAGAATTGAAATTTGGTGTTTTTGATTTAGCGGGCAGAAGAACACAATGAGAGCTCTTTTTTTAACAGTAAAGCACAGTTGCTTTCGCTTTCTAATACTCGCTGCAGCTACTGCAACCATTTCCTTATTACAAACAACTAATGCATGGGTTCAGGAGAGCCTATCGATAAGTGAAGTAAAACGCGTTTTGGCTCAAGCTATTCATGAAGCCCGCACTAGAGGCACTGGAGCCGCTATAGCGGTATCCGACAGGAGCGGCAACATTTTAGCCGTTTATAATATGATCGGTGCGAATAGACAATTTAATGCGGCGGGTGTTGACTGCACAGTTGGCTTAAGCAATATCCCCGTTGGATGCGTGGTCGTGACTTCTGATCCAAAACAGCCTAACGGAGTACCTGGAAAAGGCGGACTAGAACGTCTGGATGTTCCAGGCCCTGTAGCAGCAATTGCAAAGGCAATAACAGGAGCTTATCTATCATCCAGCGGCAACGCTTTCACAACACGTACAGCAAGCCAAATCGTTCAAGAGCACTTCAATCCAAAGGAACGTTTTTCGCCTAGTGGCCCTCTTTTTGGTGTCCAGTTTAGCCAACTGCCATGTTCTGATTTGGTTATTGCCGAAAATAGCTCCGCTGTCACAATTGGTCCAAAACGCTCTCCGCTCGGACTAGCTGCCGATCCTGGTGGTATTCCTCTATATAAAAACAACCAGGTTGTTGGAGCAATTGGAGTAATATCGGACGGATTATATAGTCTTGACCCAAACATAGGTGATTTTGATAATGACCTAGACGAATTAATTGCTCTCGCGGGCACTGTTGGTTTCGAGGCTCCAATAGATATTAGGGGTAATCGTATTACCGTAGAAGGAAAAACTTTTCGTTTCACCGACAGAGGTTATCGCGCACTGAGATCTCAAGCTTCAGAGGCTGTTCCTTTTGACCAGCTAGATAGATCCGTCGGCGGGCTTACCGAAATAGGAACCTACTTTGCCGGAACTATAAGACGCGGCACAGCTTTTGGAACACCCGCGTCCGGGTATAGAGCAAATACAACCGGAGAATACGGCCCGCTAAATGCATTCATTCTCGTAGATGGCAATAACCAACCGAGGTTCTCTCCAAGAGATGGAACTGAAGGAACGCCAGAAGCGCTGACGGCTAACGAAGTTAGAACGATTATCCGAAATGCACTTACAATTGCGTTTAGGGCACGCGCCCAAATTAGGCGTCCTTTAGGAGACCACGCACACGTCACGGTATCGGTGGTTGATACTAATGGTGCTATAGTCGGGTTAGCGCGAACACCAGATGGACCCGTTTTTGGCACCGATGTATCTTTACAAAAAGCACGAACAGCCGCTTTTTTTTCTAATCGCAATGCGGGTAATGAATTAATAGCTGGAAATTTGGGGAACTATGTATTGCAGGCAAGGTCAGTTTTGGGCCCAACTGCACTGAGCGACGGTATCGCGTTTGCAGATCGATCAGGCGGAAACCTGTCAAGACCCTATTTGCCAGATGGTGTAATCAATGCGCCACCCGGACCTTTCAGCAAACCTATTGCGGAATGGAGTATTTTCAATACTGGATTGCAGCTGGATTTAGTAGCCGCGAATTTAGTGGCGCACCGCTCTTTCCTTCTCGGGCTTTCAAGCATGGATACGGCGTCAGGTTGTACATCACTCCCATTAAGACCCGAAACAGCAAAGTCAAGAATACCAAACGGAATACAAATCTTTCCTGGTAGCGTTCCAATTTATCGTAACAATGTTTTAGTTGGCGGACTTGGCGTTTCAGGGGATGGTATAGATCAGGATGATATGATTTCCCTACTGGGATTACACAATGCTGGATTGGAGTTAGGAACTGGTATTGGTAATGCCCCCCGTGGTATCCGCGCAGACCTTCTTTTCGCAAATGGAACACGTCTCAGATATGTAAGTTGTCCATTTGCGCCATTTTTAGACTCAGCTGATCAAACGCCATGTTCAGGAAAATGATTTTTAAAGATACCAAAAAACTAATGTTGCCAGTTGCGACGGCAACGGCCTTGCTGTTTACAATAACAAGTGTTGGTCTTTACACAGATTTAGCGCAAGCACTTGAAAGAAAAAGACCAGGATCTTCTACACATATCAAAAAGGAAAAGCTAAAGCCATTACCATCAGCGATTAAAAAACGGCCGCCAGTTCTAAAACGCGACGACCCGTCAAATTTCTTGCCCGTACCAGATCGTTGGCGGATCATGGAAAGTATTGGTGTAAAAGAAAGCATAGTCGACCCGTACAACAGAAACCCCCTTAAGGGGGATAGGCCGCTCTTTGGTAAGGATTGGTTTTTTAACTTAGCGGTCATCTCTGACACAGTGTTTGAACCTAGAAGTTTTCCAGTGCCAGTCGGTGTGCAAGCCACCCGTGATGCAAATGACGTTGATCTTTTTGGTGGGGCCGATAGCTGGGTTTTTAATGAAAACTTAATTGTTAGCCTCTCACTAATAAAAGGTGATACCGCGTTTAAACCGCCCGATTATGAGTTTCGCTTAACTCCCGTTTTCAACTTTAATCATGTCGAAGTGGAAGAAGTAAGAGTTCTAAAAGCTGACCCGAGGTTGGGAACAGAACGTTCTGATAGACATATCGCGTTGCAGGAGGCCTTTGTTGATTACCATATTCGTAATGTTTCAGATCGCTACGATTTTGATTCAATCCGTATTGGCATTCAGCCTTTTTCGTCAGACTTCAGAGGATTTTTATTTCAAGATAGCCAATTAGGAGTAAGACTTTTTGGCGACCGGGACAACAATATTTTTCAATATAATTTAGCGTGGTTCAGGCGTCTCGAAAAAGATTCGAATAGTCTTTTAAACCATATTAATAGAAAAATTAGAGACGATGATATCTTTATCGCAAACCTTTACTGGCAAGACTTTCCTGTATTGGGTTTTCAAAGTCAGGTAACTGCTGTTTATAATCGGAATACCGAAGGCGGTGATTTCTATTTTAATGACAACGAATTTATTGAAAGGCCTGCATCTTTTGGAAGTGAGCGCGGTCGTAACTACGATGTAGGCTATCTTGGATTTAATGGCGATGGCCATTTTGGCCGACTAAATTTAACAACCTCATTCTACACGGCAATAGGAACTAATCGCGAAAGCGCATTCAGTGACGAAACCGCGAATATTAGATCCTTTTTCTTTGCGGCCGAGCCGGGAATTGATTTTGACTGGATCCGACTTCGCGGCTCGTTAGTTTACGCAAGCGGCGACAGCGACCCTTTTGATAATACGGAAACGGGTTTTGATGCGATTTTTGAAAACCCACAAATTGCCGGATCGGATACGAACTTTTGGATAAGACAAACTATCCCTTTAATCGGTGGAGGCGGTATAGTTACTACTGCAAGAAATGCAATGCTTCCTGCTCTTCGAACTTCCAAAGAGCATGGACAATCCAATTTTAATAACCCTGGCCTGCGTTTGGTCGGTGTTGGGGCTGATTTTGATATTCTCCCAGAATTGCGCGTTTCTACTAATGTAAATTATATGGAATTTGATGATACGTCTGTGCTTGAAGTCGCACGCAACCAACAAGAAATCGCGCAGGAAATTGGCTTAGACGTCTCAGTTGCGGCAATATACCGGCCTTTCTTTACTCAAAACGTTGTCTTTAGATTGTCTGGTGCAGCTCTAATTCCAGGGGCTGGCTTCACAGACTTGTATGGTGAACAACGCGATCAAGATGATGCGTTTTTTTCCGTTCAAGCAAACCTCATTCTTACATATTAGGCAAGGCTGTTGATTTATTTACGTTACATATTTTTAGTTATCAGTTTAGTCCTTTTGGGAGCTACACATAGCTTTGCGGCCTCAGGTGAAAAACCACGGGATATCACCTATGTAACAACACCCCCTGCTCCAAAGTGGCAACCAGTTGAGCAAATCAATATAAAAAGCCAAGGCTGCATTAGTTGCCATACAACAACGGACGAACCTAGTATGCATCGCACCGGTGGCGTGCCTTTGGGTTGCACAGACTGTCACGGCGGCAACTCATCAATTGTGAAACCTGCCTCAGGGGCACCATCCAAGAAAGCATACCGCAAGGCAATGGACCAAGCCCACGTTCAACCGAGATATCCGGAGACTTGGAATTATCCGAGCAGTGCAAACCCCGTGGCTTCATACACATTATTAAATAAAGAAAGTCCAGAATATGTCCGTTTTGTGAACCCTAGTGATTATAGGATAGTAGAAGAGGCTTGCGGTTCGTGCCATGCCGGAGCGATCCGAGCCGCAAAGAACAGTCTCATGGCAACGGGCGCAATGCTTTGGGGTGGTGCCGCTTATAACAATGGTATTTTGCCGTTCAAAAACTATATTCTAGGTGAAGGATACACGAGGGATGGAACAGGAGCGTTACTGAAAAACCCTACACCGGTTACAGAGGAGATGAAGGCTGCTGGTATTTTAGAATCACTTGCACCTATGCCGGCTTGGGAAACAATTCCTCCTGGAGATATTTTTAGGGTCTTCGAAAGAGGGGGCAGAAACATCCTTAATCTATTTCCCGAAATCGGGTTGCCAAATTCGCTCGGCCAAATACAACGTTTAGAGGAACCTGGAAGACCGGATCTAAAACAGTCAAACCGAGGCCCCGGCACAGGACTTCGAATTTCGGTTCCAGTTATCAATATTACAAAAACGCGTTTGAATGATCCCTTTACATGGTTCCTCGGCACTAACGAGCAGCCTGGTGACTATCGGTCTTCAGGGTGCGCTGCTTGCCACGTGGTCTATGCAAATGACAGAGACCCTAGGCATTCGGGTCCATATGCAAAATTTGGACATACTGGCATGAGCCAGACGAGCGACCCAACAATACCAAAAGGAGAAGAAGGTCACCCTCTGAAACATGAATTCACAAGCGCCATTCCAACAAGTCAATGTATGATTTGTCATATGCATCAGCCTAATATTTTTGTTAATTCTTTTCTTGGTTACACGATGTGGGATTATGAGTCGGATGCCCCGCATATGTGGCCTAAAGAACAGCGCTACCCAAGCAACGCCGAAATGCATGAAATTCTTGAGAGAAATCCTGAAGGGGCAGCAGTTCGCGGCCTTTGGTCAGATCCTGAATTTTTGAAAGAGGTATCAAAACTCAATCCTAAGTTAGAAAACACTCAATTTGCCGACTACCACGGCCATGGCTGGAATTTCCGTGCCATCTTTAAGAAGGATGAGGCTGGAAATTTATTGGACAAGGACGGCAATATTGTATCACATGAAGATCCTGAAAAGTTTGAAAAAGCTGTACATATGTCGTCGATACATCTTGACGCAGGAATGCATTGTGTAGATTGCCACTTTGAACAAGACACGCATGGGAATGGCCACCTTTATGGTGAGGTGGCCAGCGCAATTGAGATAACATGCCAGGACTGTCACGGCACCGCTGACGAATACCCTACACTTTTAACTTCGGGTCCTGCCGCACCTGAAGGAGGTAATGACGTCGGTGTCACAAGGAATTCAGACGGATCAAAGCGCTTTGAGTGGAGAGACGGAGTGCTTTATCAGCGATCGGCGCTTTGGCCTGGATTAGAGTGGGAAGTTTCATTGGTCAAGGATAGCGTCAATCCAAGTCACAAAGATTATAACGCTAAATCGGCACGCGCAAAACTTATGAAAGCCGATCCTAACAATATGGATTGGGGTCTGAAAGTCCCCTCTGATAAGCGAGCACACAAACCAGATGAAATGGAATGTTTTACTTGTCATCTTTCATGGACAACAAGCTGTGGTGGATGCCATCTACCAATTGAGGCCAACTGGAAAACAGAGCGACATCATTATGAAGGTGGAGAAACCCGAAATTATGCAACATACAACCCACAAGTCGCACGTGACCAGATGTTTCAATTAGGGATCCACAGCACTGCAAAAGGCAATACAATTGCACCAATACGCTCAACATCGGCTTTAGTACTGTCCTCAACAAATATTAATCGCGAGAAACTATATATACAACAACCGCCGATAGCATCTAGTGGTTATTCTAGCCAAGCATTCGCGCCTCACTTCGCGCACACGGTTAGGAAAGAAGAGACTAAAAATTGTTCCGACTGCCATCTATCCGCTGCAAATGACAATAATGCAAGAATGGCTCAACTCCTATTGCATGGTACAAATTTTGTAAATTTTGTTGGTTACAATGCTTGGATAGGTGGTGAAGGCGGAGTTGAGGCAGTACAGGTAACTGAATGGGATGAGCCGCAAGCTGTAATCGGGAGCTATTTACAAAAATATGCCTATCCAGATTGGTATGATGAGCATCAAAAGCGGGATAAGGAACTGCAGATAAGCCGTACGCACAACGCAGATGGCGCTGTTAATTGTGTGACGTTACGAGGTGAATACCTGTTTACGGCAAGTGGAGCCGAAGGCTTTCATGTCTTTGATGTGGCGTCGATATCCAACAAAGGATTTAGTCAGCGTGTAATAACGGCACCATTCTCTCCTCTAGGTCATGATACCAGAGTTGAATCAAAAAATGCCACCTGTATGGCGCTCCCAACGAATCAAGCCATCGATCCCGAGCGAAACACGGGCGACTTAATGAGGAAAGTAAACCAAGAGCAACCATTCCACCCCATTTACAATTACGCATTTGTAACGGACTCAGAAGAGGGTCTTATTGTTGTGAATGTAAATACGCTAGCCGACGGCCTCCCCCGTAATAACTTTTTAAAGCGAGCATTGACCTGGAATCCAGATAATATTCTAACGGGCGCGCGGCATATTACTATGGCAGGCCATATTGTTTATATCACAACCCCGACTTCTCTCGTCGTTCTAGACCTTAATGATCCGCTAAAACCTGAGGTTGTTCAGACAATAGAAATGCAAGATCCAAGAGCCTCAGCGCTTCAGTTCCGTTATTTGTTCGTTACTGATGCTGAGGGTTTAAAGGTGTTTGACACAACCCAACCAAAAAATATCAAAGCTGTTAAGGGCGCTCATGTCGCTCTTAGGGATCCCAAAAAACTTTACGTGGCACGCACGTACGCTTACGTGGCTGGAGGGAATGAGGGCCTTGCGATTATAAACGTAAAAAATCCGGAGCGACCAAGACTCTATAAACTCTTCAACGCTAACGGAGAGATAAATGATGCAAGAGATGTCATTGTAGGCACAACTAACGCGTCGCTTTTTGCATATGTAGCAGATGGAAAAAATGGATTGAAAGTTATTCAACTAACCTCCCCTGACTCACAGCCTCGTTTTTACGGATACAGTCCTGAACCAAAACCAGAATTGATTGCTTGGAAAAAAACCAAATATCCTGCTCTCGCCTTATCAAAAGGATTAGATAGAGATCGAGGCGTTGATGAAACCGGCGGCCAGATTGCAGTATTCGGACGACTTGGATCACGGCCATTTAACGTAAATGAAATGAAAAAACTCTATCTTGATCCATATGGGAAGCCCTATTATGTGAGCGACGAAGTGGATCAAAAAATGGCAGAGCAAATCAAATAAAAACTACTAAACTTACAAGTACAAAGCTTTGATATATATAACTTGAGGTTTAAGCAAAAAAGAATTCTGCGTAATTATTTGCCTCAACTTTTTGAAGGACTTCTCTGTATTTAACGGCTCCGCCATTATAAGCCAAAACTCTTGGTTTATCTCTGCCCGGCACATTGCTGTTTACGCCTGTTTGCCAAGAGCCGACGCCACTCATCAAGAGACCTTCCGATGCTTTTTTCACTTGGGCCTCCCACTTGTCTACAGAACTTGATTTGGGTTCCACTCTCGTAAATCCATTCCTTAATGTATAGTCCAAAAGATTGGTTTGCCAATCTACCACTTCTTCGATATTTCTCGGTATATTCCCTCGCGACGTATGCGGCCCTAAAATCATAAACATATTTGGAAAACCTTCGGCCTGCATGCCAAACAAGGTTCTTGGAAAATCACTCCAATCATCTTTTAGGCAACGACCAGCTGACGTTCGGATATCAATTCTATCATAAGGTCCCGTTACCCCGTCAAAACCGGTTGCGTAAATAATAAGGTCAAATTCATACAATTTATCAGACGTTTTTATACCGTTTTCTGTTATGTGCGTGATAGGTGTTTCGTTGAGATCTACCAGCAAAACGTTTTCCTGATTATAAACCTCGTAGTAACCACTTTCCAAAGGCAGTCTTCGTGTTCCAAATCCATGATTCTTTGGCGTGAGCAATTTTGCAATTTTAGGATCTTTTACGCGTTCACGAATTTTTTTTGCGGCGAACTCTGTCATTAATTTATTAGCGTGCTCATCAACTAAGATGTCTTTGAGATTGCCAATCCAAATCCCAAATCCCGGCTCTTTATAGAGTTGTTCCCAGAATGCTTCTCTCTCATCCGGCGTCAAATCAGTCGTGCTTCTGGGATCCGGGTCGTGAATAAAACATGCAATCGTTTTTCTACATTGCTCAAAAATTTTTTCAAAGTCTTGCTTGATTTGTTTCTGTTCGTCTTCGGTAATTACACTATTATTAAGAGGCGCGGCCCAATTTGGACTACGCTGAAAAACCGTGAGGTGCGCGACATCCTGCGCAATAGTTTGTATTGTTTGAATTGCACAGGCACCCGTCCCTATAATTCCAACCCGCTTCCCTGAAAAATCTACCTCCTCGTGAGGCCATCTCGCGGTGTGATATGCTGGTCCTTTAAAAGTCTCTCTACCTTCAATGTTTGGCAGAGTAAATGCCGATAACGGCCCTAATGCTGTAATCAAGAAACGTGCCACATATTCTTCTTCCGTGTTTGTCCTTACAGTCCACAAATTATTCTCTTGATCAAAAACGGATGCCTCAACTCTTCTGTCGAACTTAATGTCTCGTCGCAGATCGAACTTATCTGCCACGTAATTAAGATACCTTAACGTATCAGGTTGTGCCGCAAAATGTTCTGGCCAATCCCATTCCTCAAAGAGTTCCTTGGAGAAAGAATACCCGTAAGACCAACTCTCTGAGTCAAATCGGGCACCTGGGTAGCGATTCCAATACCATGTGCCGCCAACATTATCGCCCGCTTCGATTACTAGCGCTTGTAGCTTAAGCTGTCGCAACTTGAAAAGTTGATAGAGGCCCGCAACACCGGCTCCTATCACAATCACATCATACTGAGAATTATTTTCAGACACTATACCAACTCTCAAAATGTCGTCTTACTTCCGATTACATAAAGCAAAATCGACTATCATGGAAATAATAACCTTAATTTGCTCTTCAAAAAACACTCAGTTTGATAATATATCTTTACTACGGAGCAATGATCAACGAAAGCTACCTCGCCACGAGCAAACGAAATTTTAAAAAGATTAGCTTTTAATTTGGAGGAACCGCATGGATGATATCATCGAAAATATAGAGGCATATATATTAACTGTCCCCAATGAGAAGCGTCCGCATTGGGTTAGTCTTTTCAAAGTTCCCAGTGCCAATGAATTACTTATCCGCATAAAAACCAAATCGGGGGTCCAGGGTTTTGGTTTAGCCACCAGCTATACGGACATTTCACCTATTGTTAATGTTGTTAAGTCAGGGTTACTCGATGAAATCATTGGTATGGACGCGCTTGCACCTGAGCTTGTTTACGAGAAATTATTTGGCTTTACATCCAGCAGAATTGCGTCGGAAAACGGTTGGGGGAAAGAGGCTTTAATCCGGATATCCTCAGCCGTTGACATCGCTTGTTGGGATGTTCTAGGGCATGTCGGAAACCTGCCGCTGTATAAGATATTTGGCGGCTACAACGATAAAGTCCCCTGTTACGTTACCTGTGCTTATTACCGAGAAGGAAAAGATAACTCGGAACTACGTGAAGAGGTCCAAATGCTTGTTGAACAAGGACACCGAGGTTTTAAAGGAAAAGTTGGTGGTCTCTCCCTGAGCGAAGATATTGCCAGAATGGAAATTGTGCGCGACGTAATCGGCGAAGAGAACAATTTAATGGTCGACGTTAATAGGGCCTGGGACTTAAAAACCGCCATCGAAGGTGCCAAGGCACTTGAGCCGCTTCAACCAACTTGGTTAGAGGAACCTGTTAGATGGACCGACGATCGGCGAGAATTAAAGTTACTATCGCAGAGGACTAATATACCCTTATCCGGCGGAGAGAGTGAAATTACGAGCTACGGCTGTCGTTCGATGATAGAAGAACAGGCGGTTCAAATTCTTCAATTTGATTGCACGATGTTCGGTGGATTTACCGAAGGTAGAAAGCTAGCTGCATTGTGCGAATTGAACCACGTAGACGTGGCGCCACACCATGACTGCTTTATCCACGCACCGCTGGTTGCAGGTAGCCCGGCTGGCAGAATAGTTGAGTCCTTCACAGACCCTGAACGAGATCCATTGCAAGCCGAACTCTACGAAAACCCGCCAAAAATTGAGGGCGGCTATCTAACTCTGAATAATGCGCCTGGATTGGGCCTTAAGCTCTCCGAAGCAGCATTAAAAAAGTTTGGCACCCGTATTCTATGATCTTTAGAAACGGCCCAACATTATTCAACAATTTTTGGGATCGTGTCGTGCCAATCTGTTGCTTCTTGGTACGCATTTCCCAATCTAAAAAGTTTTCCCTCGGAAAAAGGACGCCCAATCAATTGGAAAGCAGCGGGTAAGCCTTTTGTGCCAAAGCCACAAGGGACGCTGAGCGCAGGCAATCCAAGGTAACTTATAGGGCGTGTATTACGAGATAACATTAACACAAGTTCAGGCATACTCTCGCCCCCGCCAACATCTAAATCCTTATAACGGGGTGCTACAACAGGCATAGTTGGCGTAAGTAACGCGTCACACTTAGAAAAAACGGTTTCACAGTAGTTTCTTAAGTACTTTTCTCTCAGGGTTAACGCCTCCAGATAACGTGTAGCTGGTTGATATAATCCAAATTCTATACGCCTCTTGACCATGGGGCCATAATCCTCGGGTCTGTCTCGCAACCATTTTCTATGGATTGTTGATGCTTCAGCAGCGAGGGCTGCTGCCCATATTAAATTTATATGGTCATGACTTGGAACGTCAACAGAAACAATTTCCACTTTTAAGCCCTCAAATATTTTCCTAGTATCTTTCAGCAAACGGTCAACGTCAGTGTCCAGATTATCATAAAAATAGTTAGAAGGAATTCCCAGCCGCATAGAAGCAACCTCTTTATCGCACTCGGTCTCGTAGTCCGGAACTTTACGTTGGCTCGAAGTCGAATCTTTAGGATCATGCCCAGCAATTATGTACAGGATTCTTGCTGCATCTCGAACTGTACGTGTTAGCGGTCCACTGCAGTCAAAGGAAAATGAAAGTGGCATTAGACCAAAACGACTAACCCTTGTCTGGGTAGGTTTGATCCCGACCACACCACACATTGCTGAGGGAATTCTTATTGAGCCGCCGGTATCGGAACCTAGCGCTCCATAAACAGTGCGCGAAGCCACAGCGGCACCCGATCCACTCGAGGAGCCACCCGGCGTGTGTTCTTGGTTCCAAGGATTAAAACAATCGCCGTAGTGAACATTATTTCCTATTGGACCTACCGCGAACTCAGACATGTTCAATCCACCAAGATATAGAGCTCCCGCTCTCTGGAGCCGGCTGAGTGCTGTTGACGTTCTATCGCCTTTGAATTTTGATCTGATTTTTGATCCGCACGTTGTTATTTTTCCAAGCCGATAAAACATGTCTTTATGCGCTAGAGGTATACCTGCCAAAGAACCAACACCCTCACCCTTTCTAAGCCTCTTATCGATATTTTCCGCTGCCTCCAGCACTTCGTCTTTTTCTAAGCTTATGAATGAATTGAGTTTTGGTTGAAGCGCCTCGGCACGATCTATTGATGCCTTTGTTAGCTCTACCGCGGATAATTCACCTGACGAAATTAGGTCAGAGGTTTTACAAAGGTCAAAATTTAGGTAGTCCGTCATTATCCAAACCCCTCCTCATCACCGAGTTCTTCAAGCGCACGGTTATAGTCTGATGGCTCTAGATCGAACTTAATACTCGAAGATACTTCTTCACCTGCATCATCCATTGGAGCCAGCATGTTGGTTAATGTTTTCGCCTCTTCATTTTCCAAAGAAAATCGATGCCAAATACTTGCTATTGTTTTAACAAATTCTGATGTTATTCCGCTCATAATTACCCTCTAAACTATATTTTGGTGATTGACAGTTTAATTCGTTAGGCACTTAAAAACAGCCTCCGCAAATTTGATTACACGATCGTCGCTATACCGCGTGCCAACAACTTGAAGTCCTAAAGGCAACCCTGTATTCTTCTCCAAAGCCACTGGCAAACTTATCACCGGACAATGAAGAGACGTCCAAGCCATATTAAAGTCTGCACTTCCAGTACTATCCAACCCTTGTGGGGCAGCACTTTGGGCAGAAGGACAAATTACAAAATCAACTCCACTCATTACCTCGTCAAATTTAATTCTAAGCAGTTCTAGGTTTTTCTTTGCTGCTTGATACGAAGAAAACGCAACCCGAAAACCATCCGCCATTCGGCCATTCCTTAGTATCTCGCTAAGCTTGTGAAAAGCTAGCCGACGCTCATGAGCTAGCGTTCTTGCAAATTCATAGCCGGAAATTTCAATATTCCACTCACTTAAATTTTCAAATACTCCTTGGTCGTCCAAAGCAAAAACTTCGGCACCAGCATCTTCAAAGACCCTGGCCGCCTCTTCTATCATCTGTTGGCTCGAAGCGCATGCCTCCTCCCAATAAGGCTTTGTAGCAATTGCAACTCTTGCGCCTTTTAGAGAAAGTTTTTTTATTTTTGGTATACTCTCATCAAGCAGGGCTTTTCGGATAAGCACCAAGTCATCGACGCAATTTGCAAAAAAACCCAACGTATCAAAGCTTGGCGTATTTGCTAAGACACCGGATATATTTAAATCGCCGTAAGAAGGTTTATACCCTATCACTCCGCAATAGGCTGCCGGCCTTATAACCGAGCCCGTCGTTTGAGTTCCAATAGCTATAGGAACCATGCCACTTGCAACTGCTGCAGCCGATCCGCTAGAGGATCCTCCTGGCGTGTGCTCAATATTCCATGGGTTAGCTGTTTTGCCAGGATGACGGTGTGCAAATTCAGTGCATATCGTTTTCCCTAGAGCCACGCCCTTCGATGCCCTCATCTCCGCAACACATGCGGCATCACGGCCAGGTTGATGTCCCAAATATATATCTGTGCCATATTCAGTCGGCATATCGAAGGTATCAATATTATCTTTTATCCCGAAAGGTATCCCAAAAAGAGTTCCACTGGGCTTTTTGTTATCTAACTCTCGGGCGAATTCGCGCGCACCCTCAATATTAATGAATGCCCAAGCTCCCACATGTTTTTCATACAAATCTATGTTTGCAATACACTCTTCCAAAACTTCACTTGGCTTCAATTGACGTGAGGAAAAAGCCGACCTCATTGCTGATGCGCTTATACTATTAGGCTTAATCGAACGATTAATTTGTATCGGATTTGAAAATTTTGTTTCCATATTAGGCCCTAAAGACAAAAATCTGAGCATGTATCGGGTGAAAAATGCTTTAAACTTGCCCTTTTAACTCATTCACTGATTAAATAACTTTCTAAAGTTTACAGGGAAGGAATGATTCTATGAAGTCTATTATGCGCAAACTTACTGTCCTTGGCCTAATTAGTTTATTTGCGATAACCCTCGGGTTTGACAAAAACAGCGTCAAGGCAGAGAGCCTTCAGAAGGTTACTATTCGAATATCAGCAGACATTCCACCACCACCGATGCCTACTTCAGTGGCCATGGAGTGGTTTAAGAAGAAGGTAGAGTCTGAATTTCCAAGTGGAAGTAAAGTTCGAATTTACTACGCTGGTGCACTTTATAAGGACCCTGATGCTATGACTGCCATGAGCCAAGGTAATTTGGAAATGGGTTGGCTGGTATCGGGTAAAACAGCTGCAACTGATATTTGGTTAAGTATAGTTGGACAGCCTGGGGTACTAACCACGGCAGGTGCAGTCCACGATCTTATAAATCAACCAACTGGTAAAATGCTGCAAAAACGCCTTAAAGACAAACACAACATTGAAATGTTTGGATTTGCAGATATTTCCTTTGCTTTAGGCATGGCAGGTAAAAAGCGCCTCCTAACTCTCGATACAATGAAAGATAGAAAAATCCGTACTTTTGCGGCTGGTGTTAATCCTACAGTATCCTCTTGGGGAGCATCTCCAGTAGTGATGTCATTTGGTGACGTCCCCAGTGCACTCGAGTCCGGTGTCATCGATGGCGTTATTACATCCATTGGTGGTTGGCGTGCTATTACAGAACAAACACCGTTCTATACCATAGCTGGCATATCTACAGTAGCTTTTGACACTTATTGGGTCGGAGCAAGTTCAAAATGGATGAGTAAACTGAATAAAACGACGCAGAATAAAATACGTTCTCTCATCGACGAAACCATTGTATATCAAAATAAACTCAATTGGTGTAATGATCAGTTTGCTATTAATAAGTACAAGACCACTGATCCGTCTAAACCTGGCATTTATCAAGCAACCGCTGCTGAGGCCGCTCCTCTCCAGAAAGCAATTGGAACTAACGTAGCCGACTTTTTGAAAGGGAAACTACCTGACGATGCAGACGCTTGGGTAGACCGTTTTCTTGAAGATGGAAAAGCCGCGTCAGTAAAATTTGGCCCTGGCACAGATCCTGTCTACAAACTGGACTGTTCGAAGTATAAGGACCTATTGAGTAAGAAGAAAAAATAATAAATAAAAGTGAAAATTTAAGCTGGGCCGCCTAGGCCCAGCTATTATTTTTAGGTTGTTTTATGAACAAATTATACGACTTATGGCGCCTCTTTCAGGACAATTTTTTACAGTACCTATCAGCTTTACTTCTTCTAAGCCTCACATTACTTGCTATTCTAGAAGTAGTAAGGCGGTATGTTTTGGGTGTCTCTTTTGAATGGCAACAAGATCTTGTCACCTTCGGCATACTATCTGGTATTTTTCTTTTTTTTGGCATTACCCAGGCTCGCAGAGCTCACCTTAGAGTAAGCGCATTACTTTTATTACTTAGGGAAAAGGGTGGAAAAACTGGACAGCTGATTGCGAGCCTTGCTGAGTTATTTGGACAGATTCTCGCCGTTTGGATATGTGCTTATATTGTATGGACAAGCAGCGAGCATTTAATTTACTTGATAAAAGAAGAGCGAAAAACCGAAAGCCTTTATTTCCTTATGTGGCCATTTTTTCTCACTTTTTTAATAAGCATAGGCTTTCTTGGTATCAGTTTTCTTTTTCAATTATGGAATGAGGTTAAACTATTAGCTGGATTGCCCGGATTACCTAGCATGCAAAAAGAAGAGGAGGACTCAGGTCCAATTCTTTGAATGATATTTTTCAATTAATAAATCAGATTTGAGTACAAGATGGGTACATTTCTATTTAGTTTACTTGGTTTATTAGGTTCCGGTGTTACCATCGGCATCGCATTATGCGCAGGCAGCATGATCTTTATTATGCTAGATCCGATGCTAAATGTTGAAACAGTTGGGCTCAGTTTTTTTAATTTCCTCCAAAGCTACAGCCTTATGGCAGTGCCACTTTTTATATTTGCAGGCTTCCTGATGGAACGAACAGGCATGGTCAGGCAGCTCTTTCAATTTGCCGAGGCTTTAGTAAGCTGGATACGGGGTGGATTTGGATTAGCCACGGTTACTACCTGCGTAATGTTCAGTGCAATATCCGGTTCGAGTGTTGCCGTTGCGTCCGCCATGAGCCTAATAGCAATACCCGAAATGCGAAAACGGAAATATCCAGATTGGATGTCAGCGGGCATTGTGGCATCCGGGGGGGGCATTGGTCTTCTTATTCCTCCTAGCCTTTCGTTAATCATTTATGGTGTTGCAACAGAGACATCTATAGTTCGACTTTTTATGGCGGGCGTTATTCCCGGACTACTGCTCGCGCTTGGGATGTATATAATAATAATAATCGCAGCGTCACGGGTACCCTCGTTAGTTAGAGGGAAATTTGATGTCGGTATTTTAGTGACCAGCACTGTGGCGGCCATACCCGGCCTAGGAATGCCAGTTTTAGTTTTGGGCGGCCTCTATGGGGGGCTTTTTACCCCAACTGAGGCAGCTGCCGCGGCATGCGGTTATGCACTGGCATATGGCTTCATATCAAAGCGTCGTGAATTTTTTAAAGAGTTACTGCCAGTGGCGGCAAGATCAATGAATTTAACAGCTGTTGTCTTTTTTCTAGTCGGTAGCGTAGGGGTATTCCAATTTGTCGCAGCAAATATGGCGTGGCCTCAAGATTTGGCCGAAATGGTCATTGAGATGAACCTGAAGCCACTGCCATTTCTCTTTAGTTATCTTGCTCTTCTGATAGTCTTAGGAATGTTTTTGGATGGGATTGCAATGATCCTTCTGACTGTGCCTGTGATCTTTCCTGTTTCTAATGCACTCGGTATCGACCCGATCCATTTAGGCATTGTTGTTACTATGGGCGTAGAACTCAGCGTCATAACGCCGCCAGTAGGATTTAACCTCTATGCTGTGAGTGGTATAGCAAAGATTCCAATCCAGACTGTTCTGAGGGGGGCAATGATTTTTTTCATATCCGACTTAATAGTAACTGGATTGGTTGTGCTGTTTCCTGAATTGTCTACATGGCTTCCAACTGCTTTATCAAAGAATCCTTTTGGGTAACGATACAACAGTAAAAACATTTTGATATAAATTTTGATAGGTCACATATGACAGCCTTTCTCACCACGGGTGTTGGCAGTATGCCGAGAAGATCTTGGTTGTTTAGCAACCGAGCTGGCTTGGATGGAAAGCACGACCATTATGGGACAGGTGGGACTTGGATGCTTCCAGAAGAACTTTTGTCTGAGGCGCAAGACGATGCAACTATTATTGCAATTAATCTCCAAGAAAAGGCCGGGTTGGATATTATTACAGACGGGGAACAAAGAAGAAAAAATTATGTTACATATCTAACCTCAAATATGAACGGGTTTGACTACAGGGAACTTAAACCAAAAGAAATGGCAGGCGGACGGAGAACGCTTTTAGCTGGTCGCTGCGTTGGTCCGATTACCCATCAAAATGCACTGATAGTCAAAGACCTAGAGTTTACGCTTTCGAAAACAAAAAAACCTGTAAAAATTACACTTCCAGGACCAATGACAGTTGTTGATTCTACTGTTGATGAATTTTATGGAAATGAACGTGAGATGGCTTTTGCATGGGCCCGTGCAATAAATCAGGAAGCAAAACTTTTAGATACCTTAAAACCAGAGGTTATTCAATTCGACGAACCCCGATTTAGTCGGTTGCCAGATAAAGTCGAAGAATGGGGGATAGAGGCTCTCAATATCTGTGTGAAGGGAATTCAATGTAAAACTGCAGTACATGTCTGTTACGGATATCCCCAGCCAGGGCTTTCACGGCCAATCAATAACAGTTATGAAACGATTATTACTCTGCTCGAAAATTCAAATGTCGATCAATTAGCACTCGAGTTTGCCGGAGCAAACCTTGACCCGAGTTATTTGAAAAATTGCCCCTCTAAAACCGTGATTTACGGTTGTGTTTTCAACAGTGCTGAGGTGATGGAGAATCCACAAGAGGTGGCTACTCAGTTACTAAAAGCAAGCGAGTATATTGACCCCCTGAAGCTTCAAGCTGCGCCAGATTGTGGTTTAGTAATGATGAATGATGCAGATGCTTTTAAAAAATTAAATATACTCGTTGAAGCCGCCAAACTCGCGCGGCAACAAATATAAAGAGACAAAAATTTGTCGGGCACTAAAAAGTTTTTGCTAACCCTAAGAAACCGGCTTCAAACCAAGGCATAAGATTTGGCACCAAAATTATGAAATCCGCTAACTATTAGAAAGATCGATAAATGACCCAAGGAAAAATTAAATTCGAGGATGCTTCCGGATATGACCAGATGATGGGTGTTTGGAGCCAGCTTGTAGGGGATGAATTCTTAAAGTGGTTGGCCCCAAAGAAAGGACAAAGGTGGATTGATATAGGTTGTGGGGGAGGAGCTTTCACAGAACAGCTGATGCTAGGCTGTGCACCGAGTTATTTAGCGGGTGTTGATCCGTCTGAGGACCAACTAGCATTTGCACAACGACGTCCCTCCCTAAAAACAGCGGAATTTAGAAAATCTGATGCTATGGAACTTCCGTTTCAAGAAAATGAATTTGATGCAGCAACGATGGCACTGGTGCTTTTTTTTGTTCCAGAACCGCGAAGAGGTGTTGCTGAAATGCAAAGAGTCACACGACCCGGCGCCAGCGTGTCCGCTTATTTATGGGATATACATAATGGAGGGTTTCCTCCTGAGCCTATTAAAGCTCAGCTTAAAAAAATTGGGGTTGACCTTCCACTCCCGCCCAGCTCACATATTTCCGAAATGACTAACTTACGCTCTCTGTGGACAGAGTTTCAATTGTTAAATATTGAAACACAAGTGATTAAGGTTTCTCGACATTTTAATAATTTCGATGAATTTTGGTCCGTTACAACAAAATCAGCCAGTATTAAGCCCACGTTATCGAATCTACCTACCAATGTTTTGGCTGATTTAAGAGAGGCAGTTCATGGCGAATTATCATTGAATGCAGATGGATCAATAACTTACTCAGCCTTTGCTAATGCTATAAAGGGCAACGTTTCCAAATAGCATTTTTCTAAATTTTTTATAAAATGAGTTGAACTGGGTAGCTGCTTGGATTTGACGATTTTACAAACTGGTACTGGTTGTTTTTTCCGCTAATCTCTGGATAGTTTTTGCTATGAAGCGAGCACGTTCCGCGAGGCTATCTACTTGCATCCATTCATCTGGCCGATGATAATTTCCACCTATAGGGCCAACGCCACAAATTACTGGGGTACCAGCCGCAGCTATAAAACCACTATCAGCACAGCCTCCGGAATGCTCCCCCTCAATATTTATACCTTCTGATTCGGCAACATCACAATAAATGTCAAATAATTCAGCGGATTGTGGCGAGGGGTTGAGTGGATGAAATTCCCCTCTCACTAACATCTCTGAACTCGTTCCCTCAACGCTAGTTTCAGTGCAAATTCTTTCAACTTCATTAAATATATAGGCTCTATCCGCATCAGCTCGGTATCTAATATCTATGTCACAGCTTGCATCAGCAGCAACGGTATTCACAGATTGACCGCCAGAAATTAAACCAACATTAATTGTTATTCCTCGATCCAGATCTGTCAGAGCATGCAAAAGCTGTATTTTACGCGCCAATTCTTCAATGGCACTTCGACCATCTTCATAAAAACCACCCGAATGAGCAGCAACACCCCTAACATCGCAGTGACAAAAAATACCCCCCTTGCGTCTGGTAACAATATTTCCACTTGGTCTCCCCGGTTCACTATTGAAAGCCAAACGCGCTTTTCTCGCCTCTGATATAATAATCTCTTGAGAACTTGGCGATCCTATTTCCTCATCACCGGTGAACAATCCCACAATTGGATTAGGGTGACCTCCAAATTTAGCAAAGGCTACTAGTATAAAAGCATTTATTACAAGTCCGGGTTTCATGTCAGCAACCCCTGGACCATACGCTCGGCCATTACGGACTTCAAAAGGACGCTTTACGGCTTCTCCATCGGCAAAAACAGTATCGCGGTGCCCGCAAAGAAGAATTGGCCGGTTACCATTTCCTCCTGACACCACGGCTCGCAACGCATCCCCATGTTCTTCCACCGAAATAGTGTCATGTTGGATGCCATGGTCATCAAAAAACAAACGCAATCGATCAGCTACTTTATCAACTCCAGCCTTATCAAAGCTGTTGCTGTCAATATTTACAATATCTGACAGCAATTCTACCATGCTCGTTTGTTGTTCATTCAACCATTCTACGACAGCGTTTGTCATGACTTAATAAACTCCCAAAATAAAGCCCGCTAGTTCATCAGGCATTATATCAAAATTCAAATGTTTCCTTCGGTTCTAAAAGAATAGGTAAGAACGTACGACAACATTCTTTCTGCACGCGGCATCTTTTTTAGCAGTTGGATCAATACATGCACTATGAAAAGACCACCTTGATACTGATCCGTCCGTTAAAGAGTCGTAGCATTTCAACATTGAAACTTCTGTCGATTTTTGCTTCGGAAACCAATACCACTCATGATCATCTCTGTGAGTGAACCTCGTTGTCTCACCCACCCTGTCGTCATAAACTCTATAGTTTGTTATGTATGGCTGGTCTGCAAAAGATGGCCAAGCACATAAAACAAAAGGGTACTGCTCAACAGTTTCCATCGGCTTGGCCAAATTAATTGACATAAAACGCCGAGACATTTTTTCTTCGGCCTCGGACACCGAATAGTTTTGTTCGCGCCCAAAATTTCTAAGATTTTTGGTAAGCAGCTCCTGACAGCGAAGACGTCCACTATTGTCATTCAAATCATTGTGAACAAGGTTAACATAATTTGCATTTATTCCTGGATTTTTATTATCTTGATCCTCTGTTCGATCCCCCTGGTATTCCTTGTCGAAAACGTCGTGATTATATACGAACGCGTCAGTTGCATCGGGGAAGAACTCTAAAAGCAGCCGTTCTATTTCTGGATAAAACACCTTTTCAACCTCATGAGCATCATAGAAGTTTTTGCATTCCGATTGGCAATACGCTAGCGAGACGCCTAATTTGTCCATACATTCCGGCGTAGTAGGTGATAATCCTGGGTAATACTCAGAAATCCGTCTGGCATCCTTCAGAACTTTTGGAAAATAGAGTGCTAGCGATTTATTTCTTTCCTCCTCTTGACGTAAGGCTTCAGCATCTAAGGTTCTACCAGGGTCTTTCCACAGCGCGTTAGAGGGGACTATAGAATATGAGTGGTGTTCATTAATACTGTAGCGAAGAGGTAGTGCGACACCACCATCTGGGATATCAAACTTTTCCTTGTTAATATACGAAACACAGTCATCATATTCCATGAATCCTAACCCCCACTTGGTTCTAATGCCTCCATTAGCGTCAGGGGTGAGATCTAACGCGGCGGTTACATTCTTTGCCTCTCTAATTTGATTTAGGGCAGCCACTGTTGCAGCCGCACTTCCACCGTCACCATTCCGATCAAAAAACATAAAAGATAAGCCATTATTTGCGGCTATTGGCGCAGGTTGTCCTTTCGTATATTCCGGTTTAGGAATAAAGATGTGATTATCATTATTTTGCTCCGAGATCTTTTGAGTTTCGTAAGCCATCAATCCTCTCCACAAAATTTTTTCCACATGACCTAGACGAGAAAATACGTTCACTAAATTGAAATATCTACAGGTTACAAATTTTATTCCATTGGTGATGGCTTAAAAATTACTTCCTTTACTCAATTCCGTTTGCTCTTCTACAATTTCAGGAGTGGAATTTTACCGAGGATATGGGAAATGGTTTTGGAAAGCATTTTGGGGATTGTTCAAATTATAAGTGGCATAGCAGTAATTGCATCGGTTGTTTACCTTGCAAGAGAGGTGTCTCAAACAACAAAGATCGTCCGTGCTCAGTTTGGTCATGGCTTGATATCAAGACTGTATGAAAGGTATTTCTTATCCGCAAAAGATAAAGAGTTCTCAAAATTCCTATCTAAAGATTGGTCTGATGCTGATCTGGAAGACTATGAATACTGGCGGATCACGCTTTGGATCAACACCATCCTCGTCGATTTGTTTGATACCTATGACCAGCACAGACAAAAATTGGTGGACAGCACACATCTCCAAATGAGGGTGACTTTATTGAAAACAGGCTTGATGAAAAGTAAAATGGGAGAGCCTACTTGGCGAATATGGCGGCAGGCAAGAGATCCTGAATTTATTACCTGGTTTGAGCAGGAGTTTTTTGGTGGACCTTTAGCAGATTTAGAGGATGACAAGAATCAAGAATGGGAAAATCTAAATATGAAAAAGATATAACCAAGATAATATCTTGTTGAGAAGACTATTTATGACGTTTGACAGTTTATTTGATCTTGCGAAGTTAATTAAGTTCAATTTTTCTAAGAAAAATTGATGCAGCAGAGTGATTAAATTATACTTTTTGGAAAAATAATAGGGCACTGCAATTAACGATTTGAAAAATCCTGAGTCGAAAAAATTGGTGGGCGTAATAGGACCCGAACCTTGGACCCGCTGACTAGACTTCAGCTGCTCTACCACCAGAGCTTTGCGCCCCATTACTCGCAACCCAAAATAGGAAATATAACGGCATTTTACAACGAAGCTTTCCTAACAGAGCACATTAAGCTTCTTCGTCCGAAAAACGACTTATAATGACATCTCGGTGGACATTGCATGATATAATTAAGCCTATCGCTGTCATCGATGTCAAAAGAGCAGAACCTCCATAAGAGATAAAAGGCAGAGGCACCCCAACGATTGGCAATAATCCCATAACCATCCCAGTATTGATGAAAACGTACAAGAATAAAGTTGTTGTCATCCCGATCGTAAGTAATCTGGCAAACTTACTTACCATGAAAAAACTTAGTATAATCCCATAGCAACTAATAAGAAAAAATAACAAAAGGACCAAGAGACCACCTAAGAGTCCGAATTCCTCAGCTAACATAGTAAATATGAAGTCCGTTTGTATTTCAGGCAAAAAGTTTAGGTGGCTCTGAGATCCCTGCATAAAACCTTTTCCATAAAGCCCTCCTGAACCTAGAGCAATTTTCGACTGCATTAAATGATATCCCGCCCCTAATGGATCAGTTTCAGGGGAGAGGAATGTGAGAATACGCTTTTTTTGATATTCCAAAAGAAATTGCCAAATGATAGGTACCAGAGCAATCCCTCCTAACAGCAACAATATAAACTTCCAAATCCGCACCCCAGCGATGAAGAATATAACGAGACCACTTAATGCGATCATAACAGCCGTACCTAAGTCTGGTTGCTTGATGACTAATGCAACTGGTAACAAAATTAAAAATGCGGGGATCGCTAGATGCAGTGGGTTTCCAATTTCATGGTAGGAGCGGATATGAAAGTAGCGTGCTAATACAATAACTACCGAAATTTTCATTAGCTCCGAAGGTTGAAGTCGTATAAGCCCAAGGTCGATCCATCTTTGAGCTCCCATGCCGATTTCCCCAGCCAGCTCAACAAACACCAATAGCATTAGTGAAACACCATAGAAAATATATGCGCCCTTGAACAAAAACCTTATGTTGATTACCCCGAGGATTATAATCGCTAAAAGCCCGACAAAATACCTTACAAGGTGGCGTTGCGCCCATGGCTCAACATCACCACCGGCCGCTGAGTAAAGCATAGCAAAACCAATACTGCAGCACGCGGTGACTAATATGATTAGTCCATAATTAATGCGCTTCAGTTTATACGTGAGCGGAAGTTTAGTCGTTTCTGAGTGTGCTATTTTCATTAAACCTGAAACCAATTAACTTTTCTGTGAACTTATCAATATTTTATGATTTGCTTGGATTTAACCTTAATGTCTCGGCTAATATATCTCGAGCTATAGGGGCGGCCATGGTGCTACCCCCCCCCACCATGTTCGACTACCACTGAAGCCACATACCTTGGCGCTTTTAAAGGCGCAAAGGCAACGAACATAGCGTGATCTCTCTCATGCCATGGCCGATCCTTATTTTTAAATTTTCCACTTTCACGTTCATCTAGAGATATTCTCTTAACTTGCACAGAGCCACTCTTACCACCAAACTGAAACTTCATATTCCGATTAACAACTTTTCGCGCTGTTCCTTGGGGTCCATTTACTACCTTATCCATACCTTTTAGTATTGTCCGAAGATGTTGGGGGTTTACTTGGAGAGATTTGGTTTTTAGTGTTTTGCGATTTTCATTTTGCAACAATCTTGGCGAAACAGGCCGTCCTCCATTTACTAGGCGGCAAGTCATTACCGCCAGCTGCAATGGTGTACAAAGGATAAACCCTTGTCCAATACTCGTAATCAGTGTTTCACCTGCATGCCAAGCCTGACCAAATGTTTTCCTTTTCCAAGCGGGCGTGGGTATAAGACCCCGGTTTTCTCCAGGTAAACCAAAATTAAAAGTTTCTCCAAAGCCAAATCGTGCAGCCATTTCTCCTATACGTTTTATACCAACACGTTTTGCTAATTCATAAAAATACACATCACAGCTTTGTTCGATGGCACCCACCATGTTTAACCATCCGTGGCCATCCTTCTTCCAGCAATGAAAGCGACTATCACCAAACTCAATCATTCCCGAGCACTGTACTTTTGTTTCTTGATGCGCCACACCTGCTTCTAATGCTGCAAGACAGACAATCATTTTAAAAGTAGACCCAGGGGAATATTGCCCAGAAACTGCCTTATTTGTCATAGGTGATCGTGGATTAGAAAGTAGATTTTCCCAATCAGCCGCAGTCAATCCGCTCGAAAATGAGTTCGGGTCAAAACCAGGGGTGGATGCTAGTGCCAAGACTTCTCCATTAAATGCATCCATAACAACAGCGGCACCGCTTTCTGGTGCCAGCACGTTACCTCGGTAATCAATGTTAACATAACCATTCACCGGATCCGTTCCTGGCGGTAAATTTCGGCCCTCGCTCAATGCTCGCTGAATTCGGGGATCGTCCACAGGAGTATAAACTGAATTACCCTGGGCCAACCTTTTTGTTGAAAAACTTTGCAGACTGACATCAATCGTTAGTTTTACGTCACGACCCATTTGGATCTCTTCGCCAGGAAGCTTTCGTATTATCCTGCCAACCGCATTTACCTCAACTTGCCTTTGCGCAGCCCTTCCGCGCATTTTCGAATCAAACGATTTCTCTATCCCACTCTTACCAATTTTGAAACCAGGTAATTCGAGCACTGGATCACCGGTTTTTTCCGACTGTGAAATAGTCGCAACATAACCAGTAAGGTGAACCGCTAAATCTCTAAAAGGATAATAACGCGTTTGGCCAATATCTATTTTTATACCCGGCAAATAGGGTGTTTGAATTGCTACCTTCGCTACCTCTTTACGCGATAAATTTTCAGATACGAGCACCGGAACAAAACTACGTTTTTTCTTTGTTTCAGTTAATATTCTCTCAACGGCTTCTGGACTGATTTTGATAATCTCCTGCAGCATTTTTATAGTTTCAGCGACATCTTTTGTCTGCTCTGACACTATTTCAAGCCTAAAATTGTCTTTATTAGTGGCAAGTGGGATACCATTACGATCAAGAATTCTACCTCTTACTGGAGGTAAAACCTGAAAATTAAATTGGTTATTTTCTGATAAAGTACGATACTTCTCTGCTTCTTCGATTTGAAGAAAATACAACCGCCCTGCCAGCGCAGCAAAAAGGGAAAACTTTACACCCCCCAAAATAGCTGTTCGTCTACTTATGAGTTTTTGAAATTCCTGACGTTTGCGTTGCTTCATTGTGGATGCCTAGTTTACACTGCCACTGCTCTTTGGATATTAGATAACAACCAATCCAATATAGGAAAGCTTATCACTGTCATAGCATACTGTATGGCAAATGACCCAATGTCTGCATATTGCAAAGAAACAAAAGAAGTTATTGCCCAAGCGATTATAAACGTAAGTCCAGAAACCAAACTAAAGACCCCCCAGATCAGATGAAAAGGTTTCAACAAAACGTTTTTTTTCTGCCAAGATGAGATAGCAAAAACTGTAAGAAATAAAATTGGAGTGAATCCTAAACTTGCACCGGTAAGTATGTCTGAAATAATGCCTAAAATGATTAGTGCTACAACATTGAAATGACCTTGCCGATGAAGTGACCAATAGAAAACAGCTGACAAACAAAGAAATGGTGAAATTACTGAGTTCCCCAAAAGACTTTGGGGTTGCACGCTTAAGATCGCTAGAAACAAGATCGAAAGCTCAGGAACAATCTTTTTAAAACTCTTAAAAAGCCTTTTGGAAAAGACCTCACGCATTGAGTTAATCTAATGGATTTTTTAAGTACTGAGATAGATCATCCGCAAAACGATAATCCAAAACTCTAATGTAATCCAGTCGATCCCAATCGACTAGTGAACTAACTAGCGCACTTGAGCCATTTATCTCTGCTATGTGGCCTATCGGGATATCTGGCGGAAGAAGGCCTCCATGCCCAGATGTAACTATTCTATCCCCAACAGCCATAAGAGAATCACTCAGCATAAATTTTAGTATAGGAAACCTGCTATTATCACCCGCCATGATAGCCGGGTCACGCGTATTCTCCGTGACAACTGGTATTTGCGAGTTAATATCTGTAATCTGGAGCACGCGCGAGAAACTACTCGCCACCTCGACAATAATACCTACCAGCCCAAATTCAGACATAACTGGCTGCCCTAAACGGGCACCATTTTCTTGGCCGACGCTAATCAGCATACTTTTTACAAAAGGTCCTCCCGAGTGGGTAACTACACGCCCAGTAATTATTTTTGTATCAGGAAAATCTACAAAATTCGTTTGCTCTTTCAACCTTTTATTTTGAGCTATGAGGCCTTGGGTAGCAATAAGTTCTCCTTGTAAATCCCTCACCTGAACCTCTAGAGCCCTCGCCGCTTCACGTGCTTCGTTCAAGTTTTTAAATTCTTCGACGAAATTAGAGATTGATTTAATTGGCTGAAAGATAGTTTGCGTTAGCGGCAGAATAGCATCTGTTAAGCTTAATCGAATTTCCTTAACATAACGTACTTCTCCACGATCCATCATTATAAAAAGAATACAGGCCACTATACCAACAGAAAAGAAAATTTTTTGCCACCAGGATTTTAGTGGCTTGACAAGACTTGAAAATAAAACTGGCTTTCTAGCCATTGAATACCCTTTACTGCGCACCTCGCGAGTTAACCTAATAAGCGCCAATCAAAACGTTCCTAAGCACTTTCATTTCTTCAAGACATCTTCCTGTTCCCAATGCAACGCATGATAATGGTTCATCTGCAATGGACACGGGAAGTCCAGTCGATTCCCTCAACACTACATCCATATTTTCTAAAAGTGCGCCTCCACCCGTTAAGACGATACCCTTATCAACAATATCCGCAGCCAGCTCAGGCGGCGTTTGCTCAAGTGCGACTTTTACTGCTTCTACTATTTGACTAACTGGTTCTGCTAAACTCTCTGCTATTTGGTTCTGATCAATAACGATCTCCTTGGGAACGCCATCCCTAAGATCTCTACCCTTTATCTCGAAAGTGCTGGGATCAACCGTATTTACTGGACACGCAGACCCGACTTCTTTTTTTATCCTTTCAGCACTACTCTCCCCAACGAGTAAATTATGATTACGCCTTATATAAGCTATTATCGCGTCATCCATCTGGTCACCACCGACCCTTACTGACCTTGAGTAGACGATGCCTCCCAACGAAAGGACCGCTACTTCCGTAGTACCTCCGCCTATATCTACCACCATTGAACCGGTTGGTTCGGTTACTGGTAAATTTGCACCTATTGCCGCAGCCATTGGTTCTTCTATAAGAAATACTCTTCTGGCACCAGCGCTTTCGGCCGATTCTTGTATGGCTCTCCTCTCGACAGCGGTAGAACCCGACGGAACACAAATGATGACTTGCGGATTGGCAAATGTTCTCCGATTATGAACTGTACGGATAAAGTGTTTTATCATCTCCTCTGCCACCTCGAAATCGGCTATCACACCATCCCTCAGAGGTCTGATCGCTTGAATGTTACCAGGGGTCCTACCCAGCATGCGTTTTGCTTCATCTCCGACTGCCAAAACTTGTGTTTTTCCACGCACTGTCGCAATTGCAACTACTGATGGTTCGTTTACAACCACGCCGCGACCACGAACGTAAACGAGAGTATTTGCAGTACCC
Organism: uncultured Alphaproteobacteria bacterium; assembly: GCA_902629125.1. Classification (GTDB taxonomy): domain Bacteria; phylum Pseudomonadota; class Alphaproteobacteria; order Thalassobaculales; family Thalassobaculaceae. The sequence goes on from CACOPQ010000001.1 coordinate 160,237, forward strand.
AAGTCTATCGCCATGTCAGCCGATAAAAGTCCAAAGAGATCTGTAAACATTTAACTCAGTCCATTGAAGCAACAGCTTAATTAGGTTTCATATGCCTGGTCACATTCAGCTGCGAAACGCCTAATTTTTATTACAACCTAATATGTTATCACGAAACGCTACTAAACCAAAACCCAAAGTGCGCAATATATGGTTACCAAGAACAAAACGCCATTGCTATTTAAGTTTTAGTATTTTGTAAACCAAGTCCGCTCCCGCGCGCCATTGCAACTACTCCTCCACGGGTGATTTCTATCTTTCCCAATCCGGACATTAATTCTATGAAAGCGTTTAATTTATTTGGGCTCCCAGTCAGTTCGAAAACAAAGCTGTTTAACGTACTATCGATAGCACGCGCTCGAAACATATCGGCTATACGAAGCGCTTCAATGCGACGTGCCCCGGCGTTTACAACTTTAATGAGAGCCAACTCCCGCTCTAGACAGGGGCCTTGAATAGTAAGATCCTCAACGATATGCACCGGTACTAAACGATCTAAAAGAGCTTTGATTTGATCAATAACCATATCAGTACCAGAAGTCACGATCGTGATACGAGAGTATCCTTTAACGGCGTCTATTTCAGACACTGTTAAACTTTCAATGTTATAGCCTCGGCCTGCAAAAAGACCTATAACTCTTGCTAACACGCCAGGCTCGTTATCAACTAAAACTGCTATAGTATGCCTTCGGTCTAAGTTGGGCTGTTGTGAAACCAACGGTCTGCTCCTTTTAACCGATTAGGAAGTTTTACCCACTTTTCTAACTACTGGTTATTGACGATCAAACTAGTGCCATTCCTGCCGCCGAGGTTTTCGAGTTCTCCGTATCTTCAGCACTTAGGATCATCTCGTTGTGCGCGGCGCCAGACGGTATCATCGGGAAGCAACTTTCTTCTTTGTTAACGCGGATATCGGCTAGAAAAAACGTCTCCGAATTAATCATTTCATCAATTACGTTATCTAAATCATCAACTGTCTCCGCCACCATACCAGTTCCTCCAAAAGATTGTGCCAACTGGATGAAGTCGGGCAATGACTCAGTATAGCTTTGGGAATACCTGCTTCCGTGATTTAATTCCTGCCACTGCCTTACCATACCCATCCATTGGTTATTAATAATAAAAACTTTTACCGGTAGTCTATATTGAATAATCGTGGAGAACTCTTGCATATTCATTAATATAGATGCATCCCCAGCTATATCTATGACAAGCGCATCAGGATGAGCGATCTGCGTTCCCATAGCTGCGGGTAGGCCATAACCCATTGTTCCTAGTCCTCCAGAAGTCATCCATCTATTTGGCTTATCAAAGCCAAAGTATTGGGCAGCCCACATTTGGTGCTGACCAACTTCGGTACTAATAAAAACTTCTTTATTCTGCGTCTTTTCAAATAGTCTTTTTATAGCAAACTGAGGCTTAATAATTTTCCCATCTTGTTCAAATTTTAGACATTCCTTACTTCTCCAGGAATTAATTTCACTCCACCACAATTTAAGACTATCTGCATTCGGCGATAATTTTTTCTTTTTCCAATAATCTATGATTGTTGTTAAAACACGCTCTGCATCACCAATAATCGGTATATCTGCTACGACATTTTTGTTAATTGACGATTGGTCTATGTCTATATGTATTTTTGTCGCGTGCGGAGAAAATGCATCAATCCTACCGGTTACTCGGTCATCAAATCGAGCACCAATGTTTAACATTACATCGCAATTATGCATTGCTAAATTTGCTTCATATGTACCGTGCATCCCCAACATTCCAAGAAAATTTGGATTGGACGCAGGGAAAGCTCCCAAACCCATTAGTGTTAAAGTCACGGGGAATCCGGTTATATCTGCAAATTCCTGAAGTAACTTACAGGCTGCTGGTCCTGAGTTTATTATGCCACCACCACCATAGATGATTGGACGTTGAGCTTTAGCAAGTAATTCTGCTGCTTGTTCAATTTTCGTTAAATCGCCATTCTTTTTAGGTTGATATGCACATGGTCTAACATCTTTTGGAGCGAAATACGGAGCGTCGGCAAATAATATATCTTTCGGCAAGTCCACTACGACTGGCCCTGGCCGACCATTTGCAGCCACATAAAATGCTTCGTGCATAACGTCTGATAATTCATCAGATTTTTTTACTAGATAATTATGTTTTGTACATGCTCTAGTAATTCCTGTTGTATCAGCCTCTTGGAAGGCGTCTGTGCCAATTAAGTGCGTTGGAACCTGACCTGTTAAGCAAACTATTGGGATGCTATCCATGAGAGCGTCCGTCAATCCTGTTACAGCGTTGGTAGCCCCGGGACCAGATGTCACGAGCACTACGCCTATTTTTCCAGTTGATCGCGCGTACCCTTCTGCAGCATGCACCGCTGCCTGCTCATGGCGGACTAAAATATGTCGAAGGTTATTTGTTTTAAAAAGTTCATCATAGAGGGGAAGTACAGCACCCCCAGGATAACCAAAAATGACCTCAACACCTTGATCCTGTAGAGCTTTAACAATTACCTCGGCACCCGAGAAGTAGTCTGTTGGTTTTCTAGCAATATTTGGTTCACCTGTCATTTGGCATTTTTTCTTTAAGGGTTTCGCGTTGAGTTTTTAATTAATAATAATCCGAATGATTAATGGCCAGAAGCATTACCTTAATCCAATAATAGCGTCAATCAAATATCGAGTTATTCGAAGGTTTTTAATCATCAACTTTTCCAATTATTGCGCAAACAGCCACTAAAAGGTCTTTGTAGAAAAGATTTATCCCAACAACTTGTTTATATCTTTCGTAACGAAGTGTTATCTAAGAAAATTCACGATCTTTTCAAAACAATCCAATATTGTTTTTCTACAACACAGGTTTTGAATTAAGAAATCTTCATCCAATTGATTACGAAACCAAGTTAATTGCCTTTTTGCATATCGACGGGTTGTTCGCTGGGCTTGCTCTACGGCATCACTTAATTCAAGTTCGCCTCTGGTGTATTTTATTAACTCGAGTAAGCCAAGTGTTTTCGATGCGGGTAGGTCAGGGCTAGCACTTATAGAATTAAGTGCTCTTGCTTCTTCTATGGCACCTTGTTCAACAAACTCCAAAAACCTTTTGTCGCATTGAGGATATAGGGCCTCCCTTTTTGGCATTAAACAAACTTTGAAAAACTTATGTTGAGTTCCTGAATTCCTTGAAAGTTCGTGCCAATAGGAAAGCGGTTTAGTTGTTGCTGTGAATACTTCCCACGCTCTTAGCAAGCGATTTGTATCGCCCGTTTTAATACGACCAGCGGAAACAGGATCATTTTTTGATAATAAATCTCTGAAGCCCTCGTTCCCTAGTTCCTCAATTTTTTTTCTTGCCTTTAATTTTATAGATAGAGGTATATTTGGAATGGCCGATAATTCGTTTAGCAAAAACTTTATATAAAGCCCCGTTCCGCCACATATGATAGGAAGATGCCCGGAGAGCTCACATTCCTTAATTGTTTCGAGTGCCATTTTTCTCCAAATACCAAGGGTGCAAGGCTTTAAAATTGACATTATCCCATATAGGCGATGCGGCGCCTGTCGGTAATCATCTGAGGTTGGTCTACCTGATAGAACTTTTATCTCGCGGTATACTTGAATTGAGTCAGCATTAATAATTACACCCTTAAATTTTTCTGCCAAATTCAAAGCCAAACGCGACTTGCCAGCACCTGTCGGCCCACAAATTATTACTGCTTTCATGTATTAATTACTCGCCAACAAATCTAGACATTTATCATCATATAAGGGCATATATTAATAATGACACTTGTCCTTACACTCACTTCAGATCGTTTAATATACAAACTACATCCTGAATTAGTTCATCAGGTGGAGCAATTGTTATTTTCAAAAGGTGCAAACATTTGTTCTAATTGTTGGTTGGCTCAAGGGATGGCAGTAGAAATAAATTTTGATGGTATCCCTAGAGACCTTGCACTTGAATCAGCGGAATTATTTTTAGAACGAATCCCTGTGGATAAAAATATCCAAAAGAACATAAATCGACGCAAAAAGATACTCTTAGCTGATATGGACTCTACAATTTTACAAATAGAAACACTTGACGTAATTGGTCATGCAATTGGTAAAGCGCGCGAAATCGCAGAAATAACTGAAAAAGCCATGAATGGAGACATTGACTTTGAAGCTGCTTTAAAAAATAGGGTTAAATTATTAGCAGGCGTGAATATAAATCAATTGATCGAATTTGTACTTGAGAAACTTTTGATAACTCAAGGCGCCAACACATTGGTTAAAACAATGAAAGCCAATGGAGCGACCACAGCTTTGGTATCAGGTGGCTTCACGGTAATCACGGAAATCATTAGGGAAAAACTTAATTTTGATCTTTGCTATGGGAACACTTTGTCTGTCGATTCTTCCATTGTTACGGGCAATTTAAAGCCGCCTATTATCGATGGAGATGCAAAAGCGGCAATACTTGATCAAGAATGCGAAAAGTTAGAGATATCGAAGAACGATACTTTAGCCGTTGGAGACGGTGCAAACGATATACCCATGTTGACAAATGCCGGTTTAGGAGTCGGGTTTAGACCCAAGCCGGTAGTGAAGAACTACGCTTCCAATATAATTGAACACTGCGACCTTAGGGGGATTTTGTTCCTGCAGGGGTTCTCGGAAAGCGAGTTTCTCACATAATGCGATTTACCATCGAGACAATCGAGCTATCATAAAACAAGTTATTCCGTGACGCGTAATCCAAGAAATCTTATGGAGCCTTGTCGATTAATTGTGAAGAGAACTGACTTTTTGTCTTTTGATTCGATGATTTTCGTTATCAGCATTTTTACCGCTATAGCTGTTTTTACCTTTGTTTGATTAACTTCAACTAGTACATCGCCTAACCGAACGCCCTTCTCTGCAGCTAAACCGTTTGGATCTAATTTTGTAACCACTACGCCCTTTATTTTTGCGTCGATAGAGAATTTCTTCCTTAACTTCGAGTTCATATCCTCTAGCGACAAGCCCAGTCGAACCAACTTAACTGACTTAGGCTTCTCTTCGTCTCCAGTTTTACCTGCTCCCGACGCCTTAGTTAACGCATCTTCTTCGAGTTCACCAATTCGGACTATTATTTTCATTTTCTTGCCGCTTCGCCATAGCTCGACGGGTACATCTATACCGATAGGTGTTTCAGCAACTATCCGGGGCAACCTCCTCATCGATTCAACCTTTTTACCATTAAAAGTCAGGATGACGTCTCCTGGTTTAATACCAGCTCTTTTAGCGGGGCCATTTTGCGAAACTTCAGCTACCAAGGCACCAGATGTATCTTTAAGGCCGAAGCTATCTGCAATCTCATCTGTTACCATCTGAATTCTAACACCAAGCCAACCTCTTTTAGTGCGTCCGAAGTCTCTCAATTGGGCGATGACTGGCTTCGCGAGTCGCGAGGCCACCGCAAATCCTATTCCTACGGACCCCCCGCTTTGAGAAAAAATAGCCGTATTGATGCCGATAACTTCGCCATCCAGATTGAACAAGGGGCCTCCCGAATTACCCTTATTGATAGACGCGTCAGTTTGAATGAAGTCGTCATATGGTCCTTGGTTTATATCTCGTCCCCTCGCAGAGACGATTCCCGCGGTAACGGTACCACCCAACCCAAAAGGGTTACCAATCGCCACAACCCAGTCTCCAACCCGCAACTTTTCTGAGTCACCAAACGTCACGGCAGAAAGTTTCGTTTTACCAGGATCTATACTAAGAACAGCTAAATCTGTTTTAGGATCACGGCCAAGAATTTTTGCTTTGAATTCGGTTTCATCTTGCAACCTAACCTTAACCTCGTCCGCATCAGCAATAACATGGTTATTTGTGATAATTATACCAGATGAGTCAATTATGAAGCCCGATCCTAAAGAGCGCGCGCGCCGGCGGGGCTTCCCATTGTTTGGCATCTCGCCTTTTCGTCCGTTTCGCTCCATGAAATCCTTGAAGAACTCTTCAAAAGGCGAACCTGGAGGGAATTGCGGAAAATTTTGCCCTGAATTACCACCTTGTTCTATTATCTGAGTCGTAGAAATATTAACAACTGACGGTAGTAACTTTGCCGCCAAATCGGCAAAACTTTCGGGCAAGGCGTTTGCCTCCGAACGTGGATAAAGCGATAGCACAAGCACCAAAAGCAGCAGCTTGACTTCACGTAAAAGAAAAAAGGGCTTATTACCTACGAGTTCTACAGGCCTTGCTATTGGGAAAATTTTTCTCATAAAATGTGTCCTCTTGAAGAAAATTATGCTTCGCTTTTAATTGTATATTATGACAAAAAGTTTGCTTTTTTATGGTTATACTGTGCAACAAGCCGCAGAAAATTAAAAAAATTCCATAATAATCCAAACAAGGGCAACTCCAATTGCGGCTGTAAACAAGCCGGTCTGCCTGAGTACCGTGTCCGTAAATTGAGCCATTCGTTCCACTATACTTCGCATTTGCCTTGGGAACGCCGCGTATAGAAGTCCCTCAATAACTAAGACGAGCGCCAACGCAATAAAAAGATCGTGCAAGGTTTCCTCTCTGCATGTCTGATAGCAGACTTTGACACCTATTTTGCGGACTGCTTGCCGGTAATATCACCAAAAAATCTAAAGAAGTCGCTATTTGGCGAGATTACCAACGTTGTATCTTCTGATCCTATAGACTTACTGTAGGCCTGCATAGACCTGTAAAATGCAAAGAATTCCGCGTCCTGATTGAAAGCATCTGCGTAGATTTTAATAGCTTGGCTATCACCCTCACCGCGCAATGTCTCAGCCTTTTTGTTTGCCTCGGCTAAAATAACAATCTTCTGCTTTCCTGCGTCTGCTCTAATACCCTCTGCCATTTCAAAGCCGCGCGCCCGAAACTCTTTAGCCTCTCGTTCCCGTTCGGATTTCATTCTGTTTTCAATGTTACTTCGCGTCTCATCTGGATAATCAGCTCTACGAACTCGAACTTCAACTATCTCCATGCCAAACCTTTTCACGGCATCGTTAACAGCCTTCTGGATATCGACCATAATGGTCGCCCGCTTACCAGATAAAATATCTAATAGTGTCTCATTACCTAAGACCCGACGGAGTGAAGAGTTGATTATGGGCGTTAACTTTCCAGAAACCTCACTAACTCGGCGTGTGGTCTGGTAAAAAAGAAGTGGATCAGTAATTCTATATCTCGCATACGAGTCTACATCTAGTCTCTTTTGATCCGCCAAAATCATCCTTTCCTTCGGAGGGTCGAGGTCTAGTACCCTTTTTTCATAGTAAACAACCTCTTCAGCAAAGGGCACCTTCACGTAGAGTCCCGGTTCCCTGATAGTTTCCTGCGGCTTGCCAAAAAAGAGAACTATAGCCTGCTGAGTCTGCTCAACAATAAACAGAGAACTGCTTGCGATTACCACCAATACCGCTATTAGTGCGCCCAACCCAATTAATAACTTATTCATTAGTTGTTAGCTCCCTGTGACGAAGAATTGTTTTGCTGCTTCTTTTTAATTTCTGGAAGGGGCAGGTACGGAACTACGCCTGCACCAGCTTTGCCAACTTCGCTGTCGATTATCACTTTATTAACATTAGAAAAAATGCCTTCCAGCGTTTCGAGATATATACGAGTGGTCGTCACATCTTTAGATTGTCTGTATGCTTGGTACACCGAATTAAACCTATTAGCATCACCCTGCGCTCTATTAACAACTTCCTGCCTATATGCTTCAGCACCCTGCAAGAGCTGCTGTGCCTCACCTCTAGCTCGCGGTACAATGTCATTCCTAAAGGCTTCCGCCTCATTTTTTAACCTATCCATGTCTTGCCTAGCTCGGGAAACTTCATCAAAAGCATCAATAACATTTTTTGGCGGTAAAACGGCAAGTAGTTGGACTTGTCTAACTTGTATACCCGCTTGATATTCCGACATTAATTTTTGAAGCGACGATAATGTCCGAGCTTCAATATCTTCCCTGCGACTTGTCAATGCCTCTTGAATTGGTGTTTGACCGATTATCGCGCGCATCACAGATTCAGCAGCCATTTTTACTGTCTCGTCTGGATTCCTAATATTGAAGAGATAGTTTGGAGCATCTGATATTCGCCAGAAAACCACAAAATCGATATCTACAATGTTTTCGTCGCCGGTAATCATTTGACTTTCTTCTGGCATATCTCGAACTGAGGCGCCCCGCCGCGATGACTCGCCTGACGTTCGCAATCCAATTTCTATTCGATTCTCTGCTGTAACATCGGGAGTGTAGACTTTACCTATGGGTGCAGGCCAGTTCCAATGCAGGCCTGGATTTGTCGTAGTTCCCACAAACCTTCCTAGTAGGACTGGAACACCCTCTTGGTTGGGCTGGACTCTATAAAAACCATTAGCCGCCCATATACCTAGCAAAACTAAGATAATAAGTATCCAGGCCTTCAAACCGCCAAAGCCTTTCGGCAACAAGCTTCTCAGTTTAGCCTGGCCGCGGCGTATGACCTCATCGATATCAGGAGGCGTTTGCCCACTTCCTTGGTTCCCTGATCCTCGTCCCCACGGGGAGCCTGAGCCACCACTACCGCCGTTATTGCCCCACGGCCCGCCGCCGCCTTGATTATCCCAGGACATTGATTTTCTCCCTTTACTACATCACCACCGCTAATAGCAGATGAATAGCCCTCTACGCAAACTAAACAATCGACCGAACCGGAAGTCCTCGAACGCAATTGATATGTTCCTCACTATCACATATTGTTGCTTTCAAGGAGATTTCAAGCATGGTTTCAATTTCTAAGGAAAATATTTTAGAAAAATTAGCATTGGTAAAAGACCCTGAGCTTAGAAAAGACTTAGTTAGCCTTGATATGATAAGCGATATAATTATTAAAAATGGTAATATCGGTTTTTCGATAGAAGTTGACCCGAAACGAGGGCCATCCCTTGAACCTCTTCGGAAGGAGGCAGAGAACGTAGTCAGAAAAATACCGGGTGTTCTCTCTGTATCCGCAGTTCTTACGGCGCATAGAGGAATACAAAACAACGAGAACACTCCAACAACTTCTAAAGCCCAACAACCCGTTGCATCCACGAATGGAAAATCTCGCGACCTAGCACCGGGCGTGAAAAATATCATTGCAGTTGCATCAGGCAAGGGGGGTGTTGGCAAATCAACAACGGCAATAAATGTGGCTATTTCACTCGGCCTTCAAGGTTTAAAAGTAGGAATACTAGATGCGGATATTTATGGTCCGTCATTACCACGAATGATCGACGTAAATGAAAAGCCAAAAAGCCATGATGGAAAAACACTCGAGCCAATCCAAAAATACGGTCTTAAATGCATGTCGATAGGCTTTCTGGTTCCAGAGGACACCCCTACTATCTGGCGCGGTCCAATGGTGATGAGTGCATTACAACAAATGCTGAAGGACGTGGCTTGGGGCAATCTAGACGCCCTTGTTGTGGATATGCCACCAGGAACTGGTGATGCTCAACTTACAATGTCACAGCGCGTACCACTGGCTGGTGCTGTTATCGTGTCAACACCTCAGGATATAGCTCTTCTGGACGCTCGGAAGGGTTTAAATATGTTTAAAAAAGTAAATGTGCCAGTATTAGGTATAGTTGAGAACATGAGCACTTTTATTTGTCCTAAGTGCGGTGAGCCTACCGAAATATTTGGAACTGGCGGCGCCAAGCAGGAAGCGTTGCGTCTTGGAGTGGACTTCTTAGGTGGAATTCCTTTACACAAAGATATCAGAACTACTTCTGACGACGGCACCCCTATTGTATTGGAATTTCCTGACAGCATTCATAGTAAATCTTATAGAGATATTGCCTCTGCGATTTGGAAAAATGCAAGCAAACAGCGAAAAGCACCCCCAGTTATCAAAAGCCTTTAATAAAAATGGTTCCCCTATACATTCGAACTAACCTTTAAATTCGATTCAATTGCAAGTAACTGTAGGTAAAAGAGTTATTTTGTGCGGTAAAATCTGACCTAGCAACCTCACGCCATTCATCCGTATTATATTCAGGGAAGAATGTGTCACCATCTGGATACAAATTAACTTCAGTCTTATAAATTTTTTTTGCTATTGGTATGGCGGCTTCATAGATCCGCGCACCCCCAAATGCAATTATTTGATCTGCCCCCATAGTATGTGCATAGTCTTCTGCGTATGTTAAGGCGCATTCGAAACTTTTCACTATTGTTACTTCCGACGGAAACGATGGTTCCGTCCGTGTGATGACTACAGTCCTTCTGCCGGGGAGGGGGCGTCCAATTGATTCATAGGTTTTTCGTCCCATAATTAACGGTTTTCCCATGGTAAGTTCTTTTACTCTTACAAGATCTTCAGGAAGATGCCAAGGAAGCCCGCCTTTCGCTCCTATAACACCGTTAGCAGCAACGGCAACAACCAACACTAATTCCGGCCTCGTATTTAGACTAATATTCATTTAAACAGCTACTTTGGCAGCTATATGCGGGTCAGGATCATAGTCTGTGAGAGTAAAATCGTCGTAAGAAAAATCAAAAATATCCATAACACTTTGATTCATTTGCAGTCGCGGTAACGATTTTGGCTTTCTAGCGAGTTGTTCCTTCACTTGCCTCAGATGATTTTTATAAATGTGAGCATCACCCATAGTATGGATAAACTCTCCAGGGGAGTATTTTGTTACCTGCGCAAGCATCAAAGTTAAAAGCGCGTAGGATGCAATATTGAAAGGGACACCTAAAAAGATATCTGCACTTCGCTGGTACAACTGACACGAGAGCTTTCCATCAGCAACATAAAACTGAAAAAGACAATGACATGGCGGCAGTGCCATTTCCTTTAACAGTGCCGGGTTCCATGCAGTCACCAAATGTCTTCGTGAATCTGGATTATTTTTGAGGCCTGAAACGAGATCTGCTATTTGGTCAATGGTTTCTCCACTATGAGCAGGCCAGGAACGCCATTGTTTACCATATACAGGGCCCAATTCACCGGTTTCATCGGCCCATTCATTCCAAATACGAACGCCATGTTTATTTAGGTAAGTTATATTTGTATCGCCATTCAAAAACCAAATTAACTCGTGAATTATGGACTTTAAATGTAGTTTTTTTGTTGTCAGCATCGGGAACCCATCTTCAAGGTTAAATCTCATCTGGTGACCAAAAATAGAAAGTGTACCCACTCCTGTTCTATCCACTTTTTCTGAGCCTTTGGTCAACACTAGACGCATTAAATCGAGGTATTGTTTCATCGAAATGCCATATTTTCTATCCTGCAAAATTTTTAAAGGTTATCTCTCGACTTCCCGCGATAAGAAAGTACAGTATCAAAAATTTAAAATCCACCTTGTAAACGAGAAAATCTCTGGGACTTACGTACAGAAAGCGTTCCAATGACCAGCGAACTTGAATTTATCCTTAAAAAAGCACAAAAGCTCATCAGGCAAAAAAAAATAGCCCCAGCTGAGACCCTGTTGCTAGATGAATATAAGGATTGGGCTAACCATCCTTTAATTAATATGGCGCTTGGCGAGATTTTTTTTCTTAAACGCGATGCGACTAGGTCTCTGCAATATCTCGAAATTGCCTACGAACACGGCAAAAATATACCGGGCGTCGTTGTTTCGTTCGCAGAAAAACTCAGTTTGAATGATGAAATCACGCGGGCCAAGGGAGTGCTACAAGTTGCGTTACTAAGCTCCCCCTGTGACAAAGGGTTACTAAAGAGCTATGCAAATTTTTGTCAAACCGATCAAAACCCTCTAGAAAGTCTCAAGTTTAATTCTAGGCTTCTCTTGCTTTTTCCTGATGATTCAACAATTCATGCGAATATAGCAGAAGTATATGCTGCGTTGGATAATCATGAAAAATCCTTGGAGCACCAAAATATTGCGATAAAATACGATTCTGGCAGCCAGATACGACTTAATCGAGCAATAACGCTTTTGACCATGGAGAAATATCAAGAAGGTTGGGCAGAATACGAAAGCCGCTTAGGGCATGATATTATTTCATCACCTCGACGGCGCCTGCGTATCCCCAGATGGAATCGGCAACCGCTCCAAAATAAAACAATTCTAGTCTGCAGTGAGCAAGGCGTTGGTGACGAACTGTATTTCTCTTCCTACCTACCTAGGCTAATTGAAATATCCGGAAGGGTCATTCTCGAAACAGATCCGCGTTTAATACAACTTTTCAAAGAGTCACTTGGAGAAATAAATGTCTTCCCATACTCAAGAAGATTAGCATATGAACAACCCGTTTTTACTTATGGCTGGCTACCAAAGTCTATTTACCCTGACTTTTATATCGACTTAGCAAGCTTACCACATTTCCTCTTTGAAGAGGGGATAAAGCCTCTGAATAAATTTGGTTATCTAAAAATTTCAAAAAACACGCATGATTACTGGACGAAATACCTTTTCGATATCTCTGGTGGCAGACCAATTGTTGGGCTGTGTTGGAGGAGTGGTTTAAATACTACAGACCGTCAACACTGGTACCCTCCCCTAAACCTGTGGGAGCAAGTTCTAACCATACCCGATATTTGTTTTCTAAGCTTACAATATGATGACGATGACGAAGACATTAGATTTTTTAAAGAACAGTTTGATGTTTCTTTTATTAAACTTTCCAACATTGACCTGAAGAATGATTTTAAAAATCTTGGGGCAATATGCACTGCATTGACAGGCGTGATAGCACCGTCTACCACCGTGGCACACCTAGCTGCGGCAGTTGGGAAAAGAACTATCATTGTCGAAAAAACGAGGACATGGTGTCCAAGGGTCAATGGCTTAGATACTTTTCTTCCATGCATTAGAAGAATATTCCCTCCAAATGCTGGGGACTGGGAATGGGTTTTCAATAATGCACGAAAGGAGCTAAACAATTGGCTTTTAGATGAATGATTTTTAAGTTAAGCACGGTATCCATACTTCCAAATAAATTTTAATAGCGTATACTCCTACTGTTGGTTTTTGCCAACTATAGCAATAAACGAAGCGTGGAATAAGCGTAGCGGACCCGGGGGCAGTACCCGGCGCCTCCACCACTAGGATCAGTCTGTCTTCGGGGGCGAACCAGGATCGACGCGCGTAATAAAGACGTTTTTTTTGCTCGGTATGGTACCGCCGTTATCGGGCTTTTATAATAGTTGCAAACGACAACTATGCGGAGGCACGCCTCGCTGCTTAAGCAGTCGGGCAAGCCCAACTAAACTCCATGTGGTTCGCACCGCATGGCGGGGTTCGGGGTGCACCTGGCAACAGAAGCGCCTCACTTGTAAAAGCTTGAGAGGGTAAAAGTATTAGAATGGCAGAACAACAGTTCCTATATGACATGATGGTACAAGAAGCGCTGCGGAGCGTTGTTCGACAATCACTTACGCAGGTCTGCAAAGATGGTTTTCGTGGCGATCACCATTTTTACATTACGTTCAAAACACAAGCGCCAAAAGTAACACTTCCAGATTTTCTGCATCAGCAATATCCCGACGAAATGACTATTGTTCTGCAACATCAATTCTGGAATTTACAGGTAAATGAAGATTATTTTGAAGTTGAGTTGAGCTTCAATGATAAACGTGAAAACCTTGTAATTCCCTTTGGAGCAATAACAGGGTTTGCTGACCCCTCAGTCAAATTTGGCCTCCAATTCGACGAAATCACAAGCAGAGAATCAATACCTAGTGAGGAAATCAGCATGGAAAAAACGGCGACGCAGACTACAAACCTGAACAATAAAAGTGAAAAGTCTGGAGAAGTTGTCTCACTAGATCATTTTAGAAAAAAAACTGACCGTAAAACCTGAGATGCCGTCTCGTAAAAAAGTTTCTTTTACTGATATTCTTATTTGGTACAAAACCTTGTTTCTAAACACTTCTGGATTTTATTAGGTTGTTTTTTTAAGATGACTTATTTGGGCCGATCATTTTTTCAGGTCTTACAACTTCATCGAATGTTTTAGCGTCAACAAAACCAAGTTTGACTGCCTCTTCCTTAAGGGTAGTTCCGTTTTCATGCGCTTTTTTTGCTACAATCGAGGCATTGTCGTATCCAATTTTAGGCGCCAAGGCAGTAACAAGCATAAGACTTTCTTGCATTAACTTATCTATCCTACTTTCATTTGCACGTATGCCGATTAAGCAATTTTCGGCAAATGCTGAGCATGAATCGCTTAATAATTGGATGGATTGCAAAACATTATAAGCTATCATTGGTTTATAAACATTGAGCTCGAAATGACCTTGTGAGCCAGCAAAACTAACGGCAGCATCATTACCAAGTACTTGAATACACACTTGCGTTAGAGCTTCCACTTGGGTTGGATTGACTTTACCCGGCATAATTGAACTTCCAGGTTCATTTTCAGGGAGAATTAGCTCTCCCAACCCGCTACGGGGACCAGATCCTAGAAGTCGAATGTCATTGGCAATCTTAAATAAAGAAATAGCGGCTATTTTAATTGCTCCAGACATCTCGACCATTGCATCGTGCGAAGCTAACGCCTCAAACTTATTGGGCGCTGAAACGAAGGGTAATCTAGTAATCTCTGCTATCTTCTCTGCGACAGCTTCAGCCCAACCATATTCGGTACTGAGACCGGTACCAACTGCGGTTCCACCCTGCGCCAATTCATAGATACTTGCCAGTGCTGAGTTTATTCTTTCAATCGCCATTTTTATCTGATGCGCGTAACCAGAAAACTCTTGTCCCAAAGTCAGTGGAGTAGCATCCATTGTATGGGTGCGGCCAATTTTTATGATGTCTTTAAATTCAGTAACTTTATCATCCATAACTTTCGACAAGTTTTTCAAACTAGGTAGCAGGAGCCTATCAACCTCTGTGGCCGTTGCTATGTGCATCGCTGTTGGGAAAGTATCATTTGAAGACTGACTCATATTACAATCATCGTTTGGATGGATCGGGTTCTTCGAACCTATTTCTCCATTTAGAATTTCTATTGCGCGATTCGCGATTACTTCATTAGCGTTCATATTCGATTGTGTGCCCGAACCAGTTTGCCAGACAACGAGAGGAAAATGATCATCAAGATCCCCAGCTATTACCTCATCAGCTGCTTTAATTATTGCTGCTGCCTTCTTGTCGGTTAATTTGCCAGTGTCTCTATTCGTAATTGCACTCGCTTTTTTTATTACACCCAATGCTCGTACTATCGAAAGCGGTTGTCTTTCCCAGCCGATTGGAAAGTTCACGATTGAGCGCTGCGTTTGAGCTCCCCAGTATTTTTGGGTTGGAACTTGAATGGGGCCAAAGCTATCGCTCTCTGTGCGAAAGGTTGTTTCCTGCATTTTTAAACCTCTTTGTCAGTATCTTTCTAGTGGTTGACGAGTTGGAAAATTATAAATTGTCAACCGCATGTTTGACAAACGATTATACACTTATGGCTGCAGTATAAAAGTGGCTGACAAATGCTTAGCATGAACCCGTTCTTAAAGATTTTCCGTGACAGTGGAATATTAGTTTTTATCACAGCCAATTCCGACAACACATAAATTTGGTTTCTCGTACACCTCATCTTTTAGGACGATTCAGATAAGATAAAACAAGATATATAAATCAAACGTCGTATCTAAAACAATAAAAATCCCTGCTGGCAGCATATGAGTTTATTTAAGCGGCACACTAAAAGTTACTATAACAAGAAGTTTTTTAACCGATCTATTACTATCTCAATCAATAAATACTGGTCGTCTTAGTCTCCGATATAGCTCTGTTTTTTTTTAGCACAATAGAATTTATTGATTATTGACTCCATAAAAGGATATTGATCTAAAAAAACTCCATTCAACTTGGATTGAAGAATGCCAAAAAGTATTGATCTCGAGAAAACAATTGCTAAAGTTCCCGATTACCCAAAACCGGGTGTCCTTTATTATGATATTTCGACACTCCTTATGAATGCACAAGCTTGGAAAGTAACGGTGAAAAGACTAGCACGTGAAATTAGTCAGTATGAGCCGGATATAATAGCAGGTATAGAATCCAGGGGCTTCTTGCTGGCAAGTCCCCTAGCACTCGAATTATCGATTGGAGTTCAGATGATAAGGAAAAAAGGGAAACTACCTGGAACAACTCTCGCGCACAGCTACGACCTAGAATACGGTCATGACACACTAGAAGTTCAGAAAAATTCCGCTTTAAATGGCAAACGCGTTGCAATTGTTGATGACATTTTTGCAACGGGAGGAACGCTGAACGCTGCAACAACTCTGATCCGAAAGCAAGGCTCTAATGTAGTTTGCTCTGCATGTATTCTGGAATTAGCTTTCCTGAAAGGAAAAGACAAACTTGACACGCCTTTCATTTCACTTAGCCAAGTGAATGAAGTGTAATATTTTTTATTAAGAAGCTTTCTGCTAACGAATTGCCTCCAGAATGGATACGTAATTAGCTACGACCACGCCTCCCATATTAAAGATACCCCCAAGATTGGCATCCTTGACCTGCATCTCACCTGCTTCACCCCTCACCTGCATAGCGGTAAGAACGTGCATTGAGACACCTGTGGCACCAATCGGATGTCCTTTAGCTTTAAGTCCACCTGACGGATTAACTGGCAACCTTCCATCCTTTTGCGTCAGTCCTTCGGTTACAACGCGAGCACCTTCTCCTGGCTCAGCGAGCCCCATTGCCTCATATTCAAGAAGTTCTGCTGTGGTAAAGCAATCATGGGTTTCAACAAACGATAAGTCATTGAGGGTAACACTTGCCATTTGCAGCGCGTCATTCCATGCCCTAGCACACCCGTCGAAACTTAAAATATCGCGCTTGGACATGGGTAGAAAATCGTTAACGTGTGCACGTGATCGTATCGCTACGGCTTTGCGACAACCCAATGCTGTTGCAGTGTCGGCCAAAACGACAGCTGCTGCCCCATCGGAAACAAGAGAGCAATCCGTTCGCTTCAAAGGTGACGCTACAATAGGATTTTTTTCAGACACCGTATTACAGAAATCAAACCCCAGATCTTTCCGAATTTGTGCATAAGGGTTGGAAACTCCATTCTTGTGGTTCTTTGCTGCTATCCCGGCAAGCGCCTCACTTTTATCGCCGTACTTTTGGAAATAAGCCTGCGTTATTTTTCCAAACACCCCAGCAAAGCCATCTTCTATATCAGATTCTTCCTTAAGATAGCTCGCAGAAAGTAACGCATCGCCAACCTGCGGGCCCTGAAGATCTGTCATTTTTTCTACGCCGATTACCAAAACCACCTTGCCTCTTCGGGCTTCAATATAATCTAAGCCTTGATGTACAGCGGCGCTACCTGTCGCACACGCATTTTCAACCCGTGTAGAAGGCTTGAAACGCAACGCATCCGAGGATTGAAAAACCAGGCTTGACGTAAAACCTTGTGGGGAAAACGCACCGCCAAAATGCCCCAAATAGATGGCGTCTATATCTGCTGGACCAAAACCTGAGTCGTTAATTGCTTCAGAAGCAACGGAACATATCATACTTTCAACGTCATCGTGATCTCTTCTACCGAAGGCAAGATGGGACCACCCTACTATACATGCTGTCATTGACGCTCTCCTCATTTCTCAAAAAGGCTTAACCGCAAAATTTTATAAGGAAATTGATGTTTTGAAAACTAAATCTAACTTTTGAGGGATTTTATCACATCGTTAGTAGACGCTTCTATGAGGCTTCCCTGGACACTTTTATCCATCTTTTCAGCAATCAATTTTGTCGCAACTCCGATTGCCAACTCAACAGCCTGATCCCTAACATCTTTTACAGCGCTGGCTTCAGCTTGTGCAATCCTCTGGACAGCCTGTTCTTCACGCCGCTTTATTGTCGCCGCCATTACCTCTTCTGCTTGCTCTTTAAGCCTTTCAGCCTCGGCTTCAGCCTGAGCTATTATTTGCTCGGCTTCCGCTAGTGCATCGCGTTGCTGTCGCTGATAACTAGCTAGCGCTGCTTGTGCCTCTTCCCTCAAATTCTGAGTTTCATCGAGTTGACTACGGATGCGCTCGGCACGCTTATCGAGTCCTTCTGTAATTTTTTTAGTACCTTTCCAAAGAACAAGAATTACAAATATGGCAAACGCAATCGCGACAGAAATTTCAGGCGTAATCGTCATTGTGGACGCTCCTCCAAAGTTGCAGCAATCGCTGCATCAATATCCGCCGCTGTGACATCCACTCCTATTAACTTCTGGACCGCATTCGCCACAACTTCTTGCGCGACCGACCGTTCTAAAGAGCTTATTGGATCACCTGACGTTCCCTCAGTGCCCGTCTTTGAGGCGGCAATGCGCTTTTCCGCCTCTTCTAACATTACAGTAACCTTTACTTGCGCCGCCGACTCGGCTTCTGCACTCCGCTTCGCAATTTCTTCTTGGGCGTGGCGGGTCGCGTCCTGTGCCTTTTCTCTGGCAGCTGAAAGAGCTTTTTCGTACTCAATACGAACTTGGTAAGCTTCCTTCTTCAGTGTTTCAGCCTTATCAAGATCATCTTCTATACGCTCCTGACGCTCTTCCAAAACTTCCGCGATGCGAGGCATTGCTAGTTTTGCCACTAAAAAATAGAGTACAATAAAGCTTATAATTAACCAGAAAACTTGCGATGAGTAGGTCGCTACGTCTAATTGGGGTAACTTTGGTCCAGAAGAGGAGCTCGCAGCAGTCGCTCCCTGCCCGAACAGAACAAGTGCTAAAAATGCTGTGGCAGCAAGGCTTGATACACGTCTTATGTTCATAAAAACACCCTGGTCGACAACGAAAAGTAGTTTGAAGTTAACTATTATCTGTTTTTAATCTTCAGTTCCCGAAACTTGGGAACGGAATAGACCTAGACCGCAAAAAGCAATAGAAAAGATATCAATAGTGCGAACAAAGCGATTGCTTCGGTTAGGGCAAAACCTAAGATGCCAATACCAAAAACCTCCCCGCGAGCTGCAGGGTTTCTGGCTATAGAGGATACTAAAGACGAAAAGATATTTCCAATACCTATTCCAACTCCAGCCAATGCTATCACGGCTAAACCTGCTCCGATAAATTTTGCTGCTTCTGCTTCCATAATTTTATTCCTTCTTTTTTTGTTAGTAATTAATAAATTTGATTGCGTAATCCCTAGTGCAAATGAATGGCATCGTTTAAATACAAACACGTTAGTACCGTAAAAACATACGCCTGCAACACAGCAACCATGATCTCAAAACCAGTTAACGCCACCAAAAGTAATATTGGAGCGATGCCTAAAACACCAAGTGCGGCTGTGAAACCTGCAAAAACCTTCATCATAGTGTGCCCTGCCATCATATTTGCAAAAAGCCTAACTGATAAACTCACTGGCCTAACGAAGTAGGAAATTACTTCAATTGGAATGAGGAGTGGAGCCAGCACAATTGGCATCCCTGGTGGCACAAATAACGTGAAAAAGTGAAAGCCATGCAAAACAATGCCAATTACCGTTACCCCAAGAAATATAGTAATGGCTATCGCGAATGTTACGACAATTTGGCTGGTAAACGTATAGGAATAAGGGATCATTCCGAGCAGGTTACCCATCAAAATGAACATAAATAAGGTAAATATAAACGGGAAGTATTTGCGCCCCTCCGTGCCAACATTTTCGCGAATCATGTTTGCTATGAACTCGTAAGACATTTCAGCCAACGATTGCCAACGACCAGGAACAAGCCTCCCACCCCTCATGCTTAGCGTTAGAAAGAGTGTCACGGCAACGACTGTTATCGTCATCCAAAGCGACGAGGTTGTATAAGCGAGATCAACACCGCCCACTTCAAATGGTACAAGTGTCTTCAGCTTAAATTGATCAACCGGTGATGCCACGAAATACTCCTTTTTTACTCCAAAGACGTTAGTTTACTCAATTATCGTCCAAGCTCTTTTTATATCCAACTGCCATTCCTAGTCCATTTATTGCGCGGTATACGTTTAGCATGCCAGCAGCTGCACCTACAATAAAGCATACGATCAACAGCCATGGGCTACTACCGAGCCATAAATCTAATCCGTACCCTACTCCTGCACCTACCGCAACTCCTGCAACCAACTCGACCCCAGCTCTCATAGCCAAGCCTACTAAACTCTTTGGTAACTCAGGCTTTGCTGAAGACTTCACTCCTTCAGCAATCTCTTTTCTGGCAGAACTAATTTTGGCATCCAACTCATCTAATTGTCCAGAATCTGGATGATATTTGTCAGCCGTCATCTTCTTTTTTTCTCAACTAATTTCAATAATAAAAAGCCGCTTGGTATTACCGTAAAACACGTGCGCACATTACGTAAATACTCTGTCAACTGTCAAGACAGAAAGCGACAGGAGTTTTCGCCAAAAAAGCCAAACGAGTTTATGATGGTTTGTTACCGAAATATCGTTTTAAATAATGTTTTAAGCAGTCTCCCTCAATTTTTCTGCACCCTCTAGATTCACAGAAACGAGTTGACTTACACCCTGTTCTGCCATCGTTACTCCAAATAATCTATCCATCCTCGCCATCGTGAGTCGATGATGAGTTATGATCAGAAAGCGTGTATTTGTGATATTTGACAATTCTCGCAGGGTTGAACAGAAACGATCGACATTACTATCGTCCAAAGGTGCGTCTACCTCATCCAGGACACAAATAGGTGCTGGATTTGTCAAGAACGCTGAGAATATTAAAGCCAGGGCTGTTAAAGCCTGCTCGCCCCCCGAGAGTAGTGTCATTGTTTGAAGTTTTTTTCCAGGAGGGCTAGCCATGATTTCTATACCAGCGTCTAGAGGATCTTCGGCTTCAATAAGTTTCAAGTAAGCACCACCACCCCCAAACAATCTGGTAAAGAGATTTTGAAAATGACTATTTACATCGTCAAATGCCTGAAGCAGCCGTGATCTCCCCTCTTTATTCAAGGAAGAAATCGCTCGCCTCAAGCGGTCGATGGCGCCATTAAGGTCATCGCGTTCCGTTTCCATATCAAATATCTTTTGCTCTAGCTCTTCGACTTCTATTTCTGCGCGCAAATTAACAGGACCTATACGTTCTCTCTCTCTGGCAAGCCGTTCTATACGAGCCTCAGTTTCATCTATTTCAGGACCCGTATCATTTATATCTAATCCCGCTTTATCTAAAATTTCTTCAGGAAAACATTGCAACTTTTCCTTTATTCGCTCAGCAAGTTCTGACTGATAAAGCGCCACCTGCTCAACGACAGCTTCGCAGCGTACTCTCTCTTCTCTTTCCAGACCTAATTTTTTATCCGCATCGCGCGATTGTTTTTCCACCTCCGCTAATTCTGTTTCAGCAACAGCAAGTTTATCAGCAGCATTTTTTCGCGCTTCCTCAGCAGCACTTTTAGTTTCTGTTAGCCTTTTCATCTGAGATTGAGCCTCGTCCGGCCTATTTTTTAGTCGCTCTAATTCATTTATCTCAGCGTCCTGGCGAATATTGAGATCACTCATTCTGACCTCTGCCTGACTAATTCGATCCATCCACGCTTCAAGTTCTTCTTTAATTGCAGAAAGACGTGTTTGGCGATCAGTTGTCTGAGTTACAATATTTTGGAGCCGACCTCTAGCCTCGACTAGCTTTTCCCGGCTATCAAACAACTGTTGCCGAAGACTATCGCTCTCAGCCTCTAGAACATCATTAGTCTCGCGGTTACTCAATTCTTTAATGGACTCTGCTCTTAGTTTTTCTGTCTCGCTCAGATCCGCTACCAGCTGACGCCTTGTTTCAATCAAACGCTCTTTTTTGTTACTAAACTCTAATTCTAATTGTTGAGTATCAATATAGGCTTTACGGGCTCTGTCCAAGTTTTCAAAAGCTTCTTTATAGTTTGTTCTCGCTGTATGGCTTTCAATATCCAATTCTTGTAGCTTTTTATCGTTAGCTTCACAGCTAACATCTATTTCCTCTTTTTTACATTTGAGATCACTTACTTCAGCTGAAACTTCTCGGAGACGGGCCGCCTGAGTTAATCGTACACTCGATTGATTGTTAATTTCTCCCCGAACTACGAAACCATCCCAACGCCATAGCCCACCATTTGTCGTGGTCAACATTTGACCATGCGCCAGGGATCGACGCATTTCTTCCGCAATCTCCTCATTTTCCACAACACCAACTTGCATTAATATGGCATTTAATTCTGAAGGTGCTTCAACATGACTAGCCAAAGAAATTGCCCCTTGCGGCAGATCCGGACCAAGTTTCTCACCAACCAAACGAGACCAGTAGCGTTTAAAAGCAGTTGTTTTTTCTCGTTGGAGCGGTGCAGTTAAATCGTCCCCAAGGGCTGAAGCAAGCGCCTTTTCGTAACCTTTCTCGACATGAATTTGATCCAAAACAGGTATTTGCTCATTGTGTTCTACATCCGCCAATAACACTTCTAAAGAGTTTGCCTCAGTTTCTAGGGCAATAAGTTGTGAGTTTAACTCTCTCCTTTCTCGATGTTTTTCCTCTACCTTTACCGCTTGATTCGCACGCGCCTGGCCAAGCCCTTCTAACTTTCTTGTGGCTTCCTTTGCTTTAGCCTCCGCATCTTCGACGTCTATCCTTAGATCGTCAATCGCCTCATCTGCAGCGTCTCTTTTTTCAAATTCGAAGAGCTTCTCTTCTGTTGCGTTTATTTCAGTTTTTATTCTATTTTTTCGCTCATTGGTTCGACTTATTTGCCCTTCTAGTGACACAATGTTTGCCTGGTTTGCGGCTAATTTTTCCATCACCGTCGAAAACTGGCTTTCTAAGCTTTGGGTTTGCGCACTGAGAGCACTTACTTCATCTGTGATAACCTTCTCTCTCACAGCCACATTCTCAATGCTTTCACTAATTTCAAGTTGTTCCTTACTCAGTATGTCTACCGTGAGTTTAGCTTCACTAGCCAGGGTTTGTTCTCTTTTGATATCTTGCGCAATTTGATCAAGCCGCTGAGTCGCAGCATCTTTTGCTCCCTCTAGCCTTTCCAACTCGTTATGCAATTCCTTTAATTCAATATTTAGGCGTTGAAGGGCTGCAGCTGTTTCTACTTCATCCTGTCGTAGAATTGGAAGTATTTCTGCTGCTTCAACCCGTTGCCGTGAAAAAGAGGCAGAAACCCGTGTAGCCTCTTGGACTTTTTTTTCGGCTTCGGCCATGGTCTCTAAGGCCTGCGTCTTTTTTTCCACACCCTCGAACCACTTTTTATGAAAAAGCACCGACTCTGACTTCCTTATTTGATCATTAATCGT
This sequence comes from uncultured Alphaproteobacteria bacterium, assembly GCA_902629125.1. Classification (GTDB taxonomy): domain Bacteria; phylum Pseudomonadota; class Alphaproteobacteria; order Thalassobaculales; family Thalassobaculaceae. The sequence goes on from CACOPQ010000001.1 coordinate 183,476, forward strand.
TCGATATCGCTTTGCCTGCTTTGCTTGTTTTAGGAGGCCTCGCAGTTGATCTTTTATTGAACCAAGAATGTCTTCCAAACGCTCCAAATTCGTCTCAGCTGCCTTAAGTCTTAGTTCTGCTTCATGTCTTCTTGTATGCAACCCTCGAATATTTGCGGCCTCTTCAAGTAGTATACGTCGATCACCAGGTTTAGCATTTATTAATGAACCTACTCTGCCCTGGTTTACAATGCCCGCCGATCTAGCACCCGTTCCGGCATCTGCAAAAAGTAATTGGACGTCTCTGCTCCTTACGTCTCTACCATTTACCCGATAGTTAGAACCTTTTGTACGTTCTATCCGTCTCGCGACGCTTAATTGTTCAGAATCGTTTAATCCTGCGGGCGCTTTCCAATCCGAATTATCAACAGATAAAATAACCTCTGCAACATTTCTAGCCGGACGGCTGTTAGCTCCATTAAAGATAACATCGTCCATTTCACCGCCCCGCATTTGTTTTGCCGATGTTTCCCCCATCACCCAACGCAGTGCTTCCACTAGATTCGATTTACCACAACCATTTGGACCGACAACCCCAGTCAAACCATTTGAAATATCTAATTCTGTTGGATCAACAAAGGATTTAAATCCCGTAAGTTTGAGGTGATCAAATTTCAATTAATTTATCCCAAAATCCAGGCATAAAGCCTCTTGATGAAGAAACTTTATTCCAGTTCTTGTTGAATAGCTTTGTCTAACTTTTCAAATTCAAACGCTTTAATCCGCTTCCCGCCTATTAAAAAAGATGGGGTCGTATCAATTCCATATTTTGTGTTACCTTCCATTCTTGCTTTAATGATGCCATCTAGCAGTTGCGTGTCATCCATGCATTTGCGCGCTTTTTCTTCATTTAATCCAGCAAGTTGACCGAGTTTTAACAGTGCCGCGCCAACATCTTCCGATCCAGCCCATATTGACTGCTGTTTCATCAAGACACTTACCATCGGTTCGTAGAACTTTGACGGAACACAGCGAGCCAGTGCCGACGCACGTAACGCCCATTGATCGAGTGGAAAATCTCGAAACTCGAATTTAACTAACCCAGTATCTACATACTTCTCTTTCAACTTTGGATACACGTCTGTGTGAAAACGTCCACATGCGGGGCACGTGAAAGAGAAATATTCAACTACAGTGAGTTTTGCTTTATCCGATCCAATAATTCGCTCTGCGAGCGCTTCTTTTAGGAAAGGGGTTAAAGTTTGATCTGACGCATGACCCGTTTTTAGTAGTGACACCACTACTAGAAGTGGTAACGCGAGATATACAAAAAACTTTAATAAACGCACGAAAGACTCCATAAAAAAGATAACGTTAGGATAAGATGCAAGATCGTCGCTCGCAAGCTGCTACGATATTTAAAAATAAAAATATGTTCACAATGTGATATTAGATAACGAAATATATTCTGCTGCGATTTTAATCTATATTTATTTCTTTGATAAAATGGCTTTTCCTAAGGTTTCTAGCGCGTTTTTTAATTCTTGTGACTTGGTTCCTTTTACGCTTTCGACAACCCATTTTTCTTCTTCGAATGTCAAAGAGCGAACATTTTTTTTGATTCGTTTTTTAGGTTCTATACCGTGCACCTGTCGAATCGAGATCTTCTTTATAGCAGCGTAACCAAAAATTAAGTTAGTCCGCTCTAAAATTATTGGTTGCAAGTGCTGCAACTCAAGACTTCTAGCGCCCAAGACATCAAGAAACATAGTTGCACCGAGTGTCTTGTTACTGGGGAACGAAAGACGTGTAGGATAGCACCACTCCGAGAGCTCCTTGCCAACAATCGATGTCCATCTATACACTACTGCTGATTCAATGAAGCCCCGTTTCTTGAGCACGTTATCCGCAACTTTGTTAACAGAGAAATTGACATTTTTCAGGCCAGCAGTTGTCGTGCTTCTCTTGCCATATTGTTTGAGATTTTGATGCATCAATGTATTCCACCGCGACCCTTACCTGTTTAATTGGAGAGGAGAATACAGTAATTTACTTCATATGGAAAACATTACACCAAATAGTTCATTTATCGGTTTACCGGAACAAGTACTTCGATGGTACGATGCACATCAGAGAGTACTTCCATGGCGTGCTGTGGGCCGAGAAACTCCGGATCCTTATAGGGTTTGGCTGAGCGAAATTATGCTTCAACAAACCCAAGTCGTGACAGTGGTATCTTACTTTAATCGATTCATCGAATTGTGGCCTAAAATCGAAAGCCTTGCGGCTGCTGACGTTAATGATGTCCTTCGTGAATGGGCCGGATTGGGATACTACGCGCGCGCTCGGAACCTGCACCGCTGCGCGCAAATTATCACGCGTGATCATGCAGGGGAGTTTCCGAAGGAAGAAGCCGAATTATTAAAATTGCCTGGGATCGGTCCGTACACAGCTGCCGCTATGGCAGCCATAGCATTTGGGAAAGACGCAACGCCTGTTGACGGAAACGTCGAGAGGGTCATTGCACGCGTATATCGGATCAAGACCCCTATCAAAGAAAATAAATTGATCATTAAATCATTAGCCTCACAGAATACCCCAAAAGCTAGAACCGGTGATTACGCTCAAGCAGTGATGGACTTAGGCGCCACGGTTTGTACTCCGCGAAGACCGCTCTGCTTTACGTGTCCGTTGACAGAATTATGCAGGGCTTTTCTGCACGAGGAAACACACGCCATCCCGATTAGCAAGAAACGGAAAAAAGCCCCCGAAAGAGCAGGAACAGCTTATGTGATTGTAAACACTGCTAATGAAATCCTACTTTATCGCCGAGCTGGAAGAGGTCTCTTAGGTGGCATGCTCGAAGTTCCTTCCGTAGGTTGGGAACAAGATGAACGACATAATGAATTAATTAGAAAATTAACCATGTGTAGACCGCATTCCAACGCCATAACGGGAACAGTTGAGCATGTTTTTACTCATTTCAAACTAGTTTTAAGGGTTGTAGTTATGCGCGTCGAGAAAAATGATTGGCTTGCTGGTCTGCATTGGTATTCGTTAGATAAAATAGAAAGTGTGGGCTTACCTAAACTCATGCTTAAAGTGGTAAAACATTTTCTTTCAAGTGCAGACAATAGCGACAATACTAAGTGAATTAAAGGCGGTCCAAGTACTGCGTGTACCAATCAAAATCTACAAGGTCAACATATGCTTTGATAAGAGATTCTGTTACTGGTCCAGGGCAAGAAGAGACAAACGGCATACGACCATTTATACTTTGGACGGGGCAAATACAAAAGCTAGTTGAAGTTATAAAGATTTCGTCCGCATTATAGGCATCAAATAAGTCCAGATTCTTTTCTTCAACCTCTAGTCCTAACCGCTCACATAACTGAATTGTCACCTGCCTACTTACGCCGGGCAGAACATATTGCTCCTTAGGTGTTGCAAGCTTATTGTCTTTGACAATAAAAATGTTGCTGCCTTTTCCTTCTGAAAGATTGCCCTGCGTATCCAATAAAAAAGACAGTGCATCAGGATTTTGAGCCGCAACCTCCAAATCACCCATAACAAAATTTATATAGTTATGGGTTTTTGCACGAGGGCTTACCATCTCAGGTGAGACCCGCCGAACGGATGGTGTTATTAACTGGATACCATCGCGATAAAATTTTGCTCGCGCGGCCAATGGCAAAGGACTACATTCGACGATTACCGTAGCATCAGGCCAGTCGGGCCAAGCTATTTTGTCGTCATTTGATAGCCCCCTCGTTACCCTTTGTGTAACCCAGTAATCTTCCTTTTCGTCTAAGAGCGGTAAGTTGCGATTAACGACCTCCTCCGTAATGGTTTGAAAGTCGTCCATACTATGGCCTGGGTCCAAATCCATGTACTTTAGAGTGCGCTCAAATCTCTCCAAATGTTCTTTTAGCCTAAATATTTTGTGTCCAAATGTTCTTGTAGTATCAAAAACACCATCGCCATATTTAAAGCCTTGGTCCTTAATAGGAATAGTAGCTTCGTCTTCAGGTACAAACTTGCCGTTCAAATAGACGATACGTTGGTTGGGAAGAGACATCCGCTATTGCTCCACAAAATTGTTTTGCCAAATAATAAAATCTTTACAGAGTCCTTCGATATTATTACACAAACCTCGATAAACTCTAGTTAGTTTTTTGCCCTAGCGCGCAGGAGAAAAACAAACGGGATTGCACCAAAGGCTATTACGACTAAGAACACAAAGTCGTTCAGGAACGCAACCATCTGCGCTTCAATCATAACAATTGTCTCTAAATTTCGTAAATCAGCCATGGATTTTAAATCAAATGGTTGTCCGCTTACTATTGAATTCAATGTCGATCTAAATTCAGTAATTTGTGCTCTCATTTCAATATAATTTGCTTGTGTCGATCGAACCAGTATAGAGACAACAACAGACGTGCCCATGCTAGCTCCTATGGCTCGTATCAGCGAAAAAAGTGACGCGGCTTCAACACGATAAATTGGTTCAAGCGTAGAGAATGTCACAGTCGTTAAAGCAACCCACATCATTCCCATTCCGAAACCATTTACTATCGTAATATAAATAACCTCTTGCATATTTACATCAGCCGTCCATTGGGTCATCCAAACATTACTTACGCCAACGCAAATTAACCCTAAGAGGATGAGATATTTACCGGAAATCATGCTCAACAAAAAGCCTGAGCACATCATTGCAAACATTGTCCCAAGACCTCTTGATGAAATTACCCATCCAGCAGATAGGACCGGATAGCCTTGGATATTTTGCAAAAAAAGCGGCAAAATAAATAGGGATGAAAAAACGGCTATACCGAAGGTAAATATCAAGAAGAGACCAATCACATAATTACGGTCCGTTAACATCTTGAGCGTAATATACGGTGCTTCCGTCGTTAGGCAATGTACTACAAATATATAGAACGCGGTTGCTGATAAAATAGTATTAATAATAATTTCAGAAGAACTGAACCATCCCAATCGCTCTCCCCTATCTAGCACTAATTGAAGACACGAAACTGCAACAATGAGTGCTATTACACCTAGCCAATCCATTTTTTGACCCAGCGTATGGGCGGCTGGCAGAGTTACCAAGATAGAGAAAAAAGCGACAAGCCCAAATGGAACATTCATATAAAATACATAACGCCAATCGTAAAACTCAGTTAGCATGGCTCCCACCGTTGGTCCAGCTACTGGCCCTAAGATCATTCCCATTGACCATATACTCATTGCAAAACCATGCTTTTCACGTGGGTATGTATCTAACATTATGGCTTGCGAGATAGGTAGCAGTGGTGCCGAAACGAAACCTTGTAACATTCTAAATAATACTAACTCAGTAAGCGTACTAGATGTGCCAGCGAGCAATGAGGTTACGGTAAAACCGACAATCGACGCTAAAAAAACCTGACGTCTTCCAAACTTCTCACTAAAAACATTCGTCAAGATCGTCCCTACAGCCGTTGCTACAACAAAGGCTGTAATTACCCACCCTACTTGGTCGGGAGCTGCTGACAAATTACCTTGAATATTTGGAAGTGCTACATAAGCAGTGCTCATGTTCAGAGAGTGTAGAAGCGATGCAACCAGAACCGGCACCGTTATTATAATTCGTTCTAGCCTACTAAATGGCCCATGGGCAGGCTTGTTCAACGTAAACAATTTTAGCTCTCAGGATAAAAAACATATGACCACTAGGGTCGTATCAAAGCGTAAAAGGTATTTATCATATCGAGTAGACTTCGGCAGCAGTGTCATGAAACAAGGCTGCTTTTTCTTCTTTTGAAGCATTCTTTGTAATTAACTTAAACATATTCCAAAGAATTTTATAACTACAGCTTAACTTATCCACAGGAAAATTTGATTCAAACATACACCGGTTTGAACCGAACGCGTCAATGGTATTATGATAGAAATGCTCAGTAGCATCGGCTAGCTCTTGGCTACTGGGGGGCATTTTTCTTTCATGCCACGCAAAGCCATTTACATCCATGTTCACACCTCCTAGCTTAGCATAGACGTTTTCACACTTTGCCAACTCAACAATATCTTTATTCCATTTTTGAAAAATTTCATCCTGTTTTCCCTTGTATGGGCCAATTCCAAGGGGACCGCCGAAATGGTCTAGGATTATTTTTGTGTCTGGAAATGCTCTCGCGAGATCTGTCACTTCTGCGATTTGAGTATGATAACACCAAGCTTCGAAAGTTAACCCCCTGCGGCTCAACTCCCCAAAACCTCGACGAAAGTCATCTTGCAACAATAAATTAGGCGGAGGATTTGTGCGGTGATTGCGAATTTCATTTGAAGAATCCCATGCGACCGCCCGCCTAATTCCCCGGAATCTTCCACAGCCTGCAGCTAGATGCATATCTAACACCTCGCCAGCTAACGCACCTATCGTCAAATCCACTGTACCTACGATAGCCGCAGCGACCTTAGTAGCACCATAAATGCCAGACTCGCACATTGCAGCAATGCCATTAACAAATTCTGTTTCGCCAACAGCACGAAGGTGCTCATCTCCCCCGACTTTAAACATTGCGCCGCATTCAATAAATACAGTTGCCACAATATTATGGCCGCAATTGATATCTTCCAATATTTCGTCCAAAAGATAACGTGGTTGCACAAGATGATTGCTATTCTTATCCCAAAGGTGGTGATGAGGATCGATAATGGGCAACTCCGGTTCTAAAATAGCTTCATCATGTTGTTGAAGCCATTTGTGATTCCTCGACTGCGCAATCATTCCTCGTCCTTTCCACATTCACGTAAATCTATCGGCTAAGCCCATAATACGCCCACTTTAGCGCTTTAAGAGGGAGAAAGTATCCTCAGAAGATATCTAGTTTGACTATAGATCATCGAGGGTAATGTTAGCATCTTAACCGTTAATAGAAGAAATTATTTCATTTCTGTTTGATCAATTTAATATTTGTGCTCAATAATCGACCAATTCATGCTCAAGATTTTTTGACACCATTTACATAGAGAAGCGGAGTGGTTTTATGTCACGTTCATATAATCGGTCTAGTGAATCATTAGGCAACATTCTTCATATGGAACACGTAAATCTTATGATTCCTGATCAAGCGCCCGCAATCCTTTTTTATGTTACTGGGCTTGGTTTTACCCGCGACCCCTTCCTAATGACAGGTCTTGACAATATGTGGATTAATATTGGCCGGAGCCAAATCCATCTGCCAAGGCGTGATCCGTCCCCTCAAATTTTACGAGGGCGTATCGGACTTGTGTCACCGAACCTGAAAGCGACATTTCAAAGCTTGAAAACGGTAGAAGAACCTCTGTCGAAAACAAAATTTTCTTTTTCACGTAAGAAGGAGTTTATTGACGTTAGCTGTCCATGGGGGAATCAAATTCGCGTGCATGCACCAGATGAGAAATTTGGAAATGTTGAAATAGGTCTACCCTATGTTGAGCTCTTCGTTCCGAAAAACAGCGCAGGGAAAATAGTTAATTTCTATCAAGAGATATTGGGAGCCAAGGCATCCATTGGGAAACGTCGTGGTAAAACTTGCGCTGAGGTAACGACAGGAACATCCCAGCATGTTTACTTTATTGAAACGAATGAAAAACAACCAAAATATGACGGCCATCATATCGCTATTTATATCGCTGACTTCGCAGCACCTTACCAAAAATTATTGGAACGGGGCTTGATTTCACGAGAGTCAGATCAACACGAGTGGCGATTTATAGATATTGTCGATCTAGACAACAATAAACCTATTTTCAAAATAGAGCATGAAGTGAGGAGCGCTACTCACCCACTGTTTGGTCGGCCTCTTGTTAATAGAAATCCGCATCAAAGCAATCGCTTATACAAAAGGGGCCAAGATAATTTCCAGGGGCAAATATGAGTTCTTTGCTCGGCGTCTATCTTGAAACTAAAAATTGGCCTCCTTACCCCGGATCAAATTGGACACCAGCTCGTTTATGGGAGCCGACATCCCGATTTTTTTTGCTTCAACAGGAACAGCACCATTTATACCGTCAATTTCAGATGGTCTTTTGGCCATATGATCGAGGAGCATTGAAGGCCTCGCATCTGGCATATTTGCACCAAATTCTCTCACATATGTTTCGACATCATCGAATCCTAAAGCAATTTTCTTTGCTCTCGCTACAGCATCGGCTTCCTTAGCGCAATTCAATGCTACGGACCAAGCTTCCGAACTAGCTTGAACCTCCCCTATAGTGGCATTCATAAGCGCACAAGGACCACTATACGTTACATTACAAATGAATTTCTCCCATATCATTTGATGTATATCAGGGTAACCTTTCGCAGTGAAGCCAGCTTTCTCCCAAGTTTCAACAACTGTGGTAAGGCGCTCACTCATCCCACCATTCATTTCACCTAGTCTTACCAACTGCATGCCATTATGATGGGCATGCCCTGGCTGTTTAATTGACGCTCCAAAACCACCGACGACGCCAATCATAACCTGACTAGTATCAATCGCCTCTGCTATTCTGTCGGCAGCTCCCAAGCCATTCTGAATTGTTAAGATAACACTATTTGGACCTGAAATAGATTTTGCAGTTTGAGCCGCCGTTGCTACGCCACTTGCTTTGGTAGCCACAATAATTAAATCACACTGGCCTGCGTCAATAGCATTGGCGCTGGCATTTATTTTTACCGTACGGTCGCCACTTGCACCCTCAACACGAAGCCCCTTTTTATTTATCGCATCAATGTGCTCTTGCCATGTATCGATTGCCCAAACCTCGTTGCCAGCATCCGCCAGAAGCGCTGCATATACTGAACCCATTGCTCCACAGCCAATAATCGCAATTTTCATTATTTACCTCACCGTTAGCTTTTTGCTTAAATCAAACCGATCTTACTATATTCTAAGTTCCTAAGATTAAGAAAGGAATGCTTTTAAATATTTCACAAAACTATGTTTCTCTAACGACATTGAAACTAATAGACTTTCTTAATAATCAAACTCAAGTTTGATACAGATCAACTCTAGGCAGTCAGGAGATATAATGAAAAAAAATGAGACGATTGCGGATTTAATCAAAAACCGCTTTGGAGTTGCTACCAGTGCCGGTGAGGATATGGAGGGGTTCGACGAATTAGCGAATATACTTAACCACCGCTCACATCGTCGCTATCAAGATAAACCTGTACCCGATGAACTTTTGGAGGTTCTACTTGGCGCTGCTTTTTCTGCTCCCGCTAAATCTGATTTACAACAGTCCTCTGTGGTTGTGATACGAGACCAGGATAAGCAAGAAGCTATTGCTAATATGATCCCTTCAATGCCCTGGCTGAGGACATGTCCTGTTCTAATGGTTTTTCTGGGTGACAGCAGACGTATCCGCCGTATTTGCCAGATGCGAAATAAGCCTTTTGCAAATGATCACCTCGACGCCTTTCTAAATGCCGCAGTGGATGCAGGACTTGTATTAATGAATTTTATACGTGCTGCCGAAGCTGTAGGATTAGGCTGTTGTCCAATAAGCGTTATTAGGAATCATATTGACGAGGTGGCTGAGCTGTTAGAGCTACCCGATTTTGTCTTTCCACTAGCAGGTATGACTGCAGGGTATCCAAGTGATGATGGATATCTTAGTTTGCGGCTGCCACCGGCAGTGAATGTTCATGTAAATTCATATAATGATTCTCAGCTTGAACAAGAGATCGATTCCTACGATAAAATGAGGGACTCCATATTTTCAATCCCTCAAGAAAAGCAACGAAAGGTTAAAGAATTCGGTGTAGCAAACTTTTATGGATGGTCTGAGGACAAAGCTCGACAAGTATCAAGTAAAGAGCGTGATCAGCTCGCGACTTATCTTATCAAGAAAGGCTTTAATTTAGGATAAAATTCAAGCTGGCTATTATTAAAAAAAAGGCCCGCTGTTTTCCGGCAGCGGGCCTTTAAAATTTTAAAGGTTTGTTTGGCTAGTTAGCTACACTTGGCAACCAAAGAACGATCTCTGGATAAGCTAAGAACAATCCAATAGTTATCACATCTGCTATGAAAAACGGAAAGATCCCTCTAAAAACATCACCCAACGGTATATCCGGCCGAACTGCCGCCACTACATAGCAATTCAACCCTACCGGTGGCGTTATCAGACAAACCTCGCACATTTTGACAACGATAATACCGAACCAGATCGGATCGTAGCCGAGAGCAATAACCGCTGGATAAACAACGGGAAGTGTAAGTAGCAACATCCCGATCGCATCCATAAACATACCAAGAACTGCATAACCAAGAAGTATCAATATCATTATAACAACAGGTGGAAATGGTAGACCGGTAATCCACCCCGCAAATTCTTGAGGCAATCCAGCATATCCCAAGAATCTGACAAAGATAAGAACACCCCAAATCAAGGCGAAAATCATCACGGTCAACTTGGCAGTCTCGAGGAGGGCCTCCTTTAGGCTAGCCCACTTCATTCCTTTAAGAAGAGCGACTACTAGAATTACGAAGGCTCCAACAGCACCGGCCTCTGTTGGCGTAGCCGTGCCCGAATACATAGAATAAAAGATAACCGCTACCACAACAAAGATCGGAATGGTACCAGGCAAGCTGGCCAACTTCTCTGACATTGGTGGCGATTCTATTGCACGTCCTAATTCCGGTTTCCAAATACACTGCCCGATTATTAGCGCAGCATAAATTAGTGCTGAGACAACACCTGGAATAAATCCCGCTAATATAAGCGTTCCAACCGACTCCTCGACGATGATCGCATAAATCACAAGGATCGCACTAGGTGGGATCAGCGAAGCTAATGTACCACCCGCAGCAACAACACCGGCAGCCAGACGTCTATCGTATCCATTTTCTAACATGTGCGGAATAGCAACTCGGCTGAAGACTGCTGCTGTTGCTGTACTTGCTCCAGAAACCGCAGCAAAGCCAGCAGTAGCAAAAACACTGGCTACGGCAAGACCGCCTGGAACCCATCCAAACCAATTCCTCGCAGCCCTGAATAAGGCATGAGTCAAACCGCCATGGTAAGCAATGAACCCTATTAGTATGAACATCGGCAAAACGCTAAGCGCGTAATTAATAGACTTCGAGTGAGGCACAGTACCACTTATTCCAGCACCTGCTTTCCATCCAATTATAGCCACGCACCCAAAGAGACCAACCAAAGCGGCAACGACGAATACCCTAACCCCCGCAAATACCAAAAGCAGTAAAGCACCCGTCCCAACAAGACCAATTGCAAATTCACTCATGATTTAGCTCCTCGACCAACAATATCAACTTTTTCCTCTTCGCCGGCCAGTCCCGCATCAATCTCATGCTGAGCTTGCTCATCGACAGTCTCTATCATTGGCACTCCAATTGGGTTTGCGTCGGGATATTTCACCAACCTTAAAAATCCACACAATTGAACTAACAAGCGCAGTTCAAGACTTATAAAAGCTATAACGACTATCAGTTTACCTGGCCAAATTGGCAATTCAATATCAATCGAGCTATCACCGATATCCCATGCCCTAAGGAAGTGTTCCCAACCATACCACATCAGGATAGCAATAATTAGCATTGCTACTAATGTGCCTATCACCTCAAGCGTCCATAGTAATCTTCCCGAAAAGCGTCCTATAAAAAATTCCATTCGGACGTGTCCGCCAAGCTTTTGGGTGTATGCGATACTGAGGAAACAAAAAATAGCCATCGCAAATTCCACCCAATCAACATAGCCGGGGATTGGAAAATTAAAAAACTTTCGTCCAACAACCTGGACGACCGCTAACAACATCAAGAAAAGTATGAGCAATGCAGACGTAAGATTAAACGCTGTTTCCATTTTGAAGAGCTTTTCATCAGCCCATGCAAGGAAACGGGTTGCCCCGGAATGCTCTGAATGATCTGTACTTGCCATTATTAAAAACCAATCATCAAACCATTTAAAAAAAAGGTCGCCAGAGCTTAGCCCTAGCGACCTCATTTAACTTAGATTAAAGAGATCAGCCTCCTTTGGCCGTCTTAAGAACAATATCCAACAATTCTCGTGCTGGAATTTTGCCTTCATTTTCTTTAACCCAATCGTTCCACAATGGCTCACCGGCAATTTTTCGGAAATTAGCCATTTGATCTTCAGGAATCTTAACTGCTGTGAGCTTTGGATTTTTTGCCCACTTTTCTACGTTGATTTTATCTTTCGCGGCATAAGCTGCAGCCTGTGCGGCATAAGAACCATCCTTAACATCTTCGAGAAGTTTCTTATATTGCGCCGGAAGGGCGTTGTAAGAGTCTACGTTGAAAACGATTGGGCAATTAACTGAACCCAAAGACATATTTGTTGTGTACCAGTCAGAAATTTCATCCAACTTGTATGCTGCGAACGTGTAGGTGTATGGGAACCCAATTGCGTCGACAGTACCACGCTGCAGCGCTGTGTAAGTTTCAGAAGCCGGCATCGTTGTTGGAATTGCACCAATAGCCTTTGCTGCGCGTCCCATACCGCCAAGGGCCCTTAGCCGCTTACCTTTAAAATCCGCGACACTAGATGGAGGCTTTCCTCTTCCCATATACTCATACTGAGGAAGCATCATAGACATGTAAATTTTAGCATTCCATTTGGCTAGAGCCTTCTGAGAAGAAGGATGGTTATAGATTGCATCATGCACTTTTCTCTGAACATTTAAGTTAGGAATTGGCAAAAATGGCAAATCCAACACGTTTAGAGGCTGATTTTTACCTGGATGATAGGCTGCACAAAAAGAGGCCATTTCAAATGCACCAACTGAGATGCCGTCGAGGTTTTCCTTACTTTTAGACAATTGTTGTCCGTAGTAGAGCTTGATATTAAAGTTACCACCCGTTTTCTCGCTAATTATTTTAGCTGTATATTCAGGTGCTTCTGTAAAAGCTCGTCTTTTGCCCCAAAGAGACATTCTCCACGTTATCTTTGGACCTTTGACCTCTTGAGCCCCTGCTGGTGTTGGAGCGCTGACTTCTGTTAAGCCTGCGATACCAAACCCCAGTACGCTCAGAGCGATTATGGTTTTACGCATAAAATTTTCCTTCCCTGTGAAAACTCAATATTGCTGATACTGACAATTTATTGTGGCAGTATCAAGACCCAGCATAGCGGTGCTTCAACGAAGCTTCAACTTCTGATCGTAAGAAACCTTAACTAGAACCAAAAATTACCATATGATGATAGCTCATAAGAAAACAACTACTAAATATAGAATAAAAAAATGGCCTCTCAAAAAAAATCTAAACGAATCGAGTAAAATAAATGGCAGTCTAAATATAAAAATAGTTCCAACCTCTATTTTGAGATAATCTTCGACGTGCAGAGAATTTATAAAAAAATTTTAAGCTTAGCGGAACATCAACACGCTAAAAGATTTTTGGCATTGATTGCCTTTATAGAGAGTTCATTTTTTCCGATTCCCCCAGATGTGATGATTATTCCTATGGTACTGGCAAAACCATCAAGCTGGTGGCGCATTGCGTTAACCTGCACCCTCTTTTCAGTCATTGGAGGTGTAGCCGCATATTTTATCGGATTGCTCCTATTCGAAACAGCAGCCATGCCGCTTATCCGATTTTACGGTTACCAAGGTAAAGTTTCTGAATTCAACGAAATGTATCAACATTGGGGGGGATGGGCCGTATTCCTAGCGGGGCTTACGCCATTCCCGTATAAAATCATCACTATTGCAAGTGGTATGGCACAATTAAACCTTGCCTTGTTTGTCAGTTTGTCAGTTTTATCACGAGGTCTCAGGTTTTTTGCGGTCTCATTCCTTCTTTATTATTTTGGGGATAAAATTAGAACCTTGCTAGAGAAATATTTTGGATTAGTTACAGGTATAACTGGTTGTTGCCTGATACTGATTTATTTTTGGCTCAAATCTTAAAGTAACTGAGAAAGCCTGTTTTTATGCCTAGTGAAGACAACGTTATATTTAACCAGACCTGTTTTATCATAATTTTCTTTTCAACTGCTGCGCTCATTGCTGCTTTCGCTTTTGAGTATATAGGCGGCTTGAAACCTTGTTCTCTGTGTATTTATCAGAGAATGCCGCATGGTTTGGCAATTGCCCTTTGCATGGTGACACTCGTTTTCAAGTTGTCGCCTCGATTCGCAGTGTGGATTTTTATTATTTTGGCCTTAACATCTCTAGTAGGTGCCGGCATTGCGTTGTTTCATGTTGGAGTGGAACAGCAATTTTGGTCTGGCACTCAAGGTTGTGGTGGCAAGATTGAGGCAACAAGCATTGAGGCATTTCGATTAAAACTCCTTCAGCAACCAATTGTTCGTTGTGATGAGATAGTCTGGTCTTTTTTTGGTGTTTCAATGGCAAGTTTTAATCTTGTTCTGTCGACAGGACTTTCTTTCATCCCAGCATACGCCATATTTAAATGGAGAAACACAAGGGTGCAGCCATGAAACAGAGAAAAGTGGAACAAGCAGAACTCCCGGGCGATTTAACTAAATCGGATCTTGTAGAACGGTTTATCAGGGTTAACCATGCTGGTGAGTTTGGGGCGAAACGAATATATGAGGGCCAACTATCCGTGCTGAAAAATACAAAAGATGCCGCAGTGATAGAGCATATGAAAGACCAGGAGATGCATCACCTTGAAACTTTTGAAAAACTTATCGTAGAGAGAAAAGTTAGACCTACGGTTCTGCACCCACTTTGGAATGCCACTGGTTTTGCCTTGGGCGTTAGCACTGCCCTTTTAGGTCCAAAAGCTGCAATGGCTTGTACAGTGGCCATCGAAGAGGTCATCGACGAACATTATGCAGACCAAGCCGCTCAATTAACAGAAGATGAGAGCGAGCTCAAAGAAATTATCGACCGTTTCAGAGGCGAAGAGCTAGAACATCGAGACACTGCTATTGAGTTCGGTGGGGAAACAACGCTTGGTTATCCTGTTTTGCGAAGAGCAATTCGCGCAGGCAGTAAACTGGCGATTTGGTTATCCGAGCGCTTATAAGTAACGCGCTAATCCCCCTCTTCTAGCTCACTGTCCCAATATAAAAAGTCTCGCCAACTTTCATGCAGATGATTTGGTGGAAAGGCACGTCCATTTTCTTGCAACTCATAATTGGATGGGATTCGGGCTTTATTTTTTGGATGCATGTTTACTGCTTCAGGCAGATGGTTACCTTTTTTTAGGTTACACCTACTACAAGCTGTTACGACATTTTTCCAATTCGTTGTCCCACCGCGCGACCTTGGCACCAAATGATCAAAAGTTAACTCCTGGGTTGGGAATTTATTGCCGCAGTACTGACAAGAAAATCTATCTCTCAAAAATACGTTGAATCGGGTAAAGGCAGGCCGCCGCGACTGGAGCACAAACTCCTTTAAAGCGATGACACTTGGCAACCTCATCTCAAAACTTGGGGAACGTATCTTATGCTCATATTCCGATAATACGTTCACCCGTTCGAGAAAAACCGCTTTAACAGTGTCTTGCCACGACCAAAGAGAAAGCGGGAAGTAGCTGAGGGGTCTATAGTCCGCGTTGAGCACTAAAACTGGTGAGTTTTCAACCTGGTTCACTTCAAAGTCTCTTTCTTGCACAATCTATATCGAGGGTAAGCCGCCTGAACATTTTTCAATTTAACACTACCGCGATTCTAGTTAACCGTGTCTATCAAAAACGAAATAAGTTTTTAACGCTTCCATTCGAGTTTACTGCAGAAGGAAAAATCCGAAAAAGTATATCCAGGTATTCAAGCAAATTTCCCTAATATTTTTGATAAGAACGACTTTGCTATTTCCAGTCCTCTCTCATCAATCGAATGGCCTAATCCAGGACGTAATTCTGCATCAACAGAGATGCCAACATCTTCTAGCCCTTTAACCGCATGCTCTAAAGCTTCAGCAGGGACCATTTCGTCCGCCGACCCATGAATTAGGGTTACTGGAGGCGATGTTTTTATCTCTTTTTTAAGCAGATCTTCTGCCAACAACCGCCCAGAATAACCAACAATTCCAGCAATTTGTTCTGAACGGCGAGGTCCAACGAATAAAGACATCATAGTGCCCTGGCTAAAACCGATCAGCGCTAATCTATCCGCTGTTAAATTAGATCTCTCTAATTGCTCGTTTAAGAAATCATCTAGTATTTGAGCCGCTATTCTGGCTCCACCCAACATCGCATCTGCCGATCGGTCTCCCAAACTAAACCATTGGCGGCCAAATGGCGACATTTCGCAGGGGAATGGAGCATGTGGCGAGATAAATTCAACATGTTGCAAATGAGATGAAAGAACCGGTGCTAAACCAATAAGGTCATTACCATCAGCACCATAGCCATGTAACAGGATTGCAAGCGCTTTAGCGGGCTCACCGTTTTTTGGCGGTTGCCTAGGACCTTCCAAGTTAATCATTTTTTCGACTCCGATACTAATGTGAGTTTTGCCTATTCAACTGAACTAGTGATACTGACAGGTCCCTTTAATTTCAATCAAATCCGACATAAGATTTCTGAGGAAACCATTTTGATAAGATTTATGTCTATGGAAATTGTCACTCGTTTTGCTCCAAGTCCAACAGGTAATCTTCACCTTGGGCACGCGTATTCCGCTTTAATTGCAGAACGAGAAGCTCGTGTAAATAATGGTAAGTTTTTATTGCGCATAGAGGATATTGACATAGAAAGATGCAACGCTGCTTTTGAAAAATCTATTTTGGAAGATTTATCATGGTTAAAGCTCAAATGGCCTGAACCAGTTCGAAAACAGTCGAACCATATGGTTGATTATACGAGGGGATTGGAAAAACTCCACAATCTTGGTCTTCTTTATCGCTGCACCTTAACACGCAAAGAACTAGCAGAGGCGATGTCCGCTCCCCATGAAAACGACGCGGCTAAAATAACCCAGAAATCCCCCAGGAACACGCTGCGTTACATCTCAAAGAGAGAAAATGAACGACGCTTGGCAAAAGGCGCACCACACGCAATTCGGCTGCGTATGGAAGCCGCTTCAAGTTTAGCTGGAAAATTAAAGTGGTTTGACGCCAAGCATGGTGAGCAAACGGCAGAACCAGAGATATTTGGAGATATAGTTTTAGCCAGAAAAGACATAGCGACAAGTTATCATTTATCGGTCACCATAGACGATGCGATACAAGGTATAACAAGGGTTACAAGAGGAGATGATCTATTTAAGGTCACCCACATTCATAGATTACTCCAAAGCCTTTTAGAATTACCAACCCCAGATTATCATCATCATAAAATAATTACCGATGAAAATGGCGTGAGGTTGGCAAAACGAAATAAATCCGCCTCGCTGAAAGACTTAAGAGAGTCCGGTCACAAACCAGAGGACCTCATTCGGCGTTTAGGCTTCAGGTAGTTTGCATTGCTCATCCGGTTAACTCCGAGTACAACTATTTATAAAATTTTCTAAAAGCCCCGATATCAAAGCCTGAGCATGTTGAATGGCTAAACTAATCATTAAAAATTTGTTTGCTATCCTTACTTCAACGGAGAGTGGCTATAGGGCAGAAGTATTGAGGCATGCATTTCATCAAGTCTGTCCGGTCCATCTTTCAAAAACTCTCGCCAGTCCGGATCGGAAGCAGCAGCAGCTCTCGCCTCAGCGCGATGATTCAGGTCCTTATATGCCCACAAATGCGAAACCTCATTAGGTTGCCCAGTGTCTGTGATCCAGATGCAAACATTTTTAGAATGTCGCTCCCTAACGCTCATAGCCTTGGTTATAGCCTCAGCAAATACTTTTGTCTTACCTACCTTGCAACGATAATATCTATATTCGTATATATTCCCTTCACTATCTGGGGCAACGAGTGGCTTTGTGGCAGTCATCAGTCTGTTATCTTGTCTGATAATGAGGGGACCACTTTTCGTAAGATACTCGTTTTTCCATGCTTCATTTGCAGCTAATTTTGCCTTTACTTCGCTCCGATGATTCATATCCTCGTAGGACCAAAGATGCATTACCTGGTTTAGCGGCCCTATCTCCGTTAACCAATAGCCCTCGAGTTTTCCGTGCTCGTCTCCCCTAATCGGCCGTCCTATCTCAGCTGAATATTTAGCCAACAAGGGCGCTTGGCCCGGGCCAGTGGTGTAGGTTCGAAATTCATAGATCATGTAGACTTCCCCGTTCCCAAATTTGATGTTGCTTTAAAATATCTTTGCGTTGACTACTCATAATAATCTGTCGACTACAGAATCTAAATTCATCATTTGTAAAAATGTATATGCGATGTAATGATTAAAATCATCTTCACATAATTTTTTTATAAAAAAATATCTAATAATGTGTAATCAAGTCGTCTAAACACAGGGCCAATAAACCCAGCCCCGTAATAGGCAAATGCATCTAACGCTAGTAACCTAATATTCTTAAAGGAATTTAGCTTTGTCGAATACAAAACTGAAAGAATACCCCAACTTTGTTACTCACATGGAGTGCTCACTAACAGGTGAAATTTATAAGGCAGCTACAGTGCAAGGCCTTTCTAAAGCGGGTCGGCCACTATTAGTTCGATACAATCTAGAAGAATTAAGTAAAAGCATAACAAAAGATGAACTAGCACGAAGAAAAGGAGGTTTCTGGAGATTTCGGGAGTTTCTTCCAGTTAAAGAAACCAAAAATGTGATAAGCCTTGGAGAAGTAAGCACCCCGCTTATGTCGCTGCCCGAAACATCTAAACGCTTGGGAGTGTCAACGGAAAATCTGTTGGTTAAAGATGAAGGGCGCTTGCCCACAGGATCTTTTAAAGCAAGGGGTCTAGCACTTGCTGTTTCGATGGCCAAAGAACTAGGGCTTCATCATTTAGCTATGCCAACCAATGGTAATGCAGGTGCAGCAATGGCTGCATACGCTAGCTTTGCCGGTCTGAGAACATCTATATTCTGTCCTGATGACACGCCTGAAATTAATATTTCTGAAATAGAGTTGCAAGGTGCATCCGTGTACCGCGTGAATGGTTTAATAAATGACTGTGGGAAAATTGTTGGTGACGGTAAAGAAATAGCCGGCTGGTTCGACGTATCAACGCTTAAAGAACCCTACCGAATTGAAGGTAAAAAAACAATGGGTTTGGAACTGGCTGAGCAGTTCAACTGGGAACTTCCAGATGTGATTTTTTATCCAACAGGAGGTGGAACAGGACTGATAGGAATGTGGAAGGCTTTTGCGGAACTAGAGGCTATTGGCTGGATAGGCAAAAAACGACCCAAAATGATTGCGGTTCAGGCAGATGGCTGCGCGCCAATTGTAAAGGCATTCCAAGAAGGCGAAGAACATGCGCCAGTATGGGAGAACGCTACCACCGCTGCCGCTGGAATAAGAGTTCCCGTTGCCGTGGGTGATTTTTTAATCCTTCGTGCGGTCAGAGAATCTGGTGGCTTTGCCGTTTCTGTTTCGGAAGAAGATATTTTTGAAAGTCGGGATGATGCGGCCAAACGCGATGGCGTTCTACTCTGTCCAGAAGGTGCTGCTACGCTTGCAGCCTACGAGCTCGCACTGAAAGATGGATTGGTTAAAAAGAGTGAAACTGCTATTTTATATAATTGCGCTACCGGACTTAAATATCCGATGCCCACAGCAATTAAAAAAATTAATCGACATGATACGATTAACTACGAAGCCATGCGATGATATGGTAAAAAATTATGACTAAATAGCGCTTAGCAACTTTTGATAACCTTTGAAGATGGAGCCAACAATGTTACTAGATGTCCGTACTTACACATGCAAACCAGGAACAATAAAAAAACATCTAGAAGTCTATGAACAATTTGGAAAGGCGCCGCAAACAAAGCACCTTGGACAGCCGATTGCTTACCTCGTCACAGAAACTGGGAATGTTAACCAATACGTTCATATATGGGGGTACGAAAACGCAGGGGACCGTGAAGCCAAGCGTGCAGCAATGTGGGCAGATCCTGATTGGATTAACTATACACAGGAAAGCGCAAAATTAGGCGCCTTGATTAATCAAGAAAATAAACTAATGCGGCCGGTGGATTTTTTTGCTGATCCTAAGCGGTAATAGTAGCTATATCTGAACCTTTAGTTTTTTAAACGTAGCTCAACCAAACATCAAACTTTGCGACTTGCAAACGCTTTATTTTCGGGATTTTATGAAGAGTGAATCGTAAGAAAATCTTCCTCATCTCTTGATGTTAGCTAACGGTAAAAGTTGAGAGAACAAAATCGGAATGTCCAAAATATATCTTGTAAAAATTCGGCGGTTACTAGTTGACATGTTCATTGGTGTTCATCAACACGAAAGACATAGTAAGCAGCGAGTAGCTATTGATGTTGAGCTTGAACTAGACTACCCGGCAGAGGGTTTTAGCAAGGCCATTTATAAGAACGTGGGGTGTTATGAAACTTTAGTAGATAAAATTAAAACTTTATCAAAAGAAGGCCATGTTGTTTTAGTTGAGACATTTGCTGATAAAATCGCTGATATCGCATTAAATGACGAAAGGGTCATTTCTGCGGCTATACACGTTGAGAAATTAGATATTTTTTCTGATTGTGAGGCCGTAGGAGCCACAATAAAAAAGTTTAGAACCGGAATTAGATAATTAATTTACTTGTTTTTTTACAATCAATTTTCAACCGCACGTAATTCTGTTTGATTAACCATTAAAACTTCTGAGAGAATTTAAATATGAAGAATAGATGGGTTTATCATCTATCACGGAAAAAAGATTTGGATGCGTCTTCAAAACTGAACTTTTATATCCCATCTGCTGAAGATACAAATGATGGCTTTGTTCATTTTTCAACCGCAAAGCAGTTAGCCATTAGTGCCAAGAAGCATCGAAACGGGGAAAAAGACATTTTTCTAGTTGAGGTTGATGCCAATTTAATCGTTGATGATTTGAAATGGGAACCAGCTAGAAATGGCGAATATTTTCCGCACTTATACGGGCCTTTTCTTAAGAAGTATGTTACCCGACTAACTGCAATTCCAATCGATGATTCTGGCACTCATTTATTACCCAAACTCAAAGACGATCCTCATGAATAAACTGTTAGAGACAATCTCACTCCGATTAATTCGACATCTTCCAGCAGAAACAGCCCATTCTACAACCATAAAACTGCTTAAGTTAGGTTTTGCATCATCAAAAGATCTGAAAGATAGTGAACTATCAGAAACTATCTCAAATGTTCTTGGGTTAGAATTTCGGAATCCGATTGGCGTAGCAGCAGGCTTTGATAAAGATGGAGAAGTTTTTGACCAACTAGCTCAACTTGGTCCTGGATTCGTCGAAGCGGGAACACTAACCCTTGAGCCTCAGGCAGGCAATCCTCGTCCGCGTGTATTCAGGTTGTCATCAGATAATGCGGTTATCAACAGATATGGTTTCAATAACAAAGGCATCATGAATGGACTGCAGCGCCTAAGCAAACGTAAGGATAAATCTGCGATATTGGGCGTTAACATTGGGATCAACAAGGATACTCAAACGCCCGTCGAGGACTATCTTGAATGCTTAACACATGCAAGAGATATAGCTGATTACGTCACTGTAAATGTCTCTTCTCCAAATACACCCGGGCTCCGCTCATTTCAACAAGTAGAGAAACTGGAGGAACTTTTAAACACGTTGATTAAAGCTTCATTGAAAAACAATGATGCGAACCGGCCACTCCCTTTACTCCTGAAAATTGCCCCCGACTTAAGAAATGAAGACATCCATGAAATTGTTGACGTTGCCGTATCAAGCGGTATTTCTGGAATTATTGTTTCTAACACAACGACTAGTCGTCCCAAAAATCTTTTGGATGCTAAGCAACACGAACAAGGTGGCCTAAGTGGAGCACCTCTCTTCGAACTTTCTACACAAAAATTAGCGCAGACCTACCTCGCCGCAAAAAAACGTATCCCTGTAATAGGAGTCGGCGGCGTCGACAGTGCTGAAACGGCATACACCAAAGTTAAGGCTGGAGCTAGTTTGATCCAGCTTTATACTGCGCTAACGTATAAAGGACCGCGGCTGTTTAGCGAAATTAACAAAGGATTATCTAAAGCCTTAAAAAATGATAATATAGAACATATCTCAGAGGCCGTTGGTATCGAAGCTGACTATTGGGTTTCTAAAGAGGTATAAAAGTAAAAGGGAGCGTTGCTGGTGTCGAAACTACTGATCATACCACTCTTTATAATCGCGCTCTTTTCCGGACCAGTTTTCGAAATTTTAATGGGAAAAACTATCAGCATACTCAGCTTTGTCATTTCTCTTACTACGACATCACTAGTTTTAATTATCAACTTCTTCCTACAGTTGAGGAAAATCGATAAAGAAAATCGCCAAGTTTATATCGAACTTAAAAATACGAAAGAGAGTTTGCTAAAAATTGAAACCCAGCTCCCAGAGTTGCAAAAAAGAATTGACAAGCTACCTCAAAGTGAAAATGTCGCTTCGGAATTACGAATACTCCGAGGCCTTATGAAACAGGTTACGGAAAAGGTAAGTGAAACCCAGACCACCAAAAAAAATACTTTAGAAATTAAACCTGATGACAAGAAAGCAAACCAAAACGCATCGAACAAAGCTGGCCCACGTGAACCTTTTTTAAATTATGACGATGCCGAGATACTCACTTTTTTAGATAGGGCGGTTAGAGAAGACCGTGTTCAGCTCTTTATACAACCTACAGTACGCTTGCCTCAAAGAATTCCTGTTTTTTATGAATGCTTTTCCCGAATTGCTGACAACGAAGGAAATATTATCAGACCTGAGCAGTATCTTCCTGTATCCGACGCTGCTGGTCTCACAGCAGCTTTGGACAATCTTTTATTATTCCGATGTATACAGCTCGTTCGCCAAACACGCCGAGAGCAGCCTAACATTTTATTCTTCTGTAATATTTCAAATAAGACGCTCACAGATATTGAATTTTTCACTGATTTTATAGATTTCATGGCTAATAACATACAATTAGCCTCCAGTCTTATTTTTGAATTCAGTCAACAGACCTTCGAAGACAGTACATTTGAAATACAAACAAATTTAAAAAGATTGGCTGGTTTAGGCTTTCGACTAGCAGTTGATCAACTGAAAGACCTGAACTTTGATCTTTCGGCTCTATCCAGTAAAGGCTTTAAATTCATTAAGATAGATGCCCACCTTCTGCATGAAGTTGCAAAAGGTGAGGACGCCGTGATAAGCATGAATTCCTTAAAAGGCGCCATGGACCGACAAGCTATGGACTTAATTGTCGAGAAGATAGAGACAGAAGAGATGCTTCTTGAACTTTTAGATCTTAAGATTGACTTCGGTCAGGGCTATTTATTCGGAGAACCAAAAGCAGTAAAAAAATAGATCTATGGCAATTCAAGAATTAAGGTCAATAGAGGAAATTTCAGATCTTTTTGACGTTTTTATTTTCGATATTTGGGGGACTATCTATGACGGACAAGCATTATTTACAGGTGTCAAAAACGTATTACAAAGCCTTCGTCAAAAAGGTAAACGCATAATATTTCTATCCAATTCTCCCCAGATAGAAAATGTGGTGTACGAGAGGTTAAGTGCACTAGGAGTCGAGAGAAACTTATTTGATGACGTAGTTACATCAGGCGGAGAAGCGAAACGACAGCTTTCTGAGGGGCACCATTCAAAAACAATACGATTCGAAGGGCCCGTCTACTTGACCGGCCCTAACCGTTATCCAGACGTAATCCCTGAAGAAAAGTTTCTAATAGAGAAAGCTCTCGATAAATCCAGATGGATTCTCAACAGTGGCCCTGACAAAGCCGAAGAAACGCTAGATGATTACATTAAAATCCTTCAAAGAGCCAAATCACTTAATATTCCCATGCTGTGCACAAATCCGGATAAAATTGTATTACATGGCAACACGACACACATCTGCGCTGGCTATCTAGCCACCTATTATTCGTCTATCGGGGGGGTTGTCTCGTATATTGGGAAACCCCATGCTGCAGTTTTTGAACGCTGTAAATCACTTAGTGGAGAAATGGACGCTTCAAGATATTTAATGATAGGTGATAATCTAGAAACAGATATACGTGGAGCCAATGCTCTTAAATTTAGCTCACTACTTCTTGGAACAGGAGTTCATAAAATCACAGATAAGTCTGGAGACAACCTCGATCTCGAGGCTATTCACTCCTACCAAAATAAGCTGTCATCATTTGCTGACTATGCAATGACACGCCTAAAATAACCAACAAATAAAGCATTGGGAAAAATCATAGCTACCTTGACGTTCATTAAAGAGTGGCGTATATCCTCCCACTATTGTTTGAGTATTGAGTTTCCTAACAAAAAGGAGAGGGTCTCGTGGCTCGTCGATGTTCCATAACTGGCAAGGGCGTGATGACAGGTAATAATGTCAGCCATGCTAATAATAAGAATAAAAGACGGTTTATACCGAACCTGCAAAAGGTCTCGTTCATAAGCGAAACATTGGGTAAATCGGTGAGCTTAAAAGTAGCTGCATCTACGATACGGACTATCGAATATAAAGGCGGTTTGGACTCGTTTTTAAAAAATACTAAGAATGCCAAGTTGACGCCGGATGCCAGAGCTTTAAAGCGCAGAATAGAAAAGGTGGAACAAATAGTATCTGAGTGAAACTACTCTCCTGCCAGCGACTACCTTCCCCATCAACTAATACTGAACCGCGTTAATTAAACTCCCCGGCACTCTTAATAACCTAATTAAAACCAAGCTATTGATAAAGAGACAAACACCTACAAGTTGGTGAGCTACAGCTAGATTATGAGGCACATTATTCGTAAGAGCTAAAACTCCGAGACCGAACTGTAGGACAACTAAGGCTGCAAGACTATACACCGCCGATTTTGTGGGAGCGGTGATATTTAACTTCAAACATCTAAACAGTAACCACCCGATTGCAAGCGTGGTAGTGATTCCCAAAAGCCTATGATTAAACTGCACCGCTGCAGGATTTTCAAAAATGTTTCGCCATACCACCTTCATGGCCAGATAATCTTCTGGAACAATTTTTCCACCCATCAACGGAAACATGTTGTAAATGAGACCAGCGTCTAACCCCGCAACCAAAGCACCAGCTAAAATTGTGATCAAAATCAGTCCACAGACTAATTTAGCATGGAGCACAATGGTATTTGCTGTCGAGGTTCCAACACCAACGACTATGTCCATGAGCGTCCAAACTAACACTCCTAAAATTATAAATGCCATTCCGAGATGGGTAGCTAGTCTATATTGGCTTACCGAAGGTTCTCCAGACAATCCGCTTTTCACCATCCACCAACCAATAAACGCCTGCATGCATCCAAGGATGGTTATCAA
The DNA here is from genome assembly GCA_902629125.1 of uncultured Alphaproteobacteria bacterium. Taxonomy (GTDB): domain Bacteria; phylum Pseudomonadota; class Alphaproteobacteria; order Thalassobaculales; family Thalassobaculaceae. The sequence continues at coordinate 208,777 of CACOPQ010000001.1, forward strand.
TAAAATTTTTGGGGTCAACTTTTTTGGGATTTTCCGACAAACTAAAAAAAACACCAAGGGGACGAAGAAGACTAAGCCAATCATGCGGCCCCATAATCTGTGAATGTATTCCCACCAAAAGATTTCTTTAAAAGCCGATAAGTTCATCCAAGAATTCAATGATATAAATTCTGGCGATCTTTTGTATAGATTAAATACTCTTTTCCATTCTTGGTCATCTAGAGGCGGCAGCCATCCGACCAGCGGTCGCCACTCTACCATTGACAACCCAGAGCCCGTTACTCGCGTGACACCCCCTATTACGACCATCATTATGACCATTATTATGAGAAAGGATATCCAAATCACTAATTCGCGATCGCCTGATTTAACCACCAATTTCTACTCCAGTAAGATCCCTTCGAGATATGGTGCTAAATATTATAAGATTCAACTAAAATCCGAGAACTTTTAGATTATTTCTAAGACAGGCTTTGATCTTCGAAAGCTCTATTGATAATATTCTAACTATAGGGTTTTGGATGGTCGATTTATGAGAAGAAGCATAAACTTCATTTCGAAGTTAATGACAGGATTCTGTTTACTTATATCGGGTTGTGCACAACCAGTATCTGACAACCCAGGTTTGACAAAATTGTCAGAATACACTTTCGTCACGTCTCACCAAACGAAATTGATGTGTGAGTATAATGGAACTTATACAACTGTTAGACACACAAAAATTCCCCACTTTATAAATCTCTCAATTTTAAAGCCGCCAATAAAAGTTAGGTGTTCTAAAGAAAACTACTGGGATAAAGTAATCGTTTTAACTCCGATCAGAACATTCAATTTATTGGATAGGTTGGCATTGAGGCAAAACGTCACAGCCCAAAACAGCAATTACAGCAGGGCAAACGTGGGACCTTTATCAGGCTTGCCAAGAAAGCTACATATTGTACTCCGTAAAAAGTCATTCAAAAACGCAGACGAGCGGGACCTCTACTATGCGGAGGAAGCCAGATTCGTCAAAGAAAATTGGGATGCCGTAGCATCAAAGATCAACAAAAGTTGCCAAACGAAAAAAAATAATCACTCAGAGCTATCTCTAAATATCGAACATGCTGCCTGCCAGAAAGCTAAAGAGCAAATCAAAAAACTTTTAAGAAACGACTTAATGAGGCTAGAAGTTGAACGACGCGGCTCACTTCTAGAATAAAATCGTTGCGTCGCGGCTCCGAAAAGCCTAATAAATTCCACGAGAAAAAAATCCGTGGGTTTTCTCTGAAAATCAACGGTTTTGGGGTTGCGACGGAAAGATTTCCTTTTTTACACGTGTTTTGCGGGGTCACATTCAATGCAAATTGGAATAATCAAAGAAAGACGTTTAGACGAGATGCGAGTAGCCGCAACTCCTGATACAATTAGAAAATTTATCGCGATGGGGCTCCAAGTAAATATCGAAAAGGGGGCCGGGATCACAGCATCAATTACAGACCAGGAATATGAGGAAGCAGGGGCAAATCTTTTGGAGAACGCGCCCAAAGTGCTCGAGAACGCAGATATCGTCTTAAAAGTTGGGAAACCGATAGGGCCGAAAGATGAAGACGCCTCTAAACTTGATGAAGTAAAGCTCCTCAAATCTGGATCGATATTGGTGAGCCTCATGGAGCCCTATAAAGATAGAGATTTAATTGACTTAATTGCAAAGCAAAATGTAACCTGCTTCGCTTTGGAATTAATCCCACGGATAACGCGCGCCCAAACGATGGATGTCTTGTCGTCTCAATCCAACTTAGCAGGTTATAAGGCGGTTATCGAAGCGTCTACAGCTTATGGCAAAGCATTTCCAATGATGATGACTGCTGCTGGAACCGTTCCACCTGCGAAATGTTTAGTGATGGGAGCGGGAGTTGCGGGCCTTCAAGCTATTGCAACAGCTCGCAGGCTGGGTGCGGTGGTGTCGGCGAGTGACGTTCGTCCAGCAGCAAAAGAAAACGTCGAAAGTTTAGGCGCAAAGTTCATTGCTGTAGAAGATGAGGAGTTTAAGGAAGCTGAAACAAGCGGTGGATATGCCAAGGAAATGAGTGAAGATTATAAAAAGAAGCAAGCAGAGTTGATTGCAGCTACTGTTGCAAAGCAGGATATTATCATTTGTACTGCCCTAATACCTGGAAAGCCAGCTCCGGTTTTAATAACACCAGAAATGGTCGATACCATGAAGCCCGGCTCAGTGATTGTAGACCTTGCTGTAGAGCAAGGAGGGAATTGTCCGCTTTCTGAACCCAATAAGTTGGTCGATCGTAACGGTGTTCGAATAATTGGCTGCACAAATTTAGCTAGTAGAGTGGCAATTGACGCATCAGCACTTTTTGCGAAGAACCTGCTAAATTTCGTAACACCACTTATCAATAGTTCAGAAAATAAAATAGAAATTAACATGCAAGATGAAATCATCGCAGGTTCTATGATCACAAAAGATGGGAAAATCGTGCATGACGCGGTTACAGCTTCGGTGTAACCCAGCTAATCGACCTACAAGAAAGCTTGGAACATATTGTTTATATAATTTTGTATCCTAATATTGAAGTATATCTACAGAACTACCCAGAGAACTGAGTAAAGAGGTGTAAAGTGCAAACAGGAAGTGTCGATCCACTTATCTTCGGTATTACAGTATTAGTCTTAGCATGCTTTGTCGGCTACTACGTCGTTTGGCGCGTCACTCCCGCTTTGCATTCACCTCTTATGAGCGTAACGAATGCTATTTCTTCGGTTATTATAGTAGGAGCGCTAATTGCCGCTGGTCCCTCTGAAACCAACTTTGCTCAACTAATTGGTTTTTTCGCAGTGGTGTTGGCTTCTATTAATATTTTTGGCGGATTTATTGTCACTCAACGAATGCTATCGATGTTTAAGAAGAGACGCTGATTTAGGAAGCTACAATGACAGATAATATTTCAGCCGTCCTCTACTTAATTTCCAGCATATTTTTTATACTGGCGCTACGAGGATTAAGTTCGCCTGACTCTGCACGTCAAGGGAATCTTTTCGGGGTTCTCGGGATGACTATCGCTGTTGGAACTACTTTAGCTCTGCCTAATGTATTGAGTTACGAGGTTATTCTTGCTGGAATTGTTATTGGCGGTGGAATAGGGACATTGATAGCCCGAAAAATAGAAATGACGGCCCTGCCTCAACTAGTTGCAGGGTTCCACAGCCTTGTTGGATTAGCTGCCTGCTTCGTGGCTGCAGCTGCATTTTTTAGGCCTGAGGCCTACGGAATTGGCACTTTTTTAAACATCAACACAGGTAGTTTAATAGAAATGTCTATAGGATTAGCTATAGGCGCAATAACCTTTACAGGATCAATAATCGCATTTGGGAAGCTCCAAGGGCTTATAACTGGCGCACCGCTAACATTCAGAGGCCAGCACGCCCTCAATGCAATTTTAGGAATTACCCTTGTCGCTTTGATTGCTTGGATGACCATTGATCAAAATGAGACCATTTTTTGGGTAATATTTTCATTATCGCTGGTTATTGGCATTTTGATAATTGTACCAATTGGCGGAGCTGATATGCCCGTCGTAATATCTATGTTGAATTCGTACTCTGGATGGGCCGCATGTGGCATTGGCTTTACGCTTGGGAACAGTCTTTTAATAGTGACTGGGGCCTTGGTAGGGTCATCGGGAGCCATACTATCTTACATTATGTGTAAGGGAATGAATCGATCTTTCTTTAGCGTTATACTGGGTGGATTTGGTGGCGATTCAGAAATTTCTGGCACCACAACAAGCCGCGATAAGGCGATTAAAATTGGAAGCGCAGAAGATGCAGCTTTTATCATGAAAAATGCGTCTTCGGTCATCATCGTCCCAGGATATGGGATGGCGGTAGCACAAGCACAGCACGCTTTGCGCGAAATGGGCGAATTACTAAAAGCCGATGGCGTCGATGTTCGCTATGCTATTCATCCCGTTGCTGGCCGCATGCCAGGTCATATGAATGTTCTCCTGGCTGAAGCAAATGTGCCATATGAACAAGTACTAGAATTAGATGAGATTAACAGAGATTTCGCGCAAGCTGATGTCGCATTTGTCATAGGTGCAAACGATGTAACTAACCCAGCTGCTAAGACTGACCCATCAAGTCCAATCTATGGGATGCCTATATTGGACGTTGAAAATGCGAAAACCGTACTTTTTATTAAAAGGTCAATGGCCTCAGGTTATGCTGGTGTAAATAACGAATTGTTTTTTAGAGAAAATACAATGATGCTTTTTTCGGATGCAAAGTCGATGTGCGATGAAATCGTTCAGGCACTAAACTAATTAGAAATTTTTTAGTTCAGGTAGTGTGAGCCGATTTATTATCCTAAGTTCTCGTTTTCTATTATTTGAGTGGGCTGGTTTTCATCCTTAGAGACAATCATGGTTTGAAGCTCTTCTACTCTGGGAGGCTCCTTCCAAATAATAGTATCAAAAGCATGGCAATTGCCACAGATCGCGGACCACTCTAAAGCAACTGCACCACAGCTGCTACATGCCCAAGTTTTATCTGGAAGTGCTCGTGATGCCTTTTCTAACCAACTCTTAGACAAGCTATGATCATGCATTTCAAGTCTCTCAAGTTCTGACATCAAAAGACAATATGAAACTGTAACCTTTTTTTCTATGATCGACTCGATTTTACTTCGTGCCTCTCGCCACAAATGAGCATTTAACGCTGATTGCGCCATGAAGAGCATTACTTCGTCGTCCACAACTTTATGGTCTAACAGTTTCTGTAATCTTTGATACTTTTGCAAGTCTTCCTCATTCTGCCAAAGCTTTACGTATGCCTCCAAGACTTTTGGATGCGGCTTCAGTCTGCAAAATGACTCGATAAACGACACAGCTTTTCGTTGAGATTTTACATCAGAAATTAGACCCGTTCTTATGAGTGCTGCAGGAACAAATTCTTTATCGTAATCAAGTGCTGATTCAGATGCTAAGATTGCGTCTTTTTCATTCCCCTCAAGCTTCTTTGACTGAGCGAGAGCTGCCAAGACTACGGCTCTAGACTTTTTGACTAAACTCTCTGGCTTCACATTTCTTCGTACGGCATCGGCAAGAGTTCTATTTGCATCTTCCCACGATCCATTTGCTATTTGCAAATCAAACAATGTCTCGACGATGAAAGCTGACTCGGGACGTAATTCGTAAGCTTGTTTTGTTAGTCTATGGACGGCCACTGTATCACCAGAATGCTGGGCCTGCCTTATCAACCCCACCACACCAACAAACTGGGTTTCTTTGTCGTTGCTTAGGGTATTGAAATATCTTGACGCTGCTTCTCCATCTCCATTAAGAGCCGCGGTTTGCGCAGATAATAATTTTGTAATTTTCGCATCACCTAAAAGCTTAGTAGCTTGCTTTGAAAACCTAGTAGCTTCATCTTTTTCACCTGCAGCAACAGCCGACATACCAAATGTAAGTGCTTTATAACCCTCAGTCTCGCGACGTTTCTTCCGTGCATTAAAAAATTCTCTGGGACTTTTGCAAATTACTCTAACGATCCGAGCAAGTATCAAAATAGAAATCAATAGACCTAATATCGCGACCAGCAGCACGCCGAAGTAAGTTTGAATTTCATAACCTAGCCAATATATCGTAACGTTTCCTGGATTATCCGTAAGCCACACAGATAATCCAATCAAACAAGCCAGGAACAAAAAGAAAAAAAGTATTCTGAACATTTTCAGTTATTTTTCTGACGGGATGCAGCAACTGTTAGTTGCTTTAGTTTCGCTAATAATCGATATGCCTCTACTCTATCTTGTACGATCATCAACCAATCATTCATTTGCATGCGAACTGAGTTTGGCAATGATGAGATTTTTTCTGCTGCTAACTTGAAATTATTTTTTTTAATAGCGTCGTGAGCATCAATTAAAATTGCTTCCTCCGTATCTAACGCGGCTCCATGTACTTTGTTAATTTTTACAAGTGATTTAAATTGATGTTTAAGTTCGCCAAATATTGTTTCGTTTTCTGACGTCGGGATTGATATTCGATTTATTTTCTCGATAAAGTCATTTCTCAAAAAGTTTTTAGACTTCACCCCTCTTAGGGCGATGGGCCTTAACTTCTCTATTATTGCATTTACCTTCAACTTTTTCCCAAAAAGTTGTTCTATTAAAGCTAACTGGAAAGAAAAATCCTGACCCAATTTTATTGAATTTGCTAATTGACCAACACTTATTTGCAGCAATTTTGGGGTAGTTACATCTATTGCCACGCCTGTTTCAGAGGTAAATTTTTTAGCCAGCAGTACTGATCTATCTCTCGTATTCCCCTCAATAAACGACTTTTTGTCTTGCAATTGAGCTTTTAGATCATTTAACTCGCTGTTAATTTTTTTGATCTTAATCAAAATGCTATGATCTGGATTAGAGGCTTCACTAGGCACGGACAACTTAATCTGTTCATCATCTGTCGAAAACCTATTCAGTCTCTGGCTTGGAAAGTTGGTATCAAACTCTTTTTGATCTTTTTCTAGTTTCTGAACACGTTGCTGCAGGGAATGAATTTTTTCCGAGAGTTGTTCTAATTGTGATGGGAATTGTGCACCCTTCTTTGTATTACTTACTGTAAGAATTTGATTTGAAACGCCCGTGTTTTCTTCTTCATTCTCTACTTCTTTTTCAGAGGCAACCAAGTTGTTATTGCCTTCTGTCTCTTTAGAGGCAAAAAAATGATTTGAAAACTCTACCGGTATAAATTGACGCAATATTGGGAAGTGATCCAAAACTAACGGCCCACCTCCTATAAATATCATTAATAAAAGCAGCGTCGTAGCGATAAACCACTTAATCTTTGATCGTTTTTTTATCTTGTAGTCCATAGAACTTGGCCCAGCCACATCAGCATTTGGCCCTGGATTGGTTAAACTTACGCTTTTTTTACTTTCACGCTTGGCCATATTTTGCCCTCGTTATATCAAGAGGATCTATATCTCTTAATTAAGAAGAGACTTACTATTTTTTTTTGCGAGTGCCAATATCGATTTCTGTGTGGGTTTTTCGCTAACAAGTATTTTATTCCAAACAGTTTTTGAAGCCTCCTTAGCTACAGCCTCGCTTAGACAAAATGCAGTGACGCGCTTTAACGAGGTTTGTAAACTAAACTTCCTTATCAATTCATTTAATATTATAGCTGATCTCGGTGAGAATATGAATATCCCAACAATCTCTCCATACCTCAGCGCCCGCTGAGCAGCATCTGTTAAAGAGCTAGCGGCTTCCGCCTGATAGACAATTCTTTTTTCTAGTATAAAACCGGATTGACTTAGTTCTCTTTCAATTAAACCGCGCGTATTCTGGCCGGCTAGATATAAAACTGGTCCAGTCTTCGGGTTACAATTTTGCTTAATTTTCCGTAGCAAGTCTTCACTGCTACCGGAAGCTGACCGAACGTTAGAAAAACCAGCTTTCTTAAATAATCTAGCTGTTGCATTACCTACACAAAACATCAGAGTTTTTTTATTTAAATTAAGTGTTTTAATCGTATCCAAAGTATTTTTGCTGGTTATAATCACAGACTGAAACTCTGATATATTCTGCACCTCAGTTGGCACAGGGACGATTTTCAACACTGGTGAAATGAGCGAGTGCAAACCAATCTTGGATAATTTGGACGCCAAGTTTTTTGAATCTAACTCTGTTCTTGTGATAATAACTTTCATTACAATCTATCTAATCAGATCCGCACCAGCCTTCATCAAAAGTCTTTGACCAATTTCTTGCCCTAATTTGATCGCGTCTGCTTGACTGGAAGTATCGCTATCTGAATAAATTTTCGCTCCGTCAGGCGAAATCACAAAGCCTTTTAAAGTTATGTTTCCTTCTTCTGTCAATTTAGTAAAACCAGCTATTGGGGTCTGGCAAGAGCCGTCCAGCGCCCGAAGCATCGCTCTCTCTGCCTCAACACAAATAGCAGAATATGTATGATTTACCCTGCTTATGAAATTTAAAATTTTTTCATCAGCCTCGCATTTTGGTAGTCTGCATTGAATACCAATTGCACCCTGTCCAATGGCTGGTGGAAATTCCTCAAGTGTAAACTTCTGCGTTATACGATCAACTAAGCCAACGCGGCTTAACCCGGCAACAGCGAGAATGGTTGAATCAACTTCTTTGTTGTCTAATTTTTGTAATCTTGTGTTAATATTTCCTCTAAATAACACTGTTTTTAGGTCTGAGCGCTGATTTTTGATTAGACCTGCGCGTCGAACAGAAGAAGTGCCAATTATACTACCATACGGAAGATCCATTAAATTTTGTGATGAGTTAGAAATTAAAGCATCGTTTATCTCTTCTCGAGGTAGAATACATCCAATGGTTGTTTTAGGATTTAAAAAAGTCTCCACATCTTTCATTGAATGAACAGCCGCATCTATGTGACCTGCAACAAGGGCTTTTTCTATATCTTTCATAAAAAGCCCCTTGCCGCCAACTTCGCTGAGCGGGCGATCTAGTATTTTATCCCCAGCCGTATGTATAACAACTGTTTCCACTGCACCAGGCTCTCTAAAAATATCGACAGAGTCGACTAAATATTTCTTAAACTCCTCAGCCTGAGCCAATGCTAGTTTAGATCCTCGAGTGCCTATCTTTATGAGAGGTGTTTTTTTAGTATAAGTATTCATGTTATGAATGTGTAGACCTTTACCACATGCAAGGGAAGTTAGAAATTCATTATGGCTGAGGGAAACGTTAATCTTAGAAGTGAGCCGCGTAGCCAATTTTTAGTGCTTGGAATCGAGTCAAGTTGTGATGAGACTGCAGCTTCGGTGGTTTCTAACGATTCTAAGATCTTGTCAAACATAGTGGGTTCTCAATTCGAGCATCATCAACCGTACGGTGGGGTAGTTCCTGAATTAGCTGCGAGGGCCCACGTACAGACAATTGATATCATAGTTTCCCGCGCGATCACAGAAGCAGGAATCAGCTTTAGAGACCTCGACGCAGTCGCTGCCACCGGTGGCCCAGGCCTGATCGGTGGAGTACTAGTCGGCGCTACGTTTGGCAAAGCTCTAGCTTTGGCAAATCAAGTACCTTTTCTCGCTGTAAATCATTTAGAAGGTCATGCCTTAACTGCCCGGCTGACAGACAAATTAGATTTTCCCTACCTTCTTTTGCTTGTATCAGGAGGACACAGCCAAATCTTAATTGTCAAAGATGTGGGTAACTACAAATTATTAGGCAATACACTTGATGATGCAGTCGGCGAGGCCTTCGATAAAATTGCTAAGTTACTAGGCATCGACATGCCGGGTGGTCCAAATCTTGAAAAGCTTGCTCTCAATGGTGATCCCGAAAAATATCTTTTTCCTAGACCTCTACTAGGCAGACCGGATTGCAATTTTTCTTTATCTGGCCTGAAGACTGCTGTTCGCAATAAAATCAATCAACTCTGTAATGTTTCATCACAGGATAAAGCGGATATTTCTGCGTCATTTCAGAAGGCTGTTTGTGACGTTATAGTGGATCGTTGCGCAAATGCTATTAACAAATGTCAACCAGATTTTAATGGAAACCTCTCTTTTGTTGTCGCTGGCGGAGTTGCAGCGAATAAAAGCATACGAACCGCATTACAAACTCTCAGTCGTCAAAAAGGGGTGCAATTTATCGCGCCTCCAATTTCTCTATGCACCGACAACGCTGCAATGATTGCTTGGGCTGGCGTAGAGAGATTTAATAAGGGGGACTTTGATGATCTTGATTTTTTGCCAAAACCACGATGGCCATTAGACAATAGTTAGATTAGGTAAACATATTTGGGAAGTACAGGATGTTGATCTCGAGAATTTCTGTTCTAGGTGCGGGCGCATGGGGCTCCGCTTTGGCCCATATGCTTGCGGAACTAAACCACGAAGTGATACTGTGGGGAAGAAGCTTTGAGACGATAAACAATATAAATAAACATCACAAAAATGAACGTTATTTTGGGAAGCTTAAATTAAGCTCTAAAATAAAAGCAACAACTGATCTTAGGATTGCTTGCTCATCGCAAATTTATCTTCTTGTTGTACCAGTAAATGCTATACGAAAAGTTGCGAACGAGTGTGCGCCCCTAATTCATTCAAGTTCAAAAGTTATATGTTGTGCGAAAGGCTTTGAACAAACAACTGGCAATCTGCTTTCAAATGAATTGTCAAAAATATTTCCAGAAAAAAATTTAGCCTTTCTTTCAGGGCCAACATTCGCGGCCGAGGTAGTTAAAGGATTTCCAAGCGCCGCTACACTCGCCATGAAAGACCCTTTTGACAGTCAACATCTCGCCAAACAATTGAGCAGTAAAACATTCCGTATCTATTCCTGTTCGGACCTTGTCGGCGTGCAAGTTGGTGGAGCTTTAAAAAATGTATTAGCAATTGCTAGTGGGATGGCCAGGGGCGCAGGTTTTGGAGAAAACTCTCAGGCCGCATTAATCACAAGGGGCTTATCAGAGATGCAACGTTTAGCTACAGCTTTAGGTGGCTCCTCAGAAACCCTATCAGGTCTGTCTGGGCTTGGGGACGTATTGCTAAGTTGTTCAAGTAGACAATCACGAAATTTTTTATTCGGGGAACATTTAGGTAACGGTTACGACCAATATAGTGCTCGTGAAAAAATAGGAGGTATTGTTGAAGGCTGGTTTAGTGCCTCCTCCGTTATGAAAAAGCAAAAGGAACTTGGCATTGATTTACCTATTTGCAAAACGGTCTATGATATCCTTTATAATCAAAAGGATATTAAAATATCTGTATCCGAGCTTTTAAATCGGCCTATAAAGCCAGAATAAGAAAAAGTTTGGCCTTCCCAGCACTAGCAACTTCGGGAAAGGGGACCGAATCTGATTATGTATATATACACCTGTTCATTTAGGTAAATTTATTTAAATATAATTTGAACAGCCCGAATGCATCATTTAAGACATACTAATAAAAAATTTGTTTTTTTTTGAGAACTTCGGCGTCTTTAACATAGTGGAAAAAAAATGGCAGATGTTGGTAGCATAGCGGGTGGTACTTTACGGTCATATATTGAGCGCATCGAACGTCTAGAGGCAGAAAAAACTGCTTTAACAGCAGATATCCGAGAGATTTTTTCCGAAGCTAAGGGAAACGGGTTTGATGCAAAGATAATGAGGCAAATAGTCAGGCTTCGCAAAATGGATCGCCAAGATAGATTAGAACAAGAAGAATTATTAGCGATATATCAACACGCAATCGGGATGGATGGGACAGAGTAAACATTGAGCCATACATAAGAATTAAAACCTACAATTGCCGAGTTTAATCCACTCCCTTGGCCCTTGTTTTAAAAATGAGTAGTACCTTTTAATAGAGAGGCTGTTTGATGAGCCCATCCAAAAAATCAGGTTTAACAGCAAAAGAAAAGTTGCGTCCCATAAGTGGATTCCCAGAGCTTCTACCAGAGGAAAGAAGAGTTGAACTTGATTGGATTGATAAAATACGCACTATTTTTGAAAGTTATGGTTTTACTTCAATTGAACCAAGAACTGTTGAACCAATAGATGTACTTTTAAAGCAAGGTGATACTGATAAAGAAATTTATACCTTAGGGCGATTATTAGATATACCTAACTCAGATAGGGAGCCAAATTATGGGCTTCATTATGATTTAACAGTTCCGATGGCACGTTATGTTGCCGCAAACATGGAAAAACTAGACTTTCCATTCAAAAGGTATCAAATACAAAAGGCTTGGAGAGGCGAACGCCCGCAAGATGGTCGCTTTCGAGAATTTATGCAGTGTGACATTGATGTAGTTGATACAAGAGAAATCCCATTACATTTCGATGTTGAAATTCCAACAATCATGCATCAGGTCTTAAAATCAATTGATGCAGGCCCAGTATTTACTAGAATTAACAATAGAAAGATATTGGAAGGCTATTATTCAGGCCTAGACATAGATAATACGTCAGCGGCTATACGTCTGATCGATAAAGTTGATAAAATTGGTTTTGATGGAATCGCGAATTTACTCAAATTGGAGTTAAAGCTCAATACCAAAACTATTGATAAAATTTTTCAACTCACACAAATTCGTGGCTCTGGGCGGCAAGTCGTAGATCAAATTCAGAGATTGGGAGTACACTCCGACTTACTCGATCGGGGATTGGAAGAACTTACCTTTGTCATGCAAGAACTAGAACATAACAATGAGGAGGCCTTCTCTGTCGATCTGTCAATAGCTCGCGGTTTAGCCTACTATACAGGCACTGTTTACGAAACTCGTTTCGTGGATTATCCTGCCTATCCGTCGATTTGTGGTGGGGGACGTTATGATAATTTGGTAGGGGATTTCGTGAACAAACGCCTACCAGGGATTGGTATTTCGATAGGATTGAGCCGTATTTTTGCAAAGCTTCTCAAAGAGAAGCGAATAATAACGGATAAAAAATCACCAACAGAAATATTAGTAATTTATTCTAGAGGAGCCCCTTACCAACTCGTGAGTAAAACAGCGCAAACTTTGCGGCAAAGAGGGTTTAACGTCGAACAATATCATGAGGATCGAAAGTTGAATGCACAGCTAAAATATGCTGAGGGAAAAGGGATACCTTGGATATGGTTTCCCCCAAACAATATTGATGGGGAACATCAAGTTAAGAATTCTGTTTCTAGAGAGCAACAGCCAGCAGATCCAACGACTTGGATACCAGAAAAGGGTTAATAAACTGTTTTTTTGGAATTTTGTTATAGCCAGTTCCCACAACTGGCATCAAATTAACGATCAATTATATCGTTCTGCACAAGCGTATGGGTCATATTTTGACTATCTACTAAAACGAAATAAAATTAAGTCGCTCATAAATTTAAGAGGTGAGAACCCCTTATCTAAGTGGTATACACCAGAACAAAAGCTTTGCAACCAATTAAATATCAAACATATCGACCTTTCATTACACTCAAGAAGGCTACCCAAAAAAGAAACATTGATTGAAATGATCAGGGTGTTTAACACAGCTGACCGACCTATCCTTCTTAAATGTTCTGGCGGTGCAGACAGAACCGGATTAGCCGCGTCCTTATTTATATTAAACGAATATGGCATTGAATGTATGCCTGAAGCTCTTCAGCAACTTAAATTTTTTCCATATCTTCATTTCCCACGCAAGCACCAACGTTGGATCACGCATCTGCCGAGGTACTTTGCTGCTACGCACCGTGACAAAACCCTTACTCACTGGACACAGAACGTTTACTCGGACACCAACTTTGCCGACTGGCTGTGTGAGAATAATCTAGAGGGAACTTGGCATAAGTAACTTCGTAATTTGACTGATCTTGCTAAATTAACTTTCGCAAGCAATAATCCCTCGATCATGCAAATCACTGATGACGTGATTTGGAAGACCCAGCATATCAGAAATCACCTCGTCAGTATGTTCCCCCAAACTCGGTGCAGGTTTCAGTGGCTGCTCCTCCAATTCTTGAAAACGGAGAGGGAGGCCAGCCGCAGGAAATTCTCCTAAGCCTTTTTGAAAAATTGTTCGAATTAGTGGATTTTCCTCGGAACAACGTGGATCTTTTTTTACCAGCTCGTCAAAGGTTTGATATGGACCCCATAAGACGCCATTCTCATCCAATATAACCTTTATGGTTTGATAATTATTTTGTGAAACAAAGGGTTCTATTAAGCGTACAATTTCATCCCTGAATTGATATCTATTACCTTCATCATCAAGGTCGGTGCTATGCTTTTTTTCCAATTCAATAACAGCGCCTTCTATTTTCATAGCAGTCTTTAATCGCTTCCATTGAGCTTTGGTAAGGGCTGTTAACATGAGTCTACAATTATCTCTTGTTACAAAGTCATGGCCAAACGCACCATAAATATGGTTACCGTCAGCTTCTCTACTTCTTCCCAATAAAGCACTTTCTGCTAGATGCCCCAGGGCACTTGCCACCCAAATACCAACATCTGATAACGCTAGATTTACAAGTTCCCCGTTTCCAGATCGATTTCTCTTACGCTCAGCAGCCAAGATACCAGTTGCAGCCATACTGCCAGTTACAAGATCCCATGCTGGTAACAGATGATTTACTGGGTTTTCACTATTTCTTGGCCCTGTCGCCAATGGGTAACCTAGTGCGCAATTTATAGTGTAGTCAACAGCTGGCGTCCCATCGTGACTACCTAAAATATTTAGCATTATCAGATCTTTTCTTTTAGATCTAAGATCATCAAAATTTAAAGCCCCCCCTGGTGGATGATTTGTCAAAAATATCCCATTTTCAGGCCCTGGCGCGCATATTAAGGCCTTAATAAGGTCACGACCCTCATCTTCCCTTATATTTATGGTGATCGATTTTTTGCCCTTATTTAGTCCATTCCAATAAAGGCTGTTTCCTTTTTTATCTAAAGGCCACCGTTTGAAATCCATGCCTCCGCCGATAGGGTCAAAACGAATAACATTTGCTCCAAGCTGAGCTAACGTCATTCCACCTAAAGGAGCTGCAACAAAAGCTGACCCCTCAATTACCGTGAGTCCCGACAGTAAGTCATACATAGATTATCCAATTCATAAAAATTTAAAGGGAGTGGAGGAGAGTATATTAAATTCGGTCGTGACTAAGGTGTCTCATGATCCAGTATGGCTTGGACTATTCAATTTAATCTATTGATCGATTTTACTGTGAAGCGCTTATTCCGGCAGCCAACACATCTTTGTCAACATGATCAACAAATTGTTGAAAATTATTCTCAAACCTTCCACATAAATCCCTGGCAACCGAATCATATCTTTTTGGATCAGACCAAGCCTTTCTCGGTTGCAAAATTTCTGAAGGGACATCGGGACAAGTGTCTGGAATACCCAGCCCAAAGCAATTGTCAGAATTAATAGAGGTTGCATCCAATTTTCCGTCTAATGCTGCTCTTAGCATTGCGCGTGTATAACTAATTTTCATTCTTTCTGCACCATCAGCAACAGACCCACCCGACCATCCGGTATTGACTAACCAGCACGAGCCCCCATGTCTCAATAATCTCTGTCTTAACATTTCTCCGTAAACAGTTGGGCGTCTTGGCATGAATGGCCCACCGAAGCATGTGGAAAAAGTAGCTTCAGGCTGACTTCCCAATCCCTTCTCAGTACCTGCTACTTTAGCAGTATAACCAGATAGGAAATGATACATGGCCTGTTCAGGCGATAACTTTGATATGGGCGGCAAAACCCCAAACGCATCTGCAGCCAGTAATACAATATTTGTGGGATGGTTTGCTATTCCGGTAGGACTGGCGTTTTCAATGAATTCAAGTGGATAGCAAGCTCTAGTATTCTCAGTAAGGCTCTTATCCCACAAGTCTAGGTTTCTTGTCACCGGCTCAAATACCACATTCTCTAAAACTGTGCCAAAACGATGGGTCGTGGCATATATCTCAGGTTCTGCTTCCTCAGATAGATTTATAACTTTTGCGTAGCATCCACCTTCGAAATTGAAAATCCCATTTGGGGACCAACCGTGTTCATCATCACCAATTAAGGCCCTTGACTTGTCGGCAGATAGTGTCGTTTTTCCTGTGCCAGATAATCCAAAAAAGATCGCACTATCACCATTGCTTCCGACATTCGCTGAACAATGCATTGGCATTACGTCTCTATCTGGAAGGAGGTAGTTAAGAATTCCAAAGATTGATTTTTTTATTTCTCCTGCATAATGGCTTCCCCCTATCAAAACCATTTTTCTATCAAAATTTACAAGGATAAAGGTTTCTGAGTTCACGCCATCACTTGCTCCCGCGGCCTGCAGACCAGGAACATGAATTACCGTGAAATCTGGAAGAAAACCCTTTTTTTCCTCCCCTGAGGGCCTGATGAACATATTTTGTGCAAATAGGTTTGGCCATGCAGATTCTGTTATTACTCGAACGTTTAATCTGTATTCAGGGTCAGCACCCGCGAAACAATCCTGGACAAATACTTCACGGCCTTGAAGATACGAGGTTACTTTATTGAATAAGGATTCAAAGTTTTCCTCGCTTATGGGTTTATTAACATTGCCCCAATTTATGTGGTCATGAATAGATGGCGTATCCACAATAAATTTATCCTTTGGCGATCTACCTGTATGAATTCCTGTAGTAACGGTGAGCGCACCCCCGGCCGTCACTACCCCCTCGTTCCTTCGGATGGCTTCTTGATAAAGAGCGGGAGCACTAAGATTCCAATGAATCGAGCCAAGATTTTCCAATCCATGCAACCGAAGGTGCTCATAGCCCGAGGCCACACCATTTTTACCCAACATTGCCTCCATACTTCTCTTTGCCGTTAGTTCTTTTTAGAGCCTTCAATCTGTCACGGAAAGTTAAAATATATCGTCCCCAGGAAATAAAAACGAATTTCATGAAAAATTTAGTTAATACCGATAGTTAAGCAGACTTTTTAGGATTATAGAAATATATTTTCTACTTGCACCTATCGATACCCTTTATTTGCAGAATTTTTCAAACTCTGACATTTGGGCCCCAACCATCACATAGTCACTATATGTACAACTCATATGTGCACAAATTCTGGGTTGTTTCTAAACGGCTTCAGTATCAAAATAAAAAAGTAGGCAACTTATTGTTTTTTCAAGTTTATTCCAAGTAGAAATCTAACCTTAATTAATTGGCTCTTTTTAATGAGGCGTAAGCAAATTTATTTTAATAAAACCACTATTATCTTCTCAAAGATTTAGG
>CACOPQ010000002.1 GCA_902629125.1 uncultured Alphaproteobacteria bacterium
CAATATTTTAGACACGCTTCCCCAGTTTAGTTTTGAAGGAGAAGCTTACAAGGGTTACACAGAACAGGTAGATGGATCGATACCCTTGTATCGTTTCTTTAATACTCAAACAGGTACTCATTTCTATACAGCAGCTGAAGCGGAAAAGGATAGTATCATCGAGAACTTATCCACCTTCAACTTTGAAGGTACTGCCTACTGGGTAGATCCTGTAATGGGGTGATTCTTTTTTTGTTATTGCAGAATCAGTCCTGATTTTAGATGCGCAATTTGTTCTACATTCCAAGCCATATGATTGACACAATGCTTGTGAATCAATGACTTGCGACACATAAAGTGGGGATTATGGTGCGGTTGAGTAGAGCGGTTCCTCAGCGCTGTAACAATCTCAAATCAATCTAACGTGCCTAAATTATGCCTAAATTGTACACCCCACTTTTTATATTTTTTTACTGCTATCCAAATTAATGTGATCGGTTTTTGCACGGAGGAGTTGTTTGTTACCCATTTGGCTTTGATCAAAAATACAGCAGAACTTTTACTTGCAACTACCTGCTTAACGTCTTCATGTTTTGTCATAACCCATTCTGGAAAAGTAGCAAGTATAGTTTCCCAAGGCGCAGGGTATATATTCCTGTATTGCAAAGAATTTTCTACTGTAAGTGACGTTCCATTGAAATTTTGGTAAGTAAATGGGAACGACGTGGTATCAATGTAAGCAACAAGATCTCGATTATTAATAGCGGATTGATGTTTCTCTATTACTAATCTTGGAATATCCATAGTGCTTTTACACCTTTTTGAGTCAGATTTTGAATGTTATTTAATAATGTCGTGCCCAGTTTGGGCACTCTTACTCAACTATTCATAGGTTTGTGTAAAACCCAATTCGATCTATAAAATCTCCCTATTTGCACATGCATAAAAAAGAGCAACGTACCATGCTATTAGCCACCTAGAAATGGAAGCTATTGCCAATAATCACAGACGTATTTAGTCAAAGGTTTACACAATGATAAAAATTATTACTCGAGTCCAACATATTTCAGGTCCTGGCTTGTCAGATGTTTTTCTCCAAGGTCAAGACTGAGCATTTAAGTCCTATCATTTTTGGGTTTTGAAATGAAGATTTTAAAGATTAAGGATATGACTTCGTCTATCGCCTCAAATATCTCCAACGCATTTATTGATTTTTCTCAAATGACGTGTTCTGTGGTAGCAGTTATAACAGACCAATATCGTGACGGCGAGCAGGTTGTCGGATACGGGTTCAATTCAAACGGACGGTATGGTGTTAGCGGCCTTCTTAGAGAGCGCTTCTTACCTCGTATTAATTCGGCTTCTCCAGACGATCTTTTAAACGACAGTGCAGATAACCTAGATCCTTTTAAAATCTGGAATATCCTAATGCAAAATGAAAAACCCGGAGGTCACGGTGAGCGATCAGTAGCAGTTGGTACTATTGATATGGCTATTTGGGATGCAGTATCCAAAATTGCAGAAAAACCGCTTTCTCAATTTTTAGCTGACTATTTTAATGGGGGAAACGCTGACACTAGTGTTTTTGTATACGCGGCTGGTGGGTATTATTACCCTGGGAAAAATGTTTTGGCATTGCAAGATGAACTCCGAGCGTACAAGGATCTTGGGTACCAAGTCCTAAAAATAAAAATTGGTGGAGCATCTCTGAAAGAAGATATGGATCGAATTGAAGCGGCTCTGAAAATTTCTGGTGAAGGCAACTTATGCGTTGATGCGAATGGCCGTTTTAATATCGAGACTGCCTTGGAATACGCCAAAGAGTTAAAGAATTATAACCTTTTTTGGTATGAGGAACCTGGAGATCCTCTGGACTTTTATCTCCAATGTTGTTTGTCAGAGGAGTACGACCATCCATTAGCTACTGGAGAAAACCTGTTTTCGCACCAAGATGCTAGAAATTTGCTTCGTTATGGCGGGATGAAAGCCGATCGGGATTGGTTACAATTTGATTGTGCCTTAAGCTATGGTTTAGTTGAATACCTTAGAATACTCGACATTCTTAAAGAGTTTGGGTGGTCGAAACGTCGTGTTGTACCACACGGAGGGCATCAAATGTCTCTAAATATGGCAGCAGGACTTCAACTGGGAGGAAATGAATCTTACCCATATGTTTTTAAACCCTTTTGTGGCTTTGCAGATGATATTCAAGTCGAAGATGGTTTAGTCAAACTACCAAATATTCCAGGAATAGGGTTCGAAGCGAAATCTGAATTATTCTCAGTGATGCGACGATTATTAGAATAACCCAAATCATGGTAAATTATTGATATCAAAAATTTTTCAATGGGTTAGAATCATTTAGATCTGAATCTTGGTGAGGAAGGTGTCTACTTTATCCCTTTTTCCTGCACCAACAAAAAGTCTCCTACAAGCAATTACAGCAGGTTGCTATATCCGTGCGTTCTGCCAATAGGCACCAAACGATATATAGTTTGGTGCCTATTCGGTATGCTTCGGTATGTCTAGCTGGTTATATTCCATCCAGAAATAGCCTTCGTTTCTAAAAACTCCTCGAGCCCTTCAATGCCTCCTTCTCTACCATTTCCAGATTGTTTATAACCCCCGAAGGGACTTCCCGCAGCTCGTGGAGCTCCATTGACTTGAACCATACCCGCCCGCAATTGACGAGCAACACGTTGGGTACGCTTGCTGTCACCACTTTGCACATAGTCCGTGAGCCCATAACTCGTGTCATTTGAAATTTTTATAGCGTCGTCCTCATTGTCAAACGGTATCATCGAGAGAACTGGCCCAAATATTTCTTCGCGAGCAATTTGCATATCATTGTTTACATCGGCAAATACAGTTGGTCTTACGAAATAACCTTTATTGAAGCCGTCAGGTCGGCCCAGACCACCTGCTATCAATCTTGCCCCTTCTTTTATGCCGGTATCTATGAGCCCTTGTACCTTATTATATTGCACTTCTGATACTAATGGGCCGATATGATTACCCATTAAGTTGGATTCGTTTACCTCCGTATTTTCGGCAGTTTTCTTGGCTATTTCGACAGCACTTTCATATACATCCCTCTGAACCAACATTCTTGTTGGAGCATTGCAAGATTGCCCGGTGTTGTTAAAGCAGTGTAGCGCACCTCTTTTCACTGCTTTTTCTACATCGCAGTCTGAAAAAATTATGTTGGCGCCTTTTCCTCCTAATTCAAGGGATACCCTTTTAACACTATCAGCTGCCCCTTTAGTGACAGCAACTCCAGCTCTAGTTGATCCGGTGAAACTAACCATATCAATATCTGGGTGGCTACTCATAGCCTCTCCAACAGTTGGTCCGTCTCCATTTACAAGATTGAATACACCATTTGGAAAACCAGCGTCGTGCATCATCTCAGCAAACAAAAGTGACGACATAGGTGCTATCTCTGAAGGTTTCAAAACAACGGAACAACCAACAGCAACTGCAGGTACGACTTTCAAAGTCACCTGATTCATTGGCCAATTCCATGGCGTAATTAGTCCACAAACACCTATAGGCTCTCGTATTATAAACTCATCAGGCGTATCTTCCCTGAGAGGATGCTCAAATTTGAAGCTCTCTAGGGCCTTTATAAAAGCTTTAATATGACCTGCCCCTGCCGCTGTTTGAGCGTTTAAAGACAACTTTATTGGTGCTCCCATCTCCATGGATATAGCTTCCGCCATGTCTTGTGAACGATCCTCATAGATAGTTAACAATTTCTTTATAACGCTAAGTCTTTCATCTAGATTGGTCGTGCTCCACGTCTCGAAAGCATTTTTTGCTGCCAAAACCGCGTCGTCTAAGTCTCTTTTTGTTCCTAGTGAGATTATAGCGAATGCTTCTTCGCTGGATGGGTTTACCACTGGGAAGTCATTTTTTACATGTGGGGGCACCCACTTGCCATCAATATAAAAATCCGTTTTCTGCAACATCTCGATCTCCAAACATTTCATTCCCAATTAATAGGGATAAGTTTATCAAACCATACACGCAACTGCGAACGATTCGCAATACCTTAAACTTCTTTTGATCAGTTAGGGACAAAGTGACTAAAGCATGCGACTAAATTTTTAAAGGTCTTGACAAATTTAAACCTCATTTCATGATCCATAGGGTGTTTTTTTATACAAAACAATAAAACCGGGTGGAGTTTCATACATCACAATGTAGCACAGATAGCGGCTCTTTTTTGTTGCGCAATTTGTTCTACACTTCAAGCCACTTGATCAGACTCTAAGATGACCTAAGCTATTGATAATACCTATATCCAAATGAGATTGGTGCATTCGTAAGGTAAATACCCACGCCATTCGCACGATTAACTAGTACCAATAACACCTTCCTGATTGAAACATATATACGTAAATTATCTCTATGTATTTTGGTGGGCTATAAACGAATGTAAAAAAAATCAGGCAAATATCTACTCAATAAAATGGTATATAAAATTTCATCTGATGAATTCCGGCTAATAAAAGTGATCAATAAAAAAATAACCAAACAAAGATTAGATAAGTTCGATACTTAATCCATCAGGAGCTGCCACATAGAAAATATAAAGCTCAGAATAAAGTCCCATGATTCAACAATGAAAAGAACTCCTTTTTCCCGAAAATTTTCAATAATTCTGCAGGTCTCCGGTGTAGGTGAAACCAAAATGATCAACACCCCATCCATATATGACTAGAAAATTTATCGATTTACTCTCTATCCAAAGGATGTCGGTGATTTCTTCTAAAACGCTTATCGCTAATTATGAGTTGCATACCAACTAATCTTACATTTATCGTGTGTCAGCTATGACTTGGAGTATGGAACAAAATTTACTATCCAAGAATGAAAGGATTTATGATGGCGGGAGATAAGATTGAGCATACCTTTGAAATACAGGAGGATGCTATAAAAATGCTAGATGAGGCTGTCGAAAAGCATAACTTAGAAAGTAGAGACAAGGCATTACGTTGTCTTTTAGATTACTGCGCAGAAGATGGCGATTGGGAAGATATTTTTGAAACAGTTCGGTGTCTACGTTGTTAGCAGGCTTAGTGTATAATCGTAACGTTTAAATTTCGGTTAATTTAAAAATTATCAAATTTTTCTTGGAGTTGCGAGTGTGTCATCAGCATTCAAACGGTGCTCATGAAAAACCGTATCTGTCAAGTTGTAGCATATCCAAGGAAGTGCTTCATTACTGTAGTAATGCATTGATACTTCGATTTTCTCAGGCTGATCCAGTGTGCCAATATTAATAACCTGCAGTTCCGGGAATCTTTCTAGAGTTGAACCGATACCGGTACCACACTTACCACAAAAGCTAGGCCATAGTGCTCGCCCATGTTCGGGAATTATGTGCTTATAGGTGGATAAAGTATCGCCACTTATCTTGAATGATGAACGATTTACACCGATTGCGCTTCTAAATGCTGCACCAGTGGCTTTCTTACAAAAATTACAATGACAAGCGTAAGACCGTAATATTGGACCTATAAATTCGTACCTTATAGAGCCACATAGACAGCCCCCTTCGAGAAAAAAATCAGTCATCACTTGCTCCAGATATTCTCAACATTTAAGCCATCCAATCATACAAACCTTTTCCCTTTTTCGAGATTCAATATCTCTGGCTCTCCTAGAGAATTAACAAACTCCGTAAAATTTATCCCTTTTAAAGGATCTGTACGTTTCTTGAACGTATTTGAAACAACGGACTTAAATCGCCTTCTCTCTTGTTTATAGTCAAAGGGATAAAAAAGAAATACGTCATCGTCAGGAGGCAACTCATAGTCTTTGGGATAATCTTTCATAAATAGTATCGCTGTTAATAGTACTGATAAATCGCACTCAGCAACACAATGTTTTGGGAAAATATAAAAAACATTACTTTGATAAGCAGGATGGTCTAGGTCTTAACCTGGTCAGATCATCCATTAATTTACGAGGATCAATCCTTTTTCTCGGCCACAGATCCCTTGGTAAAAAATCGTCTGCGGAAGCGTTAGATATTGACCGATATTTTGCAACGAGTTCTATATACTCATCGAACTTACGGACACAGTCATTATAGCTTACGTCCTGATTCAAAAGTGACACAAAAATACTTTGGTAAAATCTACGTATATTGTCATCTTCGAGGTAGAAGCGCTCATAGCCAGTGTCTTTTATCTTTTCAAACAAGCAAATGATTAAGCCAAGCGAATCTTTTTTATCGCTATGCTTCATGGTCACTTCCAGCCATTCACCTTTAAGTGAAGTGGTTTTGGTGTCTTCTATTTCTTCCCTTATTGCTAATTCAGCAAAAGCTGATGCAGCGGATAGATTAATGATATCCTGTCTTTTAATTTCTTCTGCGAGGTCAGAAAAATTTTTACAACACCTGTTTAAACTTTTTTTGATAATTGATTCCGCTAGCAGTTGCTCTTGTATTATTTGATGATCACGAGTCTTTGGTGAAGTATTTGCTGATGGAATCGGAATTCCAGTACTGTACCCTTGTGACCTTAATTCGGTATTCACAGCTAGGGTGATTTCTGTTTTATCAACACCTGAAAGAAATTTGTCTGTCTTCGCAGTTTCGTAGATAACTTTTTTTATGATGGATAAATTCTGCTGAAAAATATGCTCAACGTTTTCTGCCTTATATCGATTTTTGATTTTGTTAGTAGCATATAACGCTATATAGATGACTAACAAAATTGGAGCTAAAAAATAAATTTGCTCCAATAAAAATTTTTCCATTATTTCCCTAGCTCTTGTTATTCGAAATGTGTCTACACAAAAACATATTATAAGAAAGCCAAGGAACAAGCCTAGTTGGACGTTAACAGGGCTAAATAAGGCTAATAACAATCATTTTCGTTTCCAAAATGCATTTAAGCCGCGAACTGATCCGCTTGCAGGGGTAAACTTTTCGGCCTTATAACTTCGTGGAACGACAAGTATGTTAGATCATGAAGAGGGGAGACGGTTTAAATGACTTGATTACTTAAATAAGTCGGAACTCGTCTTATAAAGTAAAAGATACCGCTTGATTAGGTCAGGTATTTATCTGAATTATTGTATATTAGTGTGTGCCCGCCAACATACGAGTAGAATATGTCTAATTATATTTTGGTGCAGTACATAATGCATAACAAATCTTCAGATAAACACCCGTATAATAGAGACGGTATTTATCAATTTATCATGAGAATCCCAGTAGATCTGAGTGATCAATTATTAAAACCTTTTTCCCTTTTCCAGACCTAATATCTTCGGCGTTCCAAGTGAGTCGATTAACGCCGTAAAGTTTATCCCTTTAAGTGGATCAGTGCGTTGCTTAAATGTATTCGCGACGGTTGGCAGAGAACGAAATCTATTCCGTTCCTGGTTATATTCAAAAGAATAAAATAGAGGGACATCATCCTCAGGAGGTGGCTCATATTCCTTGGGGTAATCTTTCATAAATAGTATTGCTGTTAACGGTACTGATAAATCACATTCAGCAACACAATGCTTTGGGAAAATCAAAAAGACATTACTTTGATAAGCAGGGTGGTCTACCGCTATGACGGACCAACATTGATTACAATACAAACGAGTAGACCTTCCGTCTTCACGAAGCTTATAAGCGCTCATAAACTCTTTGCCTTTGGTGGAGATAATATCAGCAGGGATATAATAACCGTGAGGTAACTGATCTGGTATCACTGCGCTCTTAGCTGCCCTCCATTCAATACCTTGTCGACAGTCTTCGCAACCACAGCGAAAGTATTGTACTGCACGATTATCTGCTACGGTTATTTCGCACTTACCACAGTTGCAGCCAATAGTGCCAGATTGAAGATTTGACATATACAGTTTCCTTCATTAACTGACCACGAAATTGTTAATTAGGTTCACAACCCCATCTATTAGGGTCCAGATCGATGAAATGGCATCCATAAACTCTATCACTCTTTACTTCCTGTCAAAGTACTTGCAATCACATATATATGATAAAACTTATCCAGTTTTATGTTGATAGTACGCAACTAGTTGAATAATTATATTTCATCCAGCTAGCGACGCACCACAGTCGGAATGTGTCGCAAACCATTGATTCACAAGCATTGCGTCAATCACGTGGCTTGGGTTGAACGCATGTCCGGCAACTGAAGTAAAAAAACATGAAGACTATTATAAATCTTCTAAATAGTTTAGCCGCAAGTGACAGGTCATCGGTGGTAATTACATTGTTTTGATGCAACGATACCTTGATTATTGGCTTTCAAATCCCACGTTGTTATCTATGTTATTTAGCTGTGGTCGGGATCAAAAAGTCTTATGTTAAACCTTATCATGATTTTTTCATCAGCTGACGATCAAACCAAAAAAAAGCTTATCTATATAAAGAACATTTGCGCCCGTAAACATATGCTAGAGCAGAAACTAATTAAGCCGGTAAATAAGGTTTACTATTCAAAACATAGCCTCTTAGATAGAAATATCATTTGATATATAACGTTTTAACGAATGGTCCTATTAATACAATTCTTTGCTACGAGTTTACAAATTGGGATAGCGCTACCAAATTTGCAGAAAGAATTCCATAAAACTCAACTAAATGAGGTTTAACGGACCTTTTGGAGGATTTTTTAAGCATGGATAATCTAATTAAAATTAATAAAAGGGTCGCGTTTTATGCAGAATGTACTTACGCATCCTAAAAGGAAAACCAAAGTTGTTTTTGTACAACTTGGTTCTCCGGAAAACCCAACTCCCAAAGCTGTGCGAAAATACCTTCGTGCTTTTCTGGGGGATCCACGAGTAGTTGATATTAACCCCTGGCTTTGGAAGATAATTCTTAACTGTTTTGTATTACCTTTGCGGCCGAGAAAGTCGGCACAACTGTATAAGAGAATTTGGGATGGTAAAAGCTTTCCACTGATTACCAATACTGCTGAGTTCACGAAAAGTGTGAGATCAGAACTAGCTACAATAGACCCTAAAGGTTATGTCGAGGTCGATCATGCCTTTTTATTGTCACCTCCCTTTGTCAACGAAGTGTATGACAGCTGGGAAGAAGATTTGAAAAATGGAACCGGAGCAACAAAGTTATTGGTTATACCCATGTTCCCTCAATATTCCGAAAGTACAATAGCATCTGGCATAGATGCGCTTTCAAAAGAACTTGCGCAGCGCGTCAAAATTCCAACTTTTGAGGTAATTACAAATTTTCACCGAACACATGCATTTATAGATAATTCCGTCAGTAGGGTTGATGCTAAAATAAAGGAATTGCTTGACCAGGGTATACGATTAGATAGTTTGGTTATATCCTTTCACGGAATGCAGAAACGACGCGTGGTTGAAAAAGGCGACGATTACTACCGTCACTGCTATGAGACATTTCGTCTGATTACCTCAAAATTGAAGCATCTTCGGCCTGAACAGGCGATAATGAGTTTTCAAAGTAGATTTGGCTCAGAAGAGTGGATTACACCGTATACAGACGATGTTGTTGAAGATTTGATAAACAAGGGGAAAAAAGAAATTGCTGTTTACTCTCCAAGCTTCGTTGCGGATTGCTTAGAAACAACAGATGAACTTGGTCATGAACTTGTAAATGAGGCTAGGGAATGGGGAGGTAATATTTATCCAATTGAGTGTTTGAATACCGACAAACAGTGGTGCAAAGATTTTGCTAAATATACATTTGTTCAGGCGGAGGGGTCGGCGCAGGACAAAGAAGACATTGAATACCAACTGTCTTCGAGTGACTATGCTGAAATACCTAGGCTGCGTATGAATGTGAAGTAATTATGTTGAACAGGCCTTTCCTATTTAGATAAATTTTTTAAAATGCATCGCGTGTTAAGCCTTGATCTAATAACCAATCACCGAACTTACCTGCATCTGATGTGCTATATTCACTTATCGGCCTACCACCTAATTCCTTGATGACACATTCCTTTGCTCGATTAGCACCTCTGATTAGCACCTCTATAGAATGTTTTACTTCTGCCGTGTCCTTTGAGTTCAAAGTAAAACTCTACAGCTCAGATAGAGTAGGGACGTTATCTACTCGATCTGTCCAATCAGGTATTACCGAGAGTTTAGGGATATCCAGCTTCTGTAATCTGACACCAAGCCAGTAGTCGTCTAAGCGCTTAGAATCATAGATGACAATCTTAATTGGTTAATGTGCTTAACTTAAACTTTGCTTGTATAATTTGGATAATTAGCTTATCCACCGATCAAAGCACGGGTATAATCATGATGACTGAATGTCTAGCCCAGTGTTAAGGGAGTTGAGAATGAAAGAGGTACGCGATAAATATATTGACCTACTAATGAGAACGATTCTTTGTTCAATGTATCCGGACCCAGCCCTGGCTTACGGTTCAGATGATAACAATCATCGAAAGGAAGGGAGAGATTGGCCAGGTATAGCTCACTCAATGATAGGAGAATATAGAGCAAAAAATATTGTCGATTTATGTAAACGAGTAATCGAAGAAGAGGTTCCTGGGCATTTTCTTGAAGCTGGAGTTTGGCGCGGAGGCACTTGCATCCTTATGCGGGGAATATTAGAAGCCTACCAAATAAATGACAGAAAAGTTTTTTGTGCAGATTCATTCGAGGGCCTACCTGTTCCTGATGAGAATAAATACCCGCGGGATGCAGGTGATATCCTTCACACATTTGAGCAATTGGCAGTGCCATTAGAGACCGTTCAGGAAAATTTTAGACAATATGATCTTTTTGACGAACAGACAGTATTTTTGAAGGGCTGGTTCAAAGATACGATGCCAACAATTTCAGACGAAACTTTTTCCATAATAAGGCTTGATGGAGATATGTATGGATCCACGATGGATATTCTAAACAATATTTATGACAGTGTTTCAAAGGGCGGCTTTATTGTTGTAGATGACTATGCACTCCCAACTTGCAAGGCTGCAGTTGAAGATTTTCGCGAACAGCGGAATATCTGCGACAAAATTTATGAGATCGATTGGACAGGAATTTGGTGGCAGAAAACTCAATAATTATTGATAGGGTTGTTCAACTGCCAACCCAGACGCGATTATTTGAAATATTACCGCGGTACAATTATCAAAAGAAGGCTTAATTTACGAGAGGACGTGCACTTGAACCTTTGGCAAGATTTCAAAACAAATGACAAGAAATTAATCCATAAATGGATGCACTACTTCCCAATATATGAACGGCATTTATCGTGCTTTAGAAACAAAACGACCACAATGGTAGAGATTGGCGTTTCCAAAGGTGGTTCATTGCAAATGTGGCAGAGATTTTTAGGCCCCATGGCGACTTTAGTTGGGATAGACATTGATGCCTCCTGCGCAGAACATGAGGACGATAACATTTTTGTCCGCATTGGGGACCAAAGTGATAAATCTTTTCTTCAGTCAGTTTTTCAGGAATTTGGGACGCCTGATATAATAATAGACGATGGAAGTCATATAATGTCACATATTGGCGCTACGTTTGAGTATTTTTATCCCAGATTATCGAAAAATGGAATTTACATTGTTGAAGATTTGCACACGGCGTATTGGGAGGAATTTGAAGGAGGAGTTGAAAACCCAGAAACGTTTATAAATAAAAGCAAAAGCTTCGTTGATAAATTGAACGCTGATCATGCTAGAGGAGTAATTGAACCTGATTTCATATCCAAAAATACTTTTGGTATCTCTTTCTATGATAGTGTCGTAGTTCTCGAAAGAGGGTCAATACCGCTTAAAAAAGCTCCTATGACTGGTCATAATTAGAAAGCTTCAACTAAATCAATCACTCTACAGCCGAGTAGAAAATGCAATTTTAAAAATCTAGTAATATTTCCTTATTTGTTTTTCGTTACCAGAAAAACTGATCCAAAAATTTATGACTGGTATCTAAGAAGGGTCTATCAACCATTGATGGATATGGAAAAAGCGGAACTTGATGCCGCAAAAATCAGGCAGGTGAGGAAGATGGACTTATTTATTCACAACCGCTTCATTATTGTGTGGGTTGGAAATAGATCTTTTCTGAACGCCATTAAAAATGAGGAGTAATCAAAGATGTCTTTGTTTACATTTGATCACATACATCTGCTTAGCAGTAATCCCCAAGAAGCTGCCGATTGGTATTGCGAGATGTTGGGAGGAACAATTGAAAAAAATGAAGTTATTAGGGATGCACCATCGATTAATGTTCGACTCGGAAGCCTCCAGCTTATCATTAGAGGCGAAAGGGCTGGCGAGTCCCCTAGTGTACCCAATGGGATAAAACACTTTGACAAGTTTTCGAGTCATAACGAGTGGGGAATGGACCACTTTGCTTTTATTTATAATGGTGATTTGAAAATTTATTGCGAGGAACTGCGGAATAA
The DNA here is from genome assembly GCA_902629125.1 of uncultured Alphaproteobacteria bacterium. Lineage (GTDB taxonomy): Bacteria > Pseudomonadota > Alphaproteobacteria > Thalassobaculales > Thalassobaculaceae. The sequence continues at coordinate 12,377 of CACOPQ010000002.1, forward strand.
AGGAGTTTCTTTTAATGTTGAACCTTGGGAATTCTTGCCCGGGATCTCAATTTGTTATGTGGCAGCCCCTGATGGCGTCAGCATCGAACTAATTCAAGCCTATGAAAGTTAATTAACTAGTTTGATACGAAGATTGATTGGTTTAGAGAACAATGTTTGAAATTACAGAGAAAGAAGCGACAGGAGAAGTTGCTGAGATTTATCAGGATATTCGTGAGACTATGAATATGCCTTTCCCGCAGACGATATGGAGGAACTTAGCCACCAAAGAGGGCGCACTCCAATGGGTTTGGTATTCATTGAAACCGATTTATCAATCTGGGGCAGTTGCACATTATGCATCGGAGCTTCGGGGTTCGTTGGATATTCCAAGTGTTTCGACGATTCCTGATTCGGCATTTAATGTATTGGGAATTAGTGACCAGGATAGGCAGCATATCAGCGAGTTTCTGGACAGTTTGAACTTTGGAAACTCACAAAATATTATAGGATTAAGCGCTCTATATTCAGACCCTTCGGGTGAAGTAACAACCAAAACATTCAAAAATCCTGTGAAACGAAAATATTCGGATCTACCATCTTTAATCGACCCCGATACACTTGGCAAAAATGAAAAGGCGTTATTCGATTTAATAAATCAAATTGGACAAGATGTATCAGTTGGATTTCCTCCCGCTTGGAGCCGAGGATTGGCTCGATGGCCTAAGCTTCTACCTATTATTTGGAATACGCTCTCTATGATAGAAGCGGATGGAAGATTAGAACAATTAAAGCAAAAAACTAAAGATGAAGCTTTTCAAAACTCTTCTATACTTGCCTCATGGATAAATAAGATCCCCCCTCCAAAAATAGGTAATCAAGTTTTAGAGCAGTTAAAAAAATTAACTCAGGGGGGGATCCCGAGAGCGCTCCCTGTTGGATTGCTACTGCATAAAATGTTTGATGCCAGAAATTAACTTATATTAAAATTCATCCAATAGAATGAGCGAATATCGATCTAATAACATTTTCAGCGATCTGAATCTGGATACACTTGCGGCTATCTGAGAGAGTTCTGGGTATATATCCTATTTTCTGTAGAGGGTAACTAATGGAAATTAATGATAAAGTAGCTTTTATTACTGGTGGTTCGGGTGGTCTTGGTTCAGTAATCGCACTTCGCTTGGCTGCAAGCGGAGCAAACATAGCGATAAGCTATGGCCAGAATTTGGCTGCGGCAAAAGAGATCGAAACGCAAATAATTGCTATGGGTCGTAAGTGCTGTACCTTAGAAATGAACCAGAGAGATCCTCAATCGGTAGTTAATTCAGTAAATCATATCGTATCCGAATTAGGCGCGGTTGATATTCTAGTCAATAACGCCGCGTGGAATGCGGCAGTACCGTTTAAAGATTTAGACGCTCTCACTCCCGAGCTCTGGGACCGAATGCATGAGACTAACCTCCGAGGACCATTTTTGGTTACACGCGCTTGTGCGCCCCATTTGCGAAAGAATAAAATGGGACGCGTTATTAATATCTCTGCCTTTATTGGTCTAAGTGCCGAAGGAAGCAGCATTGCACATGCTACAGCTAAGGCTGGGTTGATACATCTTAATCGGTGTTTAGCAAGTGCTCTAGCTCCAGATGTTACGGTTAATAGCATTGCTCCAGGTTTAATGGAGGGCACAGTAATGTTTGAAAAGATAAGTGCTGAAGCTGTCGAGGCTGGGCGGCAACGCGCAAAACTAAATCGTCATACGAGTCTGGAGGATGTTGCTGATCAAGTACTAACGTTTTGCCGCGCAGAGAGCGTCACTGGTCAAGTTCTAGTTATCGATGGAGGTATTGTTTTTCATTAAGTCGAGCGGTATGAAGAGCAAACGTTCTCAATAAAAAGATCTATAGAATTTATTTTTGCGACAGCGTACTTAAAAATACTTTGAGCCCGTTGACTAGTCGTTCATTACTTTGTTGTTCTGAAAATACTATGTTTCTGCCATCTAGAACACTTTCAATAAAAGTAGGTGATGTGGTTCTGAGATGATGAAAATGTTGTTCAGCTAATTCATAATTATTTATTTCTGACGCGTATGCGATCATAAGTGCACGTCGTATCGGTGCATTTTGAACAGCTTGAATAGCTTTTTCAGCCCAATCCAAAAACTTGTCATTATCTCTATCTACAAACGCACACATAGCCATTGTTAGATAAAAAAACCTACCTAAGTAGGGATCCTTTGGGCTTAACTTGTAAGCGCTCATTGCACAATCTTTTGCATCTTCCGACCGTGCTAGTGAAGCAAGTGCGTATGAAAGACCAAACGCCGTTTCGCTATCATTCGGGTTTAACTCTCGTGCTTTTTCTAGATCAGATAAGGCCGCCCGAAAATCACCCTGCCTAGTCCTCGTTAACCCTCTTACTCGATAACCGGTTACTGAATTTTGAATATTTCCCAGTAATTGCGTTGCTAATTCCAGAGCTTTTTGTGAAGCTCTTTCGGGAGCTTCGCCCCAACCAAACAAGCTTTTTACGAAAAGACAAGCACCAGCGTTATTATATGCGGCTTCACATTTTGGGTTAATATTTATGGCCGTTAAACACAAATTCAGAGCCAGGTCCACCTGCTCTGGTTTATTTGTTTGAAGCGCTTCAGAGATTAAGGCTGACGCTCTCCATGCTTTATCGTAGGACTCATCAAATATCCTTTGAGTATTTGTCCCTCTTGCCGATTGTTTGGAAATTATTTCCGGCACCAAGCTCATAACCACTTGTCGAGTCACTTGCTCTTGAAGATCAAAAACATCCTCCAAAAGCCCATCATACCGCTCCGCCCATAGATGAGAATCATCATTTCCATCTATTAATTGTGCGCTGATCCGTACTTTTTGTCCTGCTTTTCTTACGCTACCTTCCAATACATATTGAACCTGTAATTCCTTAGCTGCTGTTTTCGTGTCCACAGCTACGTTTTTGAACGTAAAGGCTGAATTCCGCGAAATTACAAAGACACTATCAAATCGAGAAAGCTCTGTAATAACGTCTTCGGTAATGCCGTCACAAAAGTACTCTTGCTCGGGATCATTTGACATATTTACAAATGGTAAAACAGCGATTGAGGGTTTCATTAGCGTTGTGTTTAATTTTTGTATTTTTATTTGCTGTGTTTTGTTCACCTGTTCTATACCAGGTGGCCACATAAAAATTTCTACATCATCCTGTATATTTTTTAATTGATGGAAGCCTGTTGATACAAATTCTTCTGTTAGTTTTCCCTGAATTTCCTGGTTAACTTTTACGGGTATAGCTATTGCACTTGGGTTACAAATCGATTGAATCCTTACTGCCAAATTCACACCATCACCATAAATATCCTCATCGTCTATTATAACATCACCCGAATTGACACCGATCCGTAACTCTAATGCAACATTATCAGGGTAAGAAAGAGCGGTACGTTGCAAGGAGTTCTGAATATCAATTGCTGCTTTTAATGCGCCAACAACGCTTGGAAAATCTACAAGATAACCGTCACCCATTTTCTTAAAAATTTTCCCACTATGCTCTTTAACTATGGGCGTTAATATTTCCGTCTCAAGGCGTTTTACCAGGCCTAGAGTTCCCTCTTCATCTTGAGACATATATTTCGAGAACGAAACAACATCTGCGGCTAAAATTGCTGTAAGTTTTCGCTCGAGATCAACCATTTTATCTTTAGAAAATACCAGTGCCTAAACTTAAACATCAAAATACTAAGGAGATTTATTGATAATGTTACAGCTAAAAAATAATACCATCAACATCACTGGTAAACGTATTAAAGATATGGGGTTGGCCGAGCTTGAGAGAAGTGAAGCCTGGATGATTAAAGTCTGATATTGTTCTCGATACAGAGACCCCTAACCTCAATTTGATCCGTCACCCTTGGCGTAGACTTAAGACGAGTGGAAATGAGAGAAAGGTACCTTTAGTTGGTACATCACTATGGTCAGCTAAACATATCAAACAATTTGATCCAACCACGCTATTTGCATTCCCAAGATATAATGATGGGGAACTTGCAAATGTCAACTCAGCAAGTGCAGCCCTTTAATAAATGGTTGACGCCAATGGTCAGTGAAGGATGTGTTGTAGATTCATTCAGACATTCCATGAGAGATCGATTAAGAGCCGTTGAATGTCCCAAAGAAATAATTGATCAGATTGGTGGATGAGCTTCACGTGATGTTGGCGAGAGTTATGGTGAGTGATTTCCGTTAGATAAAGTGAGTGAATGGGTACATAAAATCAGTCTTTGTTCATATGTGAGCAGCTGATTTAACTCGGATCAAGAATGCTTAGATCTTGCCCATCAATTTATCTTTAAACATAATAACTATTTATTATGCTATGAACCCAAATCATATCTAACCGTTTTTTTTAGGCTTAATAATATGACAGACCTCCAACGACACCGACGCCTTTCAGCCATAGTAATGGCAGATGTAGTTGGATATTCACTTTTGATGAATGAGGATGAAATAGCCACCTTAGAGGTAATAAAGGAAATTCAGACTGACTTAATTAATCCACTTGTGAACCAACATGGTGGTCGTATTGTTAAAACTATGGGCGATGGTTTTTTAATAGAATTCGCGTCAGTGGTAGAAGCAACACAATGCTCCATTGAAATTCAAAAATCTGTCTTACTATTGAACAGTGAAGATAAAAGCAAAAAAAATATTAATTTAAGGTTTGGTATACATTTAGGCGATATTATAGAAACAGAAAACGATATTTATGGGGATGGCGTGAACATTGCTGCAAGGCTAGAGAGTCATTCCACACCAGGAGGTATCTGCATCAGCTCAGCTGTTCATGATCAAATTAATGGAAAGATAGATTATTTATTTCAAGAGTTTGGTAATTTAAATCTTAAAAATATAAAACATCCTATTAAAGCATATACACTTGATTCAGATGCAATCGAGGCAAAGTTGAACGATATCGAACAAAGTTATGGCTTGTTCAATCCAAAGAGTATTGACGTGAGTGCAGCGGAGAGACCTTCCATTATTATAATGCCATTTAAAAATCTGAGTGGTGATGATAGTGAGGGGATAGCAGACGGTATACGACTAACCTTGCATTCTACCCTAATTAAACTTCCTGGATTATTCTTAATACATACAGGAACAGTAGAAAAATATAGAGGTCAAGCACCATCTTCTGAAGAGGTACGAAAGGAAATTAATACAAAGTATATAATTAATGGAAGCATTCAGAAAATAGGAAATCAGATCAGAATCACAATTGAAGTAACAGATACCGACCAAGACCAAATAATATTAAGTGAGCGTTATGACCGAATTATCCACGACATATTTTCTCTTCAGGATGAGATAGCTTTTGAGATAACGAAAACTTTAGGAGTTGAGTTCTTCGGTTTAGATAATAGTTCCGATCAAACTTCAACAAAAATTTCAGCTCCTGAAGCACAAGAAAACTTCCTTGTTGGTCTAAGTCATTTTTATAAGGGCACTCAACAAGATAATAGTATGGCACGGTCATTGTTTCAAAAAGTATTAGACATAGAACCAGAGGTGGGACGTGTTTATGGCCTTATAGGTCTAACTTATTGGCGTGATGGGAAACTGGGTTGGTCTGAAGATAAAGAAAAACAATTTGAAAAAGTAAGAGAATATGCTGAGTTGGCAGTGAAGAATAATGATCCAGATGGTATCGGAAACATACTCATGGGTAATTTATACTTACATAACAAAGAACATAAAGAGGCTCTTGAAGCATCAAAAATTGCTATGGATAAGCGACCAAGTTGCCCACTGGCCAACGCTTTATCGGCTGAGATACATCAATTTATAGGGAAACCAGAAGAAGCAGTCACTTATCTAAAACATTCAATTTCTCTCGCGAAATCATTCCCACCTTGGATGCTAAATATACTCGCATCATCTCTGCGGGATAAGGGTGATATAAACACGTCAATCGACGCTGCAAATGAAGCAGTTCGGCTTAATTATGGCTCGAATAAAATTGATGCGCTAGTGACCCTATGTTGCAACTATACTGGCCTCAATATGATGTCATCTGCGAAAAGCGTAGCTGAAACTATCTCTTCAATAGATATTCGTTTCTCTGTTACGGATTATATTGGGAACCTACCATATACAGATAAGGATACGTTGAAAAACATCCGAAACGCCCTGCTGACGGCAGGATTAACGGAATAAAGAAATTTAGAATGGTGAGGGGTTTAACCTAAGCACCTTAAGTATTGGGTTATCTAAGGGGGACTAAATTGATACCCAGGAAGCTAAAGCTATTTTTTAGAAAAAAATTTCAGTCGGAATTCTTCTGATGAATTGATAAACACCATCTCGATTATATAAGAATTTTTGTGAAGATTTGTTATGCATTATGTACTGCACCAAAATATAATTAGATATATTCTACTTATATTTCAATGATTTAGGTGTTATTTGTACGAGTTAATGGTGCGGACGGCGGGACTCGAACCCGCAACCTCTAGGAGGGACAGATTTTCTTCCCAGCTACAGCTTTCGCTGCCGCCCTCAGGCGTTTGTGGGCTGGACTTTCTCTTCAGCGTAGTTCGAGGACCTTAGCTGCTGCCCGTAAAGTCTCTACACCTTCCTCGTTGTATTTTCGAGGCTTGGCACGGGATTGCCATTTTAAAGGTTTCCCCGTTTTTGAGCAGTTCTACTCCTATCCTTTCGCATAGGGCACTCAAATTAATTTAAGTCTGTTGTGTATACCAATTCCACCACGTCCGCGGCTATTTCTTTAAAGCGCATTTTGATTTCTTTTGCAACAACACGTAATTATTTTTTCACGTTTTAACTAAGCTGGAGCTAATTTGACGATTCTTATGACTTCATTCTGCCGCTTTCCTTGTTTCATCGCCATAGACGGCATATCGCCATTCTGGATAGCACTTATCTGTTCCATCGCAGATGGAGAAGAACTTCTCTTGTATAGACTTCGTCATTTTGCCAACGAAACCCGTTCCTATGTTGCTTCTATCGATTGAAAGTATTGGTGTTACTTCCCAAGCCGTTCCGCAAAAAAAAGCTTCGTCCGCGAGAGAAATCTCAGACCGATCAATATCCCTTTCAACTGGCTCAACGTTGAAATGATCTTTTATTATATGCAAAATAGCGTCTCTAGTGACACTCTCCAAGATATCGTTTGAAATGGAAGGTGTTATTGGAATGCCGTCCCTAACAATAAAGAAGCACATTCCTGGGCCTTCAGATACTTTGCCCCGAGAATTTAAGAATATTGCGGTATCATAGCCATCTGCTTCCGCCTGGACCGTTGCTAAACGTCCATTGTTGTAATTTGCATTACACTTTACTCGCATTGGCATTGCTTGATCCGGTACTCTCATCCAGGAGCTAACTTGTGCGGTGACCCCACCGAGCACACGTTCACTTCTAGGGCGTTCTTGTGCAGTGATCGACAATCCAATAGGGCCACAGACACCTGGTCCACCCATTCCGGATACAAAAACCGTGGTCATAATATGCAGGTTTTCACCTCTAAAATTATTTGCTTTGATTAACTCGACAGTTTGTTGCGCTATAGACTCTCCTGTCAGAAGTTCGTTGAAGCGCATAAAACGCTGAGAGAACTCGAGCCGGCGCATGTGTTCTTTCATGCGAAAAAGGTACATTTCTTCGTTGGATTTATTCCAATAGCCTCGCAAGCCTTCGAAAACCGCTGTTCCAAACTTAAAGCCTGCTGAGGCTACATGAACTTGCGCTTTATCCCATTCAACTATTTCACCGTTCAATGATGCAAATTTAGGTGTTGTCATTGCAAATTCCCTTATATAGCTCGTCGCCTAAAATTATTAATAAGCACCGGCCATTGTAATTACCGCAATAAAATGCGATCACTAAATAAATTTTTAATAAAATAAAAATCCTTCGGGATTTTCTCCTTTTACCACTAATCCTCGTTTTAACAGACCTATCCACGCTTAGCATAGACTTTATTTTAATTTAATGAAACTAGATGAATGATGTCCCACGAATTTGAAAATTATTATTTGCAAACCAAGGGCGCGTTATCATGGGAGACAATAGAGGAGGCTCAAAAACTAGATAGCTTGGTTGTGAAATTAGAAGATCAAAAGGCCGATTTTTCAGGTCTTAAAGTGAGGATTATTGGGGCTGCTTTCGACGAAGAAAACAGCATCTGGAAATATCAGCAATTATTTTTCTATGACCTATCGATTGCCCATAATGAGGCGGAGCTGAAGAACCAATACCTTAATACAACGGATAACGAAAATTCCGAAAAAATGAAAGTAGCATCAGCAATTGAAACTTCGGAATTGGTGCATGGGAGCGGTATCTATAAAATTTCGAATTCGAACTTTCTTTATGTAATTCTAATTGTAGGTGGTTTAATTACGGCGATTTCCTTCGGTGTAAGGCATGGTTTTGGAATTTTTCTGAGCCCGATCTCGCTTGAATTTGGTTTTGGCCGCGAGGTTTTTGCATTAGCAATAGCGCTTCAAAATTTAGTAATGGGATTTGCTCAGCCCTTTGTAGGTGCGTTCGCAGATAAATTCGGCGCATTTCGTACAATTATTTTGGGAACACTATTTTATAGTGCAGGTCTATTTGTAATGGCTTTCTCAACTACCCCTGATATGTTTTACATAAGTACAGGCGTTTTGGCTGGCGTAGGCCTTGCGGGGTCAGGACAATCTTTAATAATGCCAGCAGTAGCAAAACGATTTCCTGCTGAGAAACGTTCTTGGGTCCTAGGGGTTGTTGGAGCCACCGGCTCTTTGGGAGGCTTTATCGCTTTACCAATAGGGCAATATTTTTTAACGAATATAGGTTGGAGCGAGACGTCATTGATAACTGGCTTTTTAATCCTTGCCATAATTCCACTGGCTTTGGTTTTTAGAAGTCCAGCATCCTCTGAGAATGAAAAAACTGATCGAAAGGTATCCATGAAGGAAGCTTTGATTGAGGCTGTCAATCACAATAGCTTTTGGTTTCTGTGTGCAGGATTTTTTGTCTGTGGGTTCCACGTTGTGTATGTAGGTGTTCATCTTCCTTCCTACGTAACCGATCTTGGATTATCAGCAGAGACGGGAGCATGGGCGCTTAGTATAATTGGATTAATGAATATCGTAGGTGGCTACTCCGCAGGAGTTTTAGGAGGAAAGTTTCCAAAAAAATATTTATTAAGTGGTTTGTATTTAGGACGGTCTCTTGTGATGATTGGTTTTTTACTCCTTCCACCATCTGATATTGTTGTTTTCATTTTTGCCATCTTTATGGGTTTATTTTGGCTAAGCACCGTGCCCTTGACAACGGGATTAGTGGCAGATTTGTACGGTACTCGTTATATGACAATGTTGTATGGAATCGTATTCCTTTCACATCAGTTAGGTGCTTTTTGCGGTGGATGGCTCGGAGGGTATGTTTATGATACCACCGGATCATATAATTTAGTTTGGTGGGTGTCGGTCGTCTTGGGATTAATTTCTATGATTGCCCATTGGCCGATACGTCCGGTAATACATAAAGAGCTGTCCGCTGCCGTCTAAAGATGTTTTATAGTAAAAACTTATTTGAAAATTTTGTTAAATTTATCAAGAAAATTATGGCGAGCCGTGTCAGCTGTGCAAGGCTGTATTTTAATGTTGGGGATTTTTCTGAAATTCCCAAAAAACCGTCTTGCCTCTGCCTCGGAGAAACCAGCTAATTGCGTAGCCTCTAAATAAGCAGCAAGACGGTCGGATTTTTTTATTAGTTTGGTTATAGAGATTGGAAGGACAGAGGGTAGACCTACCCGAAGGTGTATAGCCTCTTGAAGACGCTGCTCTACACTTCGATATTCATCGCCAATCACTGCTTTAAATGGACTTATCATATCACCTATAACATATTCGGAAGCGTCATGTAGAAGGGCTGCCAGCCGCCACTTGTTTTGTTTCTCAGATACATTTTCAGTAAATAATCTCTCTACTAAAAGAGAATGTTCAGCAACTGAATACGGTTCTGTGCCTTTGGTTTGTCCGTTCCATCGAGTAACTCTCGAAAGTCCAAGGGCAATATCGGTGATTTCAACATCTAGCGGTGAGGGATCTAGTAAATCTAAACGGCGGCCACTTAGCATTCGCTGCCAGGCTCTAGTAATGTTGTTCTCATTTGTTTTACTCATTTTTTCCGTATTCTTTTTTTAAGGGTTTTATCTTTCTTATTAAAAAAATAAAAACTGAGTAATAATATTGAAGGAAAGCTAGTGATAATTAAAACTCTATTAAATACTCCAACACTTTTCGTCTGAAAGTTGTCAAGTTTCATTATTGTAAGGCATCTTTCTCTAGATGCGTTTTCATAATATAACGTTTTACACTTCAATTTCTGTATATTGTAGTTTCTAGAAGTTGAAGAAGAAAAATTTTGCCAGGTATATGAAATGGCTATAACACTCCCAATTACCCAAAGGGTTGAAAACGTGATAAGACAAATGAGCAGAATGTTTCTCATGTTTAGTAAAAATATCCGTTGATTTTGATAAAAAGTAGAAAATAAATGGATATGCAAGTTTATTATTATTCTTTAAAACGTAGTTTCTGTCGGTTGAATGATGAAACCAACAGATTTTGACGAACAAAGAAATTAAATCATGAATTCTGCACCTAATTTAATTAATGAAGGCGAATACGCCAACGTTAAAAGTAGCGATTTTAGAGTAATGAGCTTAGTCGGTACAGCTCACTTTTTTAGCCATTTTTATATCTATTTATTACCCCCGTTATTTCCATTTTTGAAAACCGCTTTAAATGTCTCATACACTGAGCTCGGTTTGTTAATGGCTGTCTTTAGCGGCACAACTGGTTTAACCCAAATACCGTTTGGTTTTCTAGTAGACAGGTTCGGTGCAAAATTTATACTCATCGCGGGTCTTGCTGTCGAAGGTGTAGCGTTTAGTTGCATGGGCTTCGCTCCAGGGTATCCGTTTTTAGTTGCCTTGATGTTTTTGGCTGGTGCTGCAAATGGAGTTTATCATCCTGCAGACTATGCAATCCTGTCTGCGTCGGTTTCAAAAACCCGCATGGGTAGGGCGTTTAGCTTACATACTTTTGGGGGATATGCTGGCTTCGCGGTCGCAGGGCCAGTAATAATATTCCTAAATTCAACAATAGGATGGAGCTCGGGCTTATTGCTATGCGGAATTGCCGGAATAGGAACAGCGTTCATATTAATGCTTTATTCTCGCGATTTGAAACATACCGTCCGGCGAAAAAACAATGTAATTGATCAAAAAACGAAAAATAAATCGTCGGGTGATAGTGGTGTAAAGCTACTCTTATCCCCGCCAATTTTGATGTGCCTAGTCTTTTTTACGCTTTTATCTCTTGGTTCTACGGGAATAGCTAGTTTCTTAATTGTAGCACTCGGTCAGCATCACGGGACAGCTGTTGAAACGGCTACGTTAGTGCTGTCAACCTATCTGGTACTGGGAGCGATCGGAGTGTTATTAGGCGGATTTATTGCTGACAGAACGCAAAAACACAACGCGGTTGCCGCGGTTTGTTTTTTTTCAACTGCATTGATTATAGCAAGTGTTGGATTTTTTAGTTTGGGTTCCTTACTACTTTTTATTCTTCTTGGGGTGATGGGATTAATGCATGGAGTAATCATGCCTTCCCGAGATATGATCGTCCGTTCAGTAACGCCGGAGGGTTCATTTGGGAAAGTATTTGGGTTTGTAACGTCTGGTTTTAGTATTGGAGGAATAGTTGCCCCGCCAATTTTTGGCTGGATATTAGATCAATCAGAGCCATCCTTTTTATTTTTTGGTATCGCTGGAATTATGCTTTGTTCAATGATGACAGTTTTTACCTCGGGGCGCCGCCGCGCCAACTAGTACTTCTTCTAGTTTTTCCTAGCTGTTGCTCTCGTGACCAAACATAAAGACCACTGGCAATTATTATGATAGTTCCAAGCCACGTCCAGCCATCTGGTGCAACGTCAAACACAAGAAGACCATATATTGTGGCCCATATGATTTGAAAATATTGAAACGGAGCAAGCATTGAGGCAGAAGCTCTCTGGTATGCCTTTATGACGATATAGTGTGAACCTCCGCCAATTGCTCCAATGAAAAGTAGCATTAGGCTTTGGGAAAGAGTTGGCGTTTGCCAATAATACCAAACAATCGCTGATGAACATGCCATCCCAACCAACGCTGTGTAAAACCACATAGAGGTCGCCGTTTCTGTGAAACTTAATGTTCGCGTTAATATTGTGAATAAGGCAAAGAAAAAGGCTACACCAATTATTAAAAAATAGGCCCAGTGTATTTCCTGAAACCCCGGTCTTAATATAATCAATATACCTATGAAACCGATAATTACGGCTGACCACCGACGTACGCCAACTTTTTCTTTTAACAAAGGAATAGAGAGCGCAACAACAAAAAATGGAGAAATAAACATTATAGAATTTGCCTCTGCCAAGCCAATATAACCGATGGCTGTAAAAAATAGGCAAGTACACAGAAGCAACAATATTCCTCGAACAATTACTAATTTAAAATTCTTTACTTTGAATAGGTGATTGATTCTTCTTCCTGGAAAAAGCAATAACATTAGTAAAAAGTGGGCGGTAAATCTTCCCCAAACAACCATTGCAACAGGCAACTCCTGCCGGGCTAATTTTACGACCGTATCTGATGTTACAAACAAAAACCCGGCTAAGATAGCGAGCAGAATGCCAAGCATCACTCCATTATTATGAACGCTGGGTTTGTGATCACTAGTTGATTTGCCGTTATTTATAATGCTCATTAAAGTTGTTTCATTATTTATTTTGATTAGATATTTGCCGCACGGTGTGTGTCTATACTCCCGCGGGCTGAATTACTCACACGATGAGCTGCACTAAACAAAGATGCTGTTTACTTGCCAATAAAAATGGTGTGTCCTAATTTTTGGACGATTAATTAGGGACGAGCTCGTTCCCCTTTGCAATACTGGCGTTTCGCCTTTAATTTTCTGCAAAAATTGTTGGCGGCTGCTTTTGTTTTGAATGGAACAGCCATAAGGCGAATGAAAGTTCCCTTTTTGCCAGCGTCGAACTCTGTTGTTGCAAATTTTAAGTCTCGTAGTTCATTGGAAAACTTCTTCTTTAGTTTTTTCCACCCACGTTTTGCTCCACTCAAGGTCCTATAAGACGCCAAATGTACCCCATACTTTCCGCTTCTTTGGGTTTGAGGTGAAGTTGATGCGTTTTTCTTGTTGGCTGGTTCGATATTGCCTTCGATTTTGGCAATCATCGTTTCGAGTTTGTCGATTAACGCGTTTACCTTAGCATTTGCAGATTTTATCTCTTTTCTATCCATTAATAGGTCAGGATTAGCTTGAAGCTTTTTTAACTTAGTTTGGTGTTCTTCCTTTGGGCGATCGATCTTTACGGGAAGTTTGCTTGTCCTCGCATTTGACAATTGTACCGATACGAGTTCCTTTTGCGACTTCGTTTTCCCAAAGTCTCTCACTCTAAGTACGTAGTTTTGTACTACTGGGGAGTAATATAAATCCTCTTTTATGCCTTTTCTGTTACATGAAATCTGGAACGTAGTGTAATCACCTGCAGTGACATTCAAGTCTTTTTGACCGACAACTAGACATTTTTTTTCGTCTCGCCACCCCGTAGGTACATTCTCGCTATTACCTCTAATGCCAAAAGATACTGTGTTATTTTCTTTTAATGGAAATAGAGCTTCAGGGTTACCGATCAGCGTTTGCCTACCTCTTCCCAGTTCCGGATGCGAAGACCATGAGAGTTGAGGAGTAATTATGTCGTTAGTTGTTGTCCACATAGCTCCTTGGTCATTAGTCCAAGTCACGCGTCCTGAATTAACATTTACAACTTGCTCTTGCACTATCGTTCCATCGGAAGAGTATACGAAGGTATCTCCTATAGCATATATAGGTAATGGAGCAGGATCTAACTTTACTTTTGGATCTGTCCGTATCCCAACTTTCTCGCCAAGCTTGACCAGACTTAACCCGCCAAGCTTTTCGGTGAATCCGGATACTGTTGTGGAGGCTAATTTTGATAGATTGAAGTCTTCACTAGAGCATCCCGACAATAGCGAAGCTGCTATTAGCGTTCCGACGAAACCTCGAAAGGATGTCATTTGTAAAACCTCGACTAGAGCTTCAAAAAAGTAAATATAATGCTAAGAAGATCTAATATCCAGAATGGTTTGTCAATCCGCACCCTACTCGTTTCAGGTATTGTGTACCACATTATCTATTTGCCCTGATATTACGAAGTCATTGAAGTAGTATTTGCCAGATGTTAATGATTATATTTACCCAAGGTTATAGACTTTGAACCGTCCGATTCGAAAAGCAATGTCAGGGAGATAAATCATGGTTGCATTGAAATCACTCTCAAAAAACTCAGTCAGAGACAATGTAACGGAGGAGGAATGGAAAAAGCGTGTTGATCTTGCCGCATGTTATCGTCTCGTTGCTTACTATGGATGGACCGATCTAATTTTCACGCATATCTCTGTGCGGGTGCCTGGTACACACGACAACTTTCTTCTTAATCCTTATGGCCTGATGTTCGAAGAAATTACAGCATCGAGCCTCGTAAAATTGGACACTGAAGGCGAGATAGTGATGGATACTGAATTCAGTGTAAATGCAGCTGGGTTTACTATACATAGCGCTATTCATCAGGTTAGAGAGGATGTGGATTGCGTTCTACATACGCACACTGTGGCAGGAATGGCTGTTTCAGCTCAAAAATGTGGTTTGTTACCACTAGCGCAAACATCGTTGGAGTTCTATGACAATCTCGCTTATCACGATTATGAAGGTATAGCGTTCGACTTAGATGAAAGAGAGAGGTTAACAGGAGATCTGGGTGGCTCGATGGCCATGATACTTCGCAACCACGGGCTCTTGACATGCGGCCGAAGTGTTGGGGATGCATTTATGAGAATGCATTCTTTGGAAAAGGCGTGCCAGTTACAAGTGTCTGCCCAAGGGGGCGGTCAAGAGTTGCTAATGCCATCTGAAGAGGTATGTGAACATACAGCTCGCCAATTTAAGGGGCCGGCCGATGACAACGGAAGTGGTGCCTTAGCGGACTTAGCGTGGCAAGCTCTGCTGAGAAAACTCGACCGCGAAAATCCAGGCTACGACAGTTGAGTGTAATATTAAATTAAGCTGTGCAGTCGCCTTATTAATAAGACTTTGGCAAACCCAGTACTTTTTCCGCCAAAAAGCTTAGAACGAGTTGCGGGCTTATAGGGGCGATCCTTGTTATCATAACTTCCCGCAAATATCGCTCTACTTGATATTCTTTGGCATAACCAAAGCCGCCGTGGGTCATTATTGCGGTTTGACACGCCTCGTATCCCGCCTCTGCTGCCAAATATTTTGCAGCATTTGCTTCTGGTCCGCAGGGCTGTCCGCTATCAAACAAAGCGGCGGCTTTCATTGTCATCAAGTTTGCTGCCTCAAGTTCTGCCCAGCACTTTGCAAGAGGGTGTTGTATCCCTTGGTTTTTGCCAATTGGACGGCCAAATACCACTCTATCTTTTGCATATTGTGTCGCTCTATTGAGGGCCGCTCGGCCTAGGCCAATTGCTTCTGCGGCAATCAATATTCGTTCAGGATTCATGCCATCCAATATATATCGAAAGCCCATACCCTCTTCACCGATTCTGTCTTCAATAGGAATCTTTAGTCCATCAATAAACAGGACGTTTGTATCAACAGCTTTACGTCCCATCTTATCAATTTCTCGTATTTCTACAGCGTTCCTGTCGAGATCAGTGTAGAATAGCGTCAATCCTTCTGTGGGTTTCCGCACGTCTTCCACATCAGTCGTGCGTGTGAGAAGAAGGACCTTTTTTGCCACCTGAGCCGTGGAAGTCCAAACCTTGGTGCCGTTTACGACATAACCATTCCCGTCGGGCGTTGCTCTAGTTTTGAGTTTTGTTGTATCTAAACCTACGTCAGGTTCTGTAACAGCGAAGCAGGCTTTTTCTTTTCCAGCTATAAGGGGCGGTAGAAATCGTTCCCGTTGTTCTTCATCCCCAAAAATCTCAACAGGTTTCAATCCAAAAATATTCATGTGTAGAGCGGATGCACCACTCATTCCAGCTCCAGACTCGGCTACCGCCTGCATCATTAAAGAAGCCTCTGTTATACCTAGCCCGGCACCACCATACTTTTCAGGCATGGCTATCCCAAGCCAGCCGTCCTCAGCAAATTTAGAGTAAAAATCTTCTGGGAAGCCGCCTGCTTTATCTTTTTCAAGCCAGTAACTGTCGTCGAACTCACTAGCCACTTTTAAAATCGTATCTCGAATAGTTTGCTGGTTTTCAGTTAAATTAAAGTCCATCTTATACCATCCTTATTTATTCTGAGGTGGGGGTTGATCTGAAGCTGCATAATCTACTGTTATTTCCGAGATGCCATAGCCAGCCTCAATCGGAATTTTTAAATGACGGCCACCTTCCACTTCTGAGACTTCGGGAAGTACGGTCACAACAGGAGTATTTTTTGCAATATCGATTGCTGTTTGCACATTGGGCGACTCGTCCACTTTTTTTAAGTTCATCCGAGTAGGAAAAACTACGCGCCTTTTACCTGCTTTTGCATCTGCGATGGCAGTTTTGGGTCTAATCCAAATCGTATCTAGTGTTTCTGACCCATCGTGAGAGGCCTCATGATCTTTTAACGCTTTGGCAATTAGAAAGTGAGTGTCAAATCTCTTTTTACCAGTGATGGGCGTAATCCAGTGTGCAAATGGCACTAGCAAATCTGTTGCTATCATTAAATTTTCATCATTTATTATCTGACTGAACGTTAGCTTTTTGTTAAGTAGTTTTTGCCTGTACCTGCCAGTTATCGCTTGTGCCCTAACATCGTCTATTAATTGTCCACTCTCAGCATCACGCGCAAATAGTAATCCCGCTTCTTCAAAGATTTCTCGAGCACCTGCAATCCTAAGGGCGCGCAATTCGTTATCGATCGTTTCCGAAAAGTCACAAAGCTTGGATTCTAAAAGATGGTGATCATCCCCATCCACCTTGCCGCCAGGGAATAATAGAGCCCCTCCTGCAAAATCGGCCTTTTTCGTCCTTTGAACCATCAACACTTCAATCCCGCTAGGAGTGTCTCTAAGAACCATTACTGTGGCGGCAGGGACTGGAGTTACCGGAGCGGAAGAGATTTTTTTTTCTAGGTCATTCAGCATTCATAAGTTCCTTAGACTGGACTTTTGCTTGGGAAATTGGGCTTTCTTTTTTCTAGGTGGGAAGCCAGACCTTCTCTTGCTTCAGGTCCTGTAAAGCCCAGCATTTCAAGTGCGGTTGAAGCATCAAAAGCAGGTCCGGCCATTCTATACCAATTATTCAACGCGTACTTAGTCCATCTAATTGCACTCTGAGCACCAGTTGCGAGTTTTTTTGAAATTTCTAGTGCCTTATCCTGAAGGAGTTCGTCGTCAACACAAAGTGAAACTAGTCCAATCCTTTCAGCTTCTTCGCCATTAATGGGTTCACAAGTGAGTAACAGATATTTCGATTTTGCCATGCCGCATAGTAATGGCCAGTTAATTATCGCCGAGTCCCCTGCAGCAACGCCGAGATTAGTATGTCCATCTACTATTTTTGCCTTCCTCCCGGCAATTGATATGTCGGCCAATAACCCGGCCACTAACCCAGCACCTACAGCAGGTCCGTTGATCGCCGATACAATCGGCTTTGAACAATTTATAACGTTATAAACAAGGTCTTTTGCTTCCTTCCATATCTGAGCACGAAAGTCGAAATCGTCCATCACTTTTTCGATCATTTCAAAATCGCCGCCAGAGGAGAAAGCTTTACCAGTCCCTGTTAAAATAACACTATTAATGGCAGGATCGTCATCAATTTCACGCCAAATGTAAGCAAGTTCCCGGTGGCCGTCGGCATCAAGAGAATTATATGTTTCGGGTCTGTCAAATGTAATTCTGAGCACTTTTTCTGCTGGACAGTCAAGTTTAAGAACCTTGTATTTTGTCTTATCTAGAGGCATTGGACCTTCTTTCATTTCCCATTATCAGATAGCGCTGAAGTAGTAAGGCGTCAAGCTGGTGTTCCCGCTATAAAATTACTGTTTCTTAGGAACGTGCGGCACAACTAAAACGACCTACGTAGCTTTTCTAGGCAATTTTGCCGTTGCAGTACCTAATACCGATAGTTCATCATCTTGGTTTCTCGCCTCGTGGGTTACTTCAACAAAGCCTTCTCCATCTTGCTCAAATTTGTTCGTGACCTTACCGTTAATCATAAGGGTATCGCCTTCAGGGTTATGGCGTCTAATTTTACTGCTAGAAGATACTAAAAAGCCATCATCACCAATCCAGTTTGTCATATGGTGTGTCATCCAAGAACATCTTTCCGGACCGTAATCGTAGGCGCCCGGCGCTCCAACTTTTAGAGCAAAATCTTGTTCCCAATGAACACGCTCCGGGCAGTCTGGAATATTAAACCTATTGGGTATACCGAGACCATTATGGCGATCAATTTGCTTCCAAGCCAATTTATTAGCTCGAATATACAAACCTCCCCAACCTTGGGCAAACGCTATGAACCCCGTGACAGTCATCGGACCCTTTACCATTGTTGGTAATTCTTCACCTATTTGGGTGTCCTCAAAATACCGCGGTTTTGCTCCCCTTATTGGCTCATTTGCATACAAACTAAAAATCTTCTCTAATTCTGCTTCGCTATATACTTTACCTTTCTGAGCCTGCAGATTTTTATATTTTGTGCCCTCTTCCCTAGCAGTGTCACGCTCCGTTCTGAAACACCAGCTATCACACTCCGCAACATGGCTACCTGATTGATTAAAGAAATCAACATGGTAGATTTGTTGTATAGCTCTGCCCGCAAATTTAGTGTCGTGCTCAATCAAATCTTTTAGAAATGATTCTGTTGTTATTTCATCATTTCGGAATACTGGTTGATGCCATTTCCAGTCAGCACCCGCCCACATTGCATGTATGCCAGGTAAACCACCAACATATCCAGAAGCAATACGGCTGGTGGCAAAAAGAAAAGATGGAAGCGCAATCATGCTGTTGTATCTTGTTTGTACTCCGTAGTCGGGCTCGCACCAAAGCGGATTATCATCACCAATTCCATGTGCATAATGTCTAATATTGTCGCGTGTTGCCTCAAAGCACCAAGGTTCTGGGTCTCGTGAAATTTTTACCCCAAGACGGTTGCGGAGCTCTTCTAAAGCAGCCTCCGTAATGCGTGGAAATTTTAAATTGTCTTGATGTTTATGTGTCACGTTTATTATCCTTATTAGTCGACTCTCGTAATGCTTTTCGATTAACTTTCCCGGCGGGTGTCTTGGGAAGAGTATCTGTGAATTCTATTAGACGGGGGTATTCATGCAGACTAAGTCGTTCTCTTGTAAATGCTTGTAGCTCTTTTACCAATGAAGTCTTTTCGTTAGATTTTGTAATAATAAATGCCTTAACTATCTGGCCTCGTTCTTCATCTGGAACGCCAATAACGGCCGCCTCTTCAACTGCTGTGTGTTTCAGCAAAACATCCTCTATTTCCACTGCGCTCATGGTCCATCCTGCCGAAATTATAACGTCATCAGCTCTGCCGTGATGAAAATAGTATCCATCCTGGTCAAAGCTTCCTAAATCTTTTACCGGAAACCAAGTGCCATTCTTAAACAGCTTAATTTCCCCAATATTACCAACAGTACAAGATACCCCGTTGGCGTCTTGAATATCAATTTTACAACCGGGGAGTGGTTTGCCAAGTGATCCTAGCCGGGCAGGGAGGTCTTTAGCTCCCGGATAATTCGCAATTATTACTCCCACTTCTGTTGACCCATAAATGCTGCATACATCATGGCCAAATTGTTTTTTTGCCCAGATAGCTGTTTCTGTATCTAATGGTTCCCCTGTGAACGAGAGCTTCTCAAGTTTTAAATCTCTAGATTCACTGTCGCCGAGATTTCGCATCATTCGGTAATGAGTCGCTGCTGCGGATAAATTGGTAGTTTCAAATTCTTCCAGTGCTTCGAGAAGCCTGCCTGGATGAAATTTTCCAGAGTAGGTTGCAATCTCAACACCTAACGCAAGCGGAGCAAGAGTTCCATGCCAAAGACCATGGCCCCAGGCGGGAGAGGATGGGCACATGTATTTGTCGCCCGGTCTTACCCCGGTTGCATATAGTGCAGCAATCATAACAGTAACAATTGCTTTGTGCCTATGCTTTACTGCTTCAGGTAATTCCCTAGAGGTTCCTGAAGTATATTGGTACATTGCCATATCGGAGGAATTTGTATTGGCTACAAATTCTTTATCGAAATTGCATAGTTCTTTAAGTAATGTCTCGTCGCCAATAATAGTTTCCAAATTTATTTTGGAAATGAGAGAGGATTTTTCAGGAGCGAGTATAAGTAATTTCGGTTGACAATCCTCTATTCTTGCCAAAAGCCCGTCAGGTCCAAATGCTGTAAACAGGGGGACGGCAACGCAACCTGCCTTCATCGTTCCAAACAATGCTGTATAGAACTCAAGTGATGGGTCAAGCATTATGGCTATTTTGTCGCCCTTTTTCAGTCCTTTGTACTTTAAGAAATTTGCGAATCTATTGGAATTATCTATTAACTCGCCAAAGGAAATAGAACGACTTTTGCCTTTTTCGTAACAAATTCGTATTGCTGTATTAAGTCTTGGATGCCGATCAATACACTCGCTAGCAATATTTAGCTCATCTTTATTGCCATCGAAAAGTTCCCAGAGCGCTTCTTTACTAAAGTATTTTTGGGCGTCGCTATATTTTATGTAGTCGGTAAGCTTCGGCATTCTACCGACCTTTGTTAATAATCTTGTTGACGATATTTTTTGAAATTCCAGCGCCGAGCAAGATTTCTTCGGAATGTTCGCCAAGAGCGGGAGCAGCAGACCTCACAGTCGCTGGTGTGCCTGAGAAATCGACTGGCGGCGCTGTGGTAAAGACAATGTTTTCATGCGGATCGTCTATTTTTTGGAAAAAATTTGTTTCTTGTAAGTAGGGGTCCATCATTAACTCATCGATTTTAGCAACGGGACCGTTAGGCAGGTCGGCTTCGTCTAATTTTCGGAATGCTTCCGCCGTTGTGAATTTAGCGAGCTCCTCAGCCAGATAAGACTGGAGTGTGGCAATATTTTGGGCCCTCTCGGAAAGTTTAGTGAATCTGGAATCTTCAATTAAATCTGATCTCCCGATTGCTCTCAGCAATCTATGCCATTGTTCGTCGGTGTGTGCCAGAACGCAGACCATACCATCTTTAGTTTTGTAAGGTATTCGGTAAGGCGATAGTGCCCGAGGATAACCAAGATCATTAGTTGGGCCTTTGGTGCCTTCCCAAAGATGTGTCGTCAGATTAAACGCTAGCATTGTTTCCAGCATTGGGACGTGGATTTCTTGGCCTTTTCCGGTTTTCTCGCGAGAAAACAGTGCCATTCCAATGGCTGAAGCCAGCGTGTGTCCACAAAATTTGTCTGAAATAGGCATTGGCACAAATCGCGCCTCACCATTGGTTTTATCAATTAAATCGACTAAGCCGCTCTCCCCTTGAATTACGTCATCATATGCCGGACGTCCATCCTTTGGGGAGTTTCTGCGATAACCTGTTGCGGAAGCGTAAATAATGTTTGGCGCAGCTTTTCTTAAGTTTTTATAATCTATGCCCAATCTCGCAGTCGCGGCTTGGCGCATGTTGTGAACAAAAACATCACAACCAACGGCTATTTTGAGTAAAGCATTCTTTTCCTCAATCTTTTTAAGATCTAATACAACACTTTTCTTGTTGCGGTTTGTTGTCTGAAAAAAGGGACCTAACATACCGGTCTTACTTGAACCAATCAACCGCATGGGATCGCCCGAAGGTGTTTCTACTTTAATTACTTCGGCTCCCAGGTCACCGAGGATTTGGGTTGCTACCGGCCCAAGGACGTTGATCGTTAAGTCTAGGACGCGGACGCCTGTTAATGGACCAATATTTTCATCTTCCCGCGACTTCATATCTTAATCATTTTTGGTGATGTTTGGATTTTTACACTTAATCATTCGGAGAGGTGTATACGTAATTACAGTTACATTTTTTTGGTTGATAATATGGTTTTTGGTTCTTACTAAACCGCGCCCTGATCGGCTTGTTAAACGCGCTTCCACCACTTCACATTCGACATGTATTGTATCACCAGAAAATGTTGGGGCTTTAACGTCTAATTCCATATTCAGGAAGGCAAAGCCTGTGTGTTGCATGGTAGATTGCACGAGTAAGCCCTCTGCGAATGTATACACAAGTGCGCCCGGTGAAACCCTTCCTTTAATATCACTGTCTGTTTTTAAAAATTCTAAGTCTGTGAACATCGACTCAACCATACCCGTCGCATTTATAAAATTTGTTATATCCGCGTCTGTTATAGTTCGGCCTATCGTCTTAAATTGGCGACCGATAGGCAAATCTTCAAAGTGAAATCCAAGGCCAACAGTCTCCATTATTTGTTTCTCCATCGATAAACTCGAGCACAGATATCTTTATGCACTATCACTACTCTAACTTCATCATTACGAGTTTAAAATCCTATTAGTGATAATAGAGGTCGATATTCCAGATGCAGATTGCCCTAAATCAACTATCCGACTATCGAGATTTCAAACAAAAATTATTTGCGGTATCTAAAAACTTCTTCCATCAAATTTGCTGTAGACGGGTCTAAATTAGAGGCGATGGTTTTGTTTTGTAAAAGCGGCAATATTTCATTAGTCAGTTCCTTGCCAAGCTCTACACCCCATTGATCAAAGCTGTTGATGTTCCACAGCGCCCCCTGGACGAAAGCTTTGTGTTCATAAATAGCTATTAATTGTCCTAGTATATTCGGGGTCAATTGTTTGAATAGAAACATTGTTGAAGGGCGGTTTCCTGCGAATGAAGAATGTGGCGCAAGACGGTCGGAATCTTCATCTGAAAGCCCGCAGTCGCCTAATCTTTTTGTTGTTTCTTTTAGATTGCGGCCAGTCATCAGGGCTCTAGATTGTGCGAGACAATTAGCTAGCAATACCTCTTGATGTCCTGCAAATTCTTCGTCGGAAACCGCAGCAATCAGGAAATCACATGGGATAACAGATGTTCCTTGATGTAGAAGCTGAAAGAAAGAATGTTGGGCATTCGTACCCTCTGCTCCCCAAACTACAGCAGCAGTTTTTTTAGTCATTTTATTACCGAGTTTGTCGACAGATTTGCCATTTGATTCCATTTCTAACTGCTGAATGTATGAGACAAAATTTTGAAGGCGATAATCATATGGAATTATAGCACGCGACCCAAAATTCAAAATGGACGTGTACCAGATTTCGAGCATTCCGAGAATTAGAGGTAAGTTCATTTCTGGTGCGGTGTTTTGAAAATGCTCATCTATTGTGCGAGCACCTCGTAAGAATTCTTTGAAATTCTCGGAACCAATACCCAAAGCAATTGTCAAGCCTACAGCTGACCATAAAGAAAAGCGACCACCAACCCATTCCCAGATCTCAAAAATATTTTGGTCTACAATTCCAAAAGAATTTGCGCGATTTTTGTTTCCGGTTATTGCTACAAAATGTTTTGATAAGGAGGATGGTCCAAGTCTTTCAAGCATCCATTTTTTCATGGTTTCGGCATTGAGGATGGTTTCTTGCGTAGAGAATGTCTTGGATGCGATAACCACAAGTGTCGTTGCAGGGTCTAGTTTGCGTAATTTGGCTTGTAAGTCTGAACTGTCAGCATTTCCTACAAAGTCGATCTGTATATGTGGGGTTTGATACGAAGTTAGTGCTTTTAATACCATCATTGGTCCGGTAAGAGAGCCTCCTGATCCAATATGCAGGATATTAGTAAAACGCCTGTCTGTAAGGCCTTTTTTACAACCATTCCTAATTGAATCGGCAAAAGACATCATCTCGTCAAGCTGTCTATGGACCTCTGGGACGATATTTTTCCCTTGGACAGTTATAACACTACTCTTTGGCGTTCTTAGAGCAACGTGAAGAGCTGGTCTTTTCTCAGTATTATTTAGGATTGCGCCACTAAAAAGGCCTTCCCTTATCTTATCAACCTCCTGGATGGTTGCGAGTTCCTGTAAATCTTTTAAAACTTGTTGGTCTATGAGGTTTTTTGATAAATCAACGAAAAGATTATTTAGGCGGAAGGAAAATACATCATGCCGTTGCGGATCCTTTTGAAACTGGTCTAAAATTGACGCGTGGTTGAACTTTCGGCGAGCTTTTTCTAATTTGTTCCAGACAAGATCTCGTTCTCTCATTTTTTCCCAATCGATAAGTGCATTGGATTTGTAATGCTTTAGTTATTTAAGTGGAAGCGTGCTTCTGTGAGTAAGATACTTTTCTAAAATCGTAAAGTTCTCGCTTGAAAGGTTTTCAAATTGAAACGCAGTCTGTTCTGCTTGATCATCCACTCTAGTCACTTTCAAAGCAATCTTCATTGTTACAGGTTTTTGATTTTTAAGTGGCATACTCAGTATAGCGAGCAATTCTTGTTCTTTTTTGAAGATGTCTATTCCATTGGAAATTGCTAATCCGCCTAAACTGCAATCAATGACTCGGAATTCATTTTCTTCGAAGATGAGCACTAAATTAGAATGTTGCCTCCGATCTCGTCTTTTTTCTTGGTTGCGCATTCTTATTACGGTCAATGCTAACTCCTACAAGTTTGTTTCACTTTTCAAATTACTTATTTATTATGCCGGACTTTTTGCAAATAATTGTTGTGACGAAGGATTGATATTTTAATAAGTTTCAGTTCAATTTACACTAAAATATAAAGACATTACAGAAGCAACCAATTTTGATTTGTCTCAAGTTTGATAGTTCCAGGATTGCAATTCATCTGTTAGAAGTCTTTTGTTACACGACTGTGCACGGATTAGGGGAGAAGGAATAGGAGATGGCGAAAATAAATTTAAACCCGTTATCAGTTTCCGTTGGTGCCGAAATATTAGATTTTGATATAACGAATTTCGATGCCGTAAAATTTAAAGACATAAGAATTGCTTTAGATACTTATGGGGGGCTCCTTTTTCGGAGCCAGGAACTTTCGCCGGAAAGTTTTGTAAAATTTAGTAAAATGTTTGGTGATTTAGACCATGCTCCACAAATGGAGAATGGTAAAACAGCTGTCGACGGGTTTCCTGAAATCTATATCGTTTCCAACATTTTGGATGATAATGATAAACCTATCGGCTCACTGGGCGCAGGCGAAGCTGTTTGGCATACAGATATGTCGTATTTGCCCAATCCACCCGATTTCTCGATGCTTTACGCAATTGAGGTGCCGCCAGAAGGTGGTAATACTTCGTTGTGCGGCATGGCAGCAGCTTATGACGCGTTGCCCGAGAAACTCCGCGATAGCATTAAGAAGAAGGTGATTAAGCATGATGGCACCTATAACTCAGGCGGCTTTTTGCGTAAGGGTGTTCGCGAAGATAATGACCCTATGACATGTGAAGGGCAATCGCACCCGATAGTGTGTGCGCATCCTCGCAACGGAAGGCCTGTCCTATATCTTGGAAGAAGAAAGAATGCTTACATAGTCGGATTGGATAGAGAGGCATCAGAAACACTTTTGGATACCTTGTGGGAATATGCAGCACTTGCAAGTAACTCCTACATGCACAAGTGGCGAGTTGGCGATTTATTGCTATGGGATAATAGAGCCACCATGCACCGCCGTGATCCATTTGATAACAGCGCTAGAAGATTGATGCAAAGAACACAGATTAGGGGAGCGTCGCCTCCAGCAAGTTTTCACTAAACACGATGTTGTAAAGTTATCCTAACCCGTTTGACCTGATAACTTTTAAAACTTTTTGACAAAACTCATTGTAAGCAGAGCCTTCGAGCCAGCGTGTAACACAAACAAGTTCAAAGTCAGGTTCAATCCAGATAAAATTACCACCAAATCCGACAGCACATACGCTATTACGCGAAGCGTTAGTCAGGCGCTTCCCGCTATTATTTAACCACCAGAATAGCCCATAATCTGGGTTTACGCGGCAAGGTGAAAGTGCTTGGCTGATATAATTTTCTGACAAAAGCTGTTTTCCATTCCAACGTCCTCGGTTCAACATGAGTAAACCTACGCGCGCCTGATCCAACGTGTTGATGAATAATCCTCCACCCCAGTGCGATCCGCCGGACACTGACTGAATTTGTCGACCTTCTAAATTTATCCAAGAATTCTTGTAGCCGTGCCACTCCCAGGTTGGGCTGGCACTAATCGGATCCATTATCCTTTTTTTAAGCAAATCAGGTAGTGGCTGTTTAGCTACTCGGAGCAAGGCAAGTGATAAGCGATTAACTCGAACATCATTGTACTCCCAGTGAGTTCCAGGTTTCTTTAATTGTCTCTGTGTCCCTTTGGTCGTGTTGTCGCTTGGTTGAATCGTTAAATCCCGGTTATGGTCGACCTGGTCTGGTTTTCCCCATAATTCACCATGCCATTCACTGGTCATCTGTAACATCTGCCGCCAAGTGATATCTTTGTTTTGATCGCTATCAAACCCACCGTCGTCGACAAGCTTTCTGATAGGATCGTCAAAGCTCGGGATAATGCCATCATCTAGCAATAGCCCCGCGCAAATCGACAGAAAGCTCTTGGCGACTGAAAACGTTATATCGGGACGAGAAATATCTCCCCATTTAGTTAATATTTTACCCTTTAAAAGAATAATCCCATGTGGCCCCTCTCTAGGACGTGTTTTTCCTATTATGTCACCCCAAGGTGGCGGTTCGGCAAATGCTCGGTTTTCAAGGGCTTTTTGGATGTTTCGGTCTAATTTTGCCTCGTTTTTGAGCGCAAAGTTGACTGCCGGTTGCAGTCGTTCCCGCCAAAAAGCACGCTCTGATGACCATTTTTGGTCTGTGGTGGGAAAATAATTTGAATGATCAAGCATTGTAAACGCTCACTGAATAAATAGATGATTGAAATAATGAAAAGTTATTTGAAAGCGGATTACATTAGCGTTTCTCGAAATCTATACGCTCGTCAATAGGAAGTTTCATAAGGTGCCGACGAAACACATCCAAAGTCAGCTCAATCGCTCCCAGACGCACCCATTCATGACCACCTAGTATTCTGGCTTTTCTGCAATAAGAGCCACCCATTGTCGATATACCTATAATAATATCGCCGCCAGCTTCGATGCCATCCTTGTCTTGATCGATATTTAACAGTGTGGCGAAGGCATAGGTTGAAGCCGCCTCAGTTCTGAGAGCAGTAGAAATTTTTTCTGCACTCTCAGTGTTAAAAGAAATAGCTTCCTCCTGTAAAGTAAGGTTGACGGCCCGAGATAATTCTTTGAGATTTCTAGAAACTAAACTTCTTATTACGGGGTCCGGGTCTCCAACTGGGGGGTTCAGGCGGGCTGAAATTGCACCGCTTGTATACATTTCAGCTGTAGCAAGAGTTGAATTTGTTCTGGCCAATTCTGCTAAAATTGATCCTTCCAGCGTTGCACTGTCTTCAGCAATTATAAAATTTCCAAATCTTTCCCTTACAGTCTCTGTTATAGGTTGCAGTATTTTCTCTGTTTCAGACTCATTTTCTGCCTGAATAACAATCTTTGTTTCAAGTTGTGGATAATGAGCTTGAAAACCAAGTTTAACGAATTCTTTATTTTTATCTGTTTCAATATCATTTAACATCTGATCTGCACGAGACTCTCCAATTCCAAATGAATGAAAGCGTTTAAGCGTCGTCAGTTTTTTAACGCCACTCATTTCGAGTAAGCGCGGTATTATTTGTTCGTCCAACATACGCTTCATTTCTCTCGGCACCCCGGGCGTGAAAAAGAATCTTGCATTGCCAATATCAATCGCAAAACCGCACGCTGTGCCTATTGGATTATCAATAAATTCCGCGCCTTCCGGGAGTAACGCTTGTTTTTTATTGTTTGGAGGCATGGTCCTACCTCGTCTCTCATAAAAAGTTAGCATCTTATCTAACCATGCCTGGTTTAATTTGAGTTTTACACCTGCAGCTTCTGCCGCAATTTCTTGTGATAAATCGTCAACTGTAGGTCCTAATCCACCGTTTACGATAACAATATCTGCTCGTTTGGAGGCTTGTTCAAACGCTTCTCGCAGGTCTTCACGGCTGTCTCCAACAATTGTACCCCAGTGCATTTTTAAGCTTACTTCGTTAAGGCGACTAGCCATGTGACTGTAGTTTGTGTTGACAGTTTTACCGGTTAAAATTTCATCACCAGTACACAGTATTTCAATTAACATTTTTTTATCTCAACAATAGGTTTAAAAATATTCCGTCTATAAGTGGTGTCTATAATTGATACCTTTAACGTCACAACTTTCTTTAGATCAGAGGTCGTTCATCTAGGGTCGTATACTATGTCCTCTCGAGGTATGGTCTCGTCCCTCAAAAACGATTTTATATTGGTTATCGCTCGCTCCGAGATATCATCAAAATTATCCAGCGTAGCTCCAGCGCAATGCGGGGAAATCACAGTATTTTCTAACTCTAGAAGGGACGCATTATCGGGTGGCTCTTTTGAAAAAGTATCGAGGGCTGCTGAAAATAATTGCCCTGTCTCTAGCGCCTCTACTAGTGCAGTCTCGTCGATAAGACCGCCCCTAGCGCAATTTATGAGCATAGCACCTTTTTTTATATTTTTTATCGCTTTTTTGTCTATAAGGTTCCTCGTATCGGCATTCAGTGGGCAGTGAAGGGTGATAATATCTGAAAGTTTAAGAATCTGACTAAGATCAACCCGTTTCAGGTTCAGCGTTCTATGCAATTTTTGTGGTGCTGGCACAGGATCACAATAAAGAATATTTACTCCAAAGGCATATAAAAGCTTAGCAACTTGACGCCCAATAGCTCCTAGTCCAACAATACCAACTGTTTTTCCATGTATATGTTGATTGGAACCCCGTGCAATCTCTTTTTCCCATGATCCGGCGCGAGTACTTTTGTCAAAAGTTACAAGTTGACGGCTGGCAGCGAGCATCATCATCAGGGTATGCTCAGCTACAGGAACAGCATTACCTGCATTCAATCTACCAACACCTATTTTATGCTCTATACAGTAGTCTAAGTCTATATTATCTACACCGGCCCCTAATTTTTGTATATACAATAAATTTTCTGCCTCAGCAAGGAGTTTTTCGTTTAAAGGGGCACCCATGACTAATGCCGCAGTTGCATTCTTTATCGCAGTTTTTCTTTCTTTAAACGTAGTCCGATCTATCGGAACAAGGGTCCAACCTCGAGGTAATTTTGAGAGAAGTTTGCCCGAGATAATTGGCGAAAAGCGATCGAGTAAGGCTACCGTTACAGAGTCCATAAGGAACAATCCTAGAAATTGTTAGGGTGCGTCAAGATTATCCTACAAACTAAAAAAGTTGTCATTACGATAACCATTCAGATCATTCCTAATGCCTCAGTAATAAATTGCCTGTTTACATAGTCTGCTGCGTTCCTTCCTCGCCTTTTGGCAATTGATCTTATCAGAGCACTCTCATCTATCAAACATTGAATGCCTTCTATACTAAATTCACCATTTACCGAAAACATATCTTCTTCAGTATATTCTTTCCATGCTGCATCTGCGTGCTTTCCAGAAATACCAGTTTCTTTGATAGCTATGTCTCGCATAAGTTTTTGATCACTAAAAAAAAGTCGATGAGCTTTGATGAAAGCTCTCATAAAACCCGTAAGCAATTTTGAATTGTTTTGGGCCCAGCGTGCGTCGACATTTAAGGAAGTGAACTGAAAGTGAGGAAAATAACTTTTGGGTTCTACTATGGAATTAAATCCCTGTTCTAATGCGATTTGATTTAATGGTGTGCCTTGGAGGCCAGCATCTATTTCTTCTGATTGAAGTTTTTCCCACCGCGCTAGGATTGGACCAACTTCAGCCAACTCATAATCTTTTGGATAATTCAGTCCTTTTGTCTCGAGTATTTTCATTATCAATGACGAGCTCCCCGCTAATTTTGAGGACACACCAATTACCTTGTTCTTTAAATCACTGAATTCCTTTATTGATGGTTTAGCAATAAGCGAAAATGGCAGTTTATTAATATTACCACCTATTATTGTTAGAGTGCCACCTGCCTCATGACTAAGAATAACGTGTTCCGTAACCCCAAGTGCAAGCTGCACCTTACCCTTTTCAAGTCGTGCCGTTACTTCGTCAATAGGTTCGTGCAATTCGATATCAACTTGCAGGTTCTCTTCTTTAAAAAGATCGCAGTGGGTGGCAACCCATATAGGCATGTTAAAATAATTTCGTGAAACCGCTGCAAGTTTTATTGTTTGGGTGGAGTTCATATTTTTATCAAATCTTTAGTTTCATAGTTGTTAATTCAGTAAGCATCTTGTTAAGATTTTACAAACTGAAAATAATTTATCTCAGCTGAGAGGGTCTAAAATGGAAACTTCTGCTAAACGTGTTTATGGTGCCAAAGCTCGCATGGCGCTCATGGTACCATCAACTAATACTGTAGCGGAAACCGAATTTTGGGAAATGGCACCGGATGGAATAACTATACATACTTCGCGAATGCCGTTTTTCGCTGAACGGTTTGAAAAGCCTTTCGATGAAATGGAAAGCCATTTGCCCCGTGTAATAGACGAAGTAAATTCTGCAGAACCAGATGTTATCGCTTATGCTTGCACAGCTAGTTCAGCCAAAGGTAACCCAAAAGTGTATGAAACTGAGCTTTCAAAAAAGACAGGGAAGCCAACAGTAACCGCAGCAGCGGCACTTGTAGAGGCAATGAGAGTTTTTAAAGCTAAGAACATAATTATGATCACACCATATCCCCAGGAAACCAATGATAAAGAATGCGGATTCTTCAAAGAGAATGGGGTTGAGGTTATACAGGACGAAAGTATTATCGTGGACGAATCACAGCAAAAATTTAAAAACATGAACCGGGTCCCGAGTGATTTAATTGTGGAAAGAGCCATAAACTTGGGCAGTC
The DNA here is from genome assembly GCA_902629125.1 of uncultured Alphaproteobacteria bacterium. Lineage (GTDB taxonomy): Bacteria > Pseudomonadota > Alphaproteobacteria > Thalassobaculales > Thalassobaculaceae. Next base: position 43,451 of record CACOPQ010000002.1, read on the forward strand.
AAAAAAATGTCGAAGCAGTGGTTTTAAGCTGTTGCGATATGCCTACTTTAGCAGCGATTCCCAAGATCGAGAGCGCGCTCGGTAAACCGGTTACATCAAGTACGCAATCATTATTTTGGCGAACGATGAAAGCAGCAAAGCTCCCTGACCAAATCAAGGGTAGGGGGCTGCTTTTTGAGATGTCCTAAAAATTTATAAGCAAAGTTTGGTAAAGTTATGAATTCACCTCTTTTATTTTCACCTTTTACTCTCAGAGATATAGAACTTAAAAACCGAGTAGTGATTGCTCCAATGCATCAGTATTCGGGCGTTAGAGGTTTTCCTACTGATTGGCATGTTATGAGCGTAGGGCGTTACGCTGCAGGTGGAGCAGGTCTTGTTTTCGTTGAGTCAACAAAAGTAGAACGAAGAGGTTGTGGAACAGTTGGTGATCTTGGTTTGTGGAATGACGAATTTATTCCTCACTTCAAAAAAATATCTGACTTTATTAGATTGCATGGCTCTTGCCCCGGTATTCAATTGGGTCATAGTGGAAGAAAGGCTCGAAGGTATAGGCCTTGGGAAGGAGGAAAACCCCTCGACCCTTTGCCAGAAATTGAAGATTGGGAAAGCTGGGAATTAGTCTCCTCGACAGGCGAAGGTGATCCCGGGGATCCACCCCCTCGTTCACTATCCGTCGATGAAGTCCAAGACATTGTCCAAAAATGGGGAGATGCCGCTGAACGCGCTAACAAAGCCGGTTTTGATGTCTTGGAGATCCATGCAGCCCATGGTTATTTAATACACCAATTTCTCTCACCTCATGTTAATCGCCGGAATGATAGATACGGTGGGTCGGAGGAAAATAGAATGAGGTTTGCCTTAGAAATCGTGGAGGAAGTACGTTCACGATGGCCCGACGGTAAACCATTATTTGTTAGATTGTCGGTTGAAGATGATGCGGGCTGGGGACCCGATGAGAATGTTAGGCTTTCCGTTCTACTCAAGCAAAAAGGCGTTGATGTGATAGATTGTTCATCAGGAGGTATAAAAGGGGCGCCGGTAGTTAGCGCCGGGCCGGTTGGGTATGGGTATCAAGTACCATATGCAGATAAGCTTAAAGCAGAAGCTAAAATAAATACCATGGCTGTAGGTTTGATCGTGCACGCTGACCAAGCAGAAGAAATCCTCCAAAAACAAAGGGCTGATCTAATTGCTATAGCAAGAGAGGCGATGCATAATCCAAATTGGCCCATTGATGCGGCACAAAAGCTTGGAGTCTCGAGTTCTTATAGCCTCATGCCTAGCCCTTATGAATATTGGCTTGAAAAACGCTCAAAGCAGGTGCAGAACCTTGTCCCATCTACGCATTCAAAGGGTATTGCAATCTGACTTATACATCTCATTGCCAGTGAAGGTTACAATAGGTACTTAGAAAGAACTTTGGAGGTAAGAAAATGAACTTAACTCATTCACCTTCTAGAGCATTAGGAGGAATGGTAGCTTCTGCGCACCCCCTAGCTTCGGCAGCTGGGGCGGAAATCTTGAAAAGTGGCGGCAACGCTTTTGATGCCATGGTTGCTACAGTTTCTACACTAAATGTTGTGGAACCATTCATGTCTAGTCTAGCGGGGTTGGGGGTTGCAACATGCTGGATTAGTGCAGAAAAGCGTGTCAGGTGTCTTGATTTTACGCCTAATGTTCCATTTGACTTTAAGTCAAATGTCCTAACTAGAGAAGATACCATGACAGGGCCCTCTGCCAGTGGAATACCTGGAAACTTAGCTGGTTGGAGCGAACTACTAGATACTTATGGCAGAAGAAAATTATCGGATGTATTGTCTCCTGCCATCAAGCATGCGCGTGATGGTTTTCCTGTATCAGCCCTCTACGCTCACATGGCTCATACTACGGCCAGCAGGGCATGTACGTCCGAATGGAGCAAAATATATAGTGCCCCCTCAGAAAAGGTTTGCGAGGGATGGGTTTTGAAGCAACCCGAATTAGCTAAAACCTTCGAAGGTATCGCATCACAAGGAAGTTCATATCTTTATGACGGTGCGCTGGGTAAAAAAATAATTGATCATCTGCAAGAGCTGGGTGGCTGTATGTCTATCAGAGACTTGCGGTCAGTCAAACCGGAATGGCAAGAACCTATTAGCGCTATGTACCGGGGGTTTGATATACATGTACCACCCCCGCCGGCCGAAGCTTTTCAATTTCTATTAACGATGCGAATTTTAGAAGGCTTTGACTTAGATAAATCTGATCACCTAGGCACCGAGCATCTTGATACAGTATTTCGTGCTATCCGCGTTGCGGCGGGTGTACGGATCGATAACAATAACAAATCAATTGAAGAAATCGTAGAGCTTTTGACTGATAGAAATATACAGCCCCTTCGGCAGCGTGTTGCCGATAAACAAGTTGTCGAAGGATTAACAGAACAATTTGGTGAACAAGTAACGCCTCAAATGGCAGAAAATAGATCTCATACGACTTCTATCTCGATCGCTGATCAAGAAGGTAATATGATTTGCCTTACTCAAAGTTTAGGTTCGCCGTGGGGGTCAACAGTTGTAATTCCTGGTACAGGAGTTTGCATGAACAACTTCATGTATTGGGGAGATTTGAATCCTGCATCACCAAATCATTTGGTGGGTGGACAGCGATGGGCAATGTGTTTAAGTCCATCGATCTCGTTAAAAAATAATCAAGCTGTCTTAGCATTAGGGACTCCAGGAAGCTATGGCATCATGCAAACTCAGGCGCAGGCACTAGTGCACTACGCTGACTTCGGTTTAAATTTGAGGCAAGCAATAGAGGCACCTCGTGCAAGACTATTTGATGGAAAAGAGGTTGTGTTGGAGGACCGCGTGGCTAATACAGTGACTGAGGAATTAAAACGTCGAGGTCATGAAATCAAAAATCCGGGTCCGTTTACAATGCAGTGTGGTGGGATGCAAGCGGTTTCACGAGATCCATCCTCAGGCTCGCTCGCCGGAACCGCGGACCCACGGAGAGACGGGGTGGCTATTGGTGTTTGATTACTTTTTAGGTAACTGACCGAGATCTAAAATACGTTTTTCAAATTCTGGTGCTAAAGCTGGATACCAGTCCGTCACTTTGGGGTCATGGCCAGAGATTAAAAACTCATAGCCTCCAGCAATTTTGATGCACTTGCGGTACCCTTCAATCATCTTCTGAAGATCGTGAAATATTGCGAACGGCCTTTCAAATTCAACTTCGTCGTAAAGATGGACTGCGTCTGATGCTAGAAGTATCCATCCTCTGCTAGTATGGACTCGCAACGCTAGTTGCCCTCGTGAATGACCGCCTATTAAGTGGAACTCGATGCCTGGTGCAACAGTATTTACCGTGTCCTCATAAAACTTTAATCTTTTATCATAAAGCAACTCAATTAATTTTTTCGTATCACGCGAATGGTAAGCAAGTCGGAAGGGCGCAAATGTCATATCTGGGCCGGTGATTGATTTCATTTCTTCAGCGTGTATTGAAAATGTTGCGTTCGGATAATCATCTAAATTTCCAACATGATCAAAATGAGCATGAGTTAATAAAACGTTTTCAACGGTACTAGCCTTAATCCCTATTTTAGAGAGGCTCTCGGCTGGTGACTCTAAAAAATTGCGTCCCCCTTCGCCTGACAGATCAGGATTAAACCCAGTATCAACAACAAAAGTTTGACCATTGCCGGTTATAACATAGGTAAAGAAGTCTAAACCTCTAATCATCTTTGTAGGGTCGCCACCTAAATAAGTCGCCCCGTCAGCGCGTTCTAATTGTTCTGCATATCTTATAGCGTAAACTTCGTATGTCGGAATATCAGTCATCTTTCTAACTTCCTAACCGCCGCGGTTACGGTTTTTAGTAATTTTTTAAATCGTACTAGTCGTCAGGTTCGACCCAAAGGTAAGTCTGGTAGAAATACGCCTCATTTTTTATATTAGCGGCTTATTTTTATAAAAATACTGCTAAAACGCCTGTGTAAGCATAGATTTCATCTCTGCTGATTTCGCCATTTGCATAGAAGCCTGCAAGTGGGAAATCTCCTAAAGTTTCCTTGATAATATCAACTTCCCTAGCGGAATCTGAAAATTGATTAGGTCCCCTTGCCGCGCATGAAATGTAAACACCACCTCTAATTTGTTTTTTGCCGATCCTACGTTTCAAATCTTCAGACATCCTATACATGTCCTTCACGGCGCTTTCTTTGTCGCGGCGGCAAAACAGTAATTTGTCTCCGTTAGAAATATTTTCGGAAATAGCTATGACTTTATTCTGGGGATCCAGACCGACCAAGTTCCTTACAGTGTAATCTGCCTTGTCAGATCCTGGTATTGGAAAGGCAACAAAGATTGTTCCGCCCATTTTTTGTAAGTTGTCGAGAAATTCTTCCCCTGTAACTTCTAACAAAACATCAAAGGCAGGCTTCCCATCGAGCTCCAAAATGATGTTTTGTTGTGAGTTAGTGATAGTAAGTGTTTCACTTATTGGACTACAACCCTGACTTAGCCCTGTTAGCATCTCACATGTCTCTGGTGACAGTAGCGCCCCACTAATTGCCTTACCAGACTGATCTGAAATGTGCGGGCTTTCACCAGTAGCCGCTGTTAGACCACCAATTAAGTAACTATTTGTTTCTTGAGCTAGGTTCTTAATTGCCTCCGTGGTTGTCGGTTGTCTCGGATCTGCATGTGTTATTGCAAGGGGTATGTGCGCCCGCTCTAGCCACTTTGTTTCGCTTTCCTTGATTGCTGACCCTACATTCTCATTTCCAGAAAATATTTTGAAGCTCTCTTCTGGTAAATCTAAAAGTAGTACTGTTGCTGAGGTCTCACCGTAAAACTCGCCAAAGTTGCTCAAAACCCCGTACCCAACGGCACCTAACCATTTATTGCAGCTGGTTTCAATTTTCAATTGTTCGATAATGTGTTCTAAAGACACCAAAAGGTCTTCGGAAAGGTATATAATACCGAGGGTTCCCGAGCCTTTCTCTAATTTAAAAGAAAGATCACTAACGACATCTTGCCAATCCTTTTTCGTGCTGGTTGCGCTATAAAACGTTTTATCTGAATTGGCCATTTTAACATTTTGCCTCAAATTAGAAGTTCAGCTTATTAGCAAAAGACGGTAAATTCTAGTTTTTGATAAACTACTTAGTCATCTTCCGAGAGAACCCTCTCAACAGCTGAGATTAGTTTGGGAGATGATGGGCTGGTACTTGAGGCAAACCAGTCTACAGCTTCTCCTTGTTTATTTATCAAAAACTTGTAAAAATTCCAACGTGGTTTAGACAACGTGCCAAGTTGTCCACTTGCCCATAAGAAAAATGGATGGGCCTGTTCCCCTTTGACTTTTGTTTTCTCCGTCATGGGAAAGCTTATATTAAAATTTACTTGGCAAAATTCTTTAATTTCCTTCTCAGTGCCAGGCTCCTGTCCTCCAAAATCATTTGATGGTACGCCTAACACGACCAACCCGTTTTTTCTATATTTTTCCCACAAACTTTGGAGCCCATTATATTGTCGGGTAAAGCCGCAGCGAGACGCTGTGTTTACGACTAATATCGCTTTACCGGTATAGTCAGAAAGAGCAATAGACTCTCCGTCAATTGACTTAAATGTAAACATGTGAGCGGTCTCCGCAATGGCTAATGAACAAGACTGAATCAACAGACTAAAAGAAAGTATAAGTACCCTTTGCCACATCCGACTAAGCCTTTTGCTGTAAAATTATTAGGTCCCAATTAGCAAGACCAAGATCCCGATTACTAACGCTATTATTCCTGCTATCTCGCTTAAATTACTTTTCTCCTTAAAAAATAGGTAGGAAGCGACAAAAGTAAATACCAGTTCAATTTGGCCTAACGCTCTTACATATGCAGCATTTTGTAAGGTCATGGCAGTGAACCAGCATGCAGAACCAACCATGCCGCTTAAACCTACGAGCCCTGCCACACTCCAATTCTTAATGACGTTTGTTATTTCACCGGGTTCCCTTGCAATCAAATAGGCTGACATAAGAACCGATTGCAATACTGTCACACAAGCGAGGGTAAATGCTGCTTGAATAGCGACCCCCTCACCACCTAAGGAAAGGGAAGCTGCTCGATAGGAAATCGCCGAGATACCAAACATGGTACCTGACGCAATTCCGATGAGTGCAGTTTTTTGCAAAAGCGAAGAAAATAAACTCTTTAGGCCCGTTTCTTGACGAGCTGTGGAAATAGCCATCACTGCTATTAGGCTAATTGCTATACCGAGTATGGCACCTGGTGTGAGAGTGTCTCCTAAAATTACGAGGCCGAAAATCGCTGTCTGAGCGGTTTCAGTCTTTGAATATGCTGTTCCAACTGCAAAATTTCGAAAGGAAAAAAGATACACTAAAAGACCGGTTGCTATAATTTGTGTTATGCCCCCCATTATGCCAAAAAATACAAATTCCATATTTGGATTGGGCATTTTTAGGTCAAAGACTTGGTTGAGTACTAAAAGGTAAGCGAGAGCAAATGGGATCGCATAGAAAAAACGAATATACGTGGCGCCAGCAGTGCTAAGTTTAGACTTTAAATGTTTTTGAAGTGCAGACCTTAAATTTTGGGAAAACGCAGCAAGTATTGTTATGGGTATCCATAATTCCATCAATAAATAACCTTGGGATAATGATTAGCTGTCAATTGCAATTTAGAAAATAAACAATTGTAATTAAGAAAATTGGTAATATTCAAAGATAATTTTTCTCTGATCTTATTACTATTTCGGCTTTGCATGTTTTGAAAATGTAACTTGTTTTAGCTTGGGAGAGACCGCCTGATGTGGCAATCCTTTCTCTTTAATGTTTCTGGTTGGAGTGCTGTTCCTAATCCCGCGGCATTGGGTGCGGAAATTCTGCCATTATTTATCGGAGGGAGGCTAGTCATCAATTCAGTATACCAGCCAAAATAGAATGCCCTTACTATTTCTTGTATTTCACAATTTTTTGAAGCCATAGCAAGATGAGTGGAAGCAGTTAAGGCTACGGGACCTGTGCAATCATGAAAAGCAACAGGAACGTGCCACGCCTCAGCCATCACAGCAACTTTTCTAGCCTCGGTGAGGCCACCGCACCAGGCAATATCCATTATAATCAAGCTAAGTGAGTCTAATTCGAGGAGGTACCTATAGTCGGCAATACCTCCACGTGTCTCTCCCACTGCTATGGGGCATGATGTAGATCGTGCTACACGATCTAATGAACCGAGATGATCCATGAAAACGGGATCCTCGACCCAGTAAGGTGAAAATTGTTCCAGTTCGCGAGCAATTTTAACGGCATTTGGCCGATCCCAAAGGGCATGAAGCTCGGCCATAACGTCCATTTTGTCGCCGACGGATTTCCGTATTTTTTCGAATGGGTTTAAAGCTGTTTTCATATCAGCGCTTGATATGTGATGGCCTCTTGATAACTCCGCGGCATAATCGAATGGCCAAATTTTCATGCCATCTATACCCATTTCGAGAAGCGAGTTCGCGAGGTCATCTGCATTATTCAAAAATGCATCAAGATCTTCAAAAGGGCCTTCACTTGTATCGAGTCCAAAGTTGTTAGTGCTTTGGCCAGAACTTTTTCTAACATACCGGTAGCCAGCACATGTATTATACACTCTTATATCGTCCCTGACTGCACCTCCAAGCAGTTGATGAATAGGTTGATTGGTTGCTTGTCCCCAGATATCCCAAAGGGCTACGTCTATAGCTGAGCGCCCGCGTTGCTCTGCACTTGCTCCACTGAATCCAACATAACCAATAAGTTTTGAATGATGTTTAGAAATAAGTAATGGGTCTTGGTCTAGGATTATTGGTGCAATAGTTTCATGTATATGAGCCTCCGCTGCCCCCGGGCCATAGAAAGTCTCACCCAATCCAACAATTCCATCATCAGTGCAAACATGTACCCATAGTAAATTTGGGAATTCATCTATTCGAATAGTTTCTATAGCGCTTATTTTCATGAAATTTTTTCCATTAATTTTTCTGTTAGAATGCAGAATCTAGGGCTTTCGCGCTAGTGCTTCGGTTAATCCATCAACAGCGTGTTGAACCGAAGTCCTAAGAGTTGTCTCCCATATTTTTGGGCTCGAGGTGTAACTTCCATCGGAAAATAGTATTCCCCGTGATGAATTAACGATCCCACCTTCATAACCGTTACTCCCTTTTACAAAAGCTTTGACGGCATCGTCGGCTGCACCGCCTTGTGCACCGTAGCCCGGGATTAGAAATGGCACATTCGGTAGTATTTCGCGGAGTCGATCTGCTTGTTCTGGATAGGTTGCGCCAACCACAATCCCTATGGAAGACCAGCCAGTAGCTGATCCAACATACCCAGAGGCAATTGAACGCAACGACTTACCTATTAATTCGTAAAGAGGTATATTCTTAACAAGCACATTTTGGTAATCCCCAGAACCTGGATTACTTGTTTTGACCAAAATGAAAAGGCCTCTATTATTATCGTTAACTTCAGTTAGATATGGCTCTAGGGTGTCTTTGCCTAAAAATGGATTAACTGTTAATGCATCGGAAAGTAGCGGGGCTTCATTACTTAGATAGGTCTGTGCGTATGCCCTAGCTGTAGTTCCAATGTCTCCTCGTTTAGCATCCATAAGAACCAAAATATCCTTGCCGCGAGCATATTGTATAATAGCATCCAAAGCTTTAATGCCTCTCCATCCGAGCCGCTCAAAAAACGCTGACTGAGGTTTGACAATCGCTACCTTGTCAACGATTAAATCAACCACAGCTTTTAAAAACGTTTCAACTGCGAGTGCTGTCCGCGGGTCATTAGGCTTCATTGTACCATTTTGGAATAAGGGGGGGATTTTATCTAGGTATGGGTCAAGTCCCACACAAAGCGGATTTCCGATTTTGTGAGTGCTTTTAATAAGCCGGTCTCCAAAATGCATAGAAAGTTTCCTTTATGAAGATTTTGAAACGTGAATTTAGCTAACTTGCTTATTTTATACCATGAGATCGGGAGAAAAAATAATTTTGGAAAAGTTAAGTTTTTGTATTATTTGTTGGTAACGACAAGCAATAATTTGTGTTCACTTTGCAAATTGATTCGGGGCTTTTATTGTCACTTTTAAATCTAAACGACCCTGCAGCTTTTTCCCAATATAGAGTTGGGAAAAATTCTGGCCTCTTGTTTACTTCAGACCATAATGGAGACGCGATACCACAAGAGCTTGAAACTCTTGGCGTTCCAAAAAACGAACTAAGACGCCATGTGGCCTATGATATTGGAATAAACGCCGTCGCGCATTATTTATCAAAGAGATTTGATGCGCCCCTGATAGTGGCAAATTATTCTAGACTTGTCATAGACTGTAATAGACGCCCGGGCAGTTTTGGATCGATACCTTCTGTCTCGGATAAAACGGAGATACCGGGCAATAAGGATCTTGATCCGCACCTGCAGAAGCTTAGAGAAGAAGAAATATTCTATCCTTACCACAACGCTATTGATCAACATTTGAGGCGTTGGAGGCCAACATTGCATGAAAGAAAAAATCAGCTTTTAATCGCTCTACACAGTTTTACACCTGTTATGGATGGAGTTTTTCGACCATGGCAGATAGGTATTCTATGGAAAGACGATAAGCGTTTAGCATATCCATTGATATCTAGCTTGCGTGAGAATAGTTCACTAAATGTTGGAGACAATAAGCCTTATTCGGGAAGTGAGCCCGCTGGTTATACTTTCCTAAAACACGTACCCGAACACAATCTCATTTCAATAGCAGTTGAGTTTAGGCAAGATTTGATAGAGTTTACATCTGGTGCAGAGAAGTGGGCAGAGGTATTTGCTTCATCACTTGAAAAAGTAATTCCTTCTTTGGACTCCATTTAAGTTTTTGGCAAATGCGATGCTTGTAATTTTTGATGCTGTGTCTAATCTGGTACATAATGGTTGATGATTGACCACAAGGACAACAAATTAGCAGATAATTAAGAGTTGGAAGAATCTTATGGCAAGTCCGGACGAGCATTTTGATAAACAAACAAAACTTGAGTTAGAGGCGGCAGCGTTTCGCCAGTTAATGGCACATTTAGATGAGCGCAAAGATGTACAAAACATTGATCTGATGAATTTGGCAGGTTTCTGCAGAAATTGCTTATCCAAATGGTACCTAGCAGCTGCTGAGGAACGCGGTCAAAATTTAGATTATGATCAAGCAAGAGAAATAGTTTATGGGATGCCCTATTCAGAGTGGAAAGAAAAATATCAGGCAGAGGCCTCGTCTGCACAGAAAAAGGCATTTCAGCAAAATATAGAGAAGTAGTCGACTGATCTCGCTATTCTCATTGTTGTGTTACAAGATGGTGATATCGTTAGTTGAGTTCGATTTTTTGGCCTTCTTTTTATCTGAATATGATATCACTGCGGCCCAAACTAGAGTTTATGAATAAAGTCGCATAGGAAAGGAACAATAATGCCAGACGCGGGTGCTTCTAAATCAAAATCGACTAACTATGATTTTGATATTTTAGTTGTTGGTGGAGGATTGGCTGGTCTTTACTCCATATACCGTTTCAGGAAAATGGGACTTTCGATTAGAGTATTAGAAGCTGGGGATGGAGTAGGTGGGACCTGGTTCTGGAATCGTTACCCTGGTTGTCGCTGTGATGTTGAAAGTATGGAGTATTCTTACTCGTTCGATGAGCAATTACAACAAGATTGGAAATGGCCCGAAAGATATGGTACGCAGCCAGCTATATTAGAGTATATCCAACACGTTGCAAATCGTTTCGATTTGATGAGAGATGTCCAATTGAGCACTCGCGTGACAAGTGCGACGTTTGATAAAGACGCGGGTATTTGGACCATAGGCACTGATACAAATGAAATTTTCAAAGCCCCGGTATGTATAATGGCTACAGGAAATCTATCAACGCCAAGGAAGCCAGAGTTTCCTGGCTTAGACGTATTCAAAGGAGACTGGTACCATACTGGTCTTTGGCCTAAAGAAGGGGTCGATTTTTCTGGAAAGCGTGTTGGCGTAATTGGTACGGGCTCATCTGGGATCCAGATGATGCCCCATATTGCACGGCAAGCAAAGCATTTAACAGTTTTCCAGCGGACCGCAAACTTTAGTCTGCCAGCGAGAAATGCTTCTCTAAACCCTGAAAAAGAGCGGAAGCATAAAGCAGAATATTCTGAGCGCCGCAAAGCTGCCTATGATACGCCATTTGGCATAGCAGGGTTTCCTCCCCCAACTAAATCGGCATTAGAAGTGACCGAAGAAGAACGATTGAAAAGTTACGAGGCAAAATGGCAGGAGGGCGGCAGTATAAGTTATCTATATGCATATACTGACTTGTTGCTTAACAAGGCGTCTAACGACACAGCATCTGAGTTTGTTAGAAATAAAATCAGAGAAACAGTGAAAGACCCCAAGACTGCCGAATTACTTTGCCCTGATAATCATCCCATTGGAACGAAAAGACTTATCTTGGATAGTCAATACTATGAAATTTTTAATGAAGAACATGTTGAGCTTGTTGATGTAAGAAGTGCGCCAATAACGGAAATAACTGAAACCGGTATACGGACTACAGATCAACATTACGAACTGGACGCCATAGCTTTTGCGACGGGTTTTGATGCAATGACTGGAGCGATGCGGGAGATCGACATCAAGGTTGAAGATGGTCCAACGCTTGATGGCCAATGGGAAGCAGGGCCCAGAACATACCTAGGGTTGATGGTAGCTGGTCTCCCAAATTTATTCATGATAACAGGGCCTCAAAGTCCCGGCGTAAAAAGCCAAATGATATTATCTATTGAGTGGCATGTAGATTGGATCGCAGATTGTCTACAATACATGAAAGACAAAGAGTTTAATCGGATAGAAGCTAAGTTGGATGCGCAAGAAAATTGGGTTAAGCATGTTAAAGAAGTTGCGGACTCCACTTTATACCCGCTCGCTAACTCCTGGTACATGGGTGTAAATATACCCGGTAAGCCAAAGGTTTTCATGCCCTATGTTGGGGGCGTGCATACCTATACGAAAGAATGTGAGCGAGTGGTTGCAAATGGATATGAGGGTTTTGTTATGTCTAAAGAAAAAGTCCACATTTCCTAATATCTTAGGTGTTTCTATAGTTGATACCAAACTAGTATCTCATTTAATTTTAAAAAACGAGGTGATTTAATTTGCCCCTTTATCGCGTTTCGGTAAGTAACCGATCACTTATAATGGTTGGCTGGTTTTTTTGCGCTCTATTTTTCTTTTATGCATTCATTTTGCGCGTCGCGCCAGCTGTTATGGTCGATGATTTGATGAAGGAATTCAGTGTTGGTGCCGCAATTTTAGGTTATTTATCTGCGACCTACCTTTACATTTACGCAGCACTTCAAATTCCTCTTGGGTTAGTTGTCGATAAATATGGATTACGAGGCGTAGTTGCAGGTGCCTGTGCGCTATGCGGTATAGGCTCAATCGTTTTTTCTTTGGCTGACAGCGTGTACCTCGCTTATATGGGAAGAGGGCTCGTGGGTGCTGGGGCCGCGTTCAGTTTTGTTGGAGCGTTAAACATGGCTGCCAGATGGTTCCCTTCCCGATTTGCTGTGCTTGGCGGCTGGGCCCAGATGATGGGGTCTGCTGGCGGGTTTGTCGGTCAAGCTCCACTCAGTTTGGCTGTAGCTACATTTGGTTGGAGAAGTTGCAATTTAAGTCTTGGAATAGCAGGGTTATGGTTGGCTATTCTACTGTTGTTCACTGTTAAAGACCCTAAAGAAGATCAAAAGTCTGGAAATAATTTTTCCATTTGGCTTGGCCTTAAAAATGTATGTGCGAACACACAGACCTGGCTCGCAACTCTCGCTGCAGCTGGCTTAACAGGTACTTTATTAACATTTGGTGGTTTGTGGGGCGTTCCCTATCTTATGAAGGCGCGAGAAATAGATAAACCGGATGCGGCTAGCTTTATCTCAATAATCTTTGTTGGTTGGGCCATTGGAGCGCCATTTTTTGGCTGGTTGTCTGATAGAATTGGAAGGCGTCGTATTTTATTGCTTTGGGGTACGGGTGGCGCGGCATTGACCACTGGAACAACAATATTGGTCCCAACATTATCAACAACGTTGGTTATAGTTGTTTTGTTTTTGCAAGGCTTTTTTTCAGCGTCTATGATACTGGGTTTTGCTTTAGCAAAAGAAAGCAATCCGACAGAGTCGAGCGGGGTAGCTCTTGGTTTGATAAATACTTTCGTAGTTGGAAGCGGTGCAATCTTACAACCGTTAGTAGGTGCCTTACTTGATTATAGATGGGCAGGTGAAATGCGTGACGGTGTTAGGAGTTTTAATGTCGTCGATTTTCAAGAGTCGATGCTGATTCTTCCGATCGTTTGCTTGATAAGTTTCGCCTCGGCTTATTATATACAAGAAGCCCAATAAATCTAAAATTTGGCGTGGCTGTCATCCTTCTATAAGCTAGTCATAGCAATTTGATTATGCGGGTTTCTAATTACTCGCAGACTTGTATTAAAAAGTTAATGTGATAGAGATAGGTAGTAATGAACGTCAATTAGAAGTAGAACACTTTTACTGGTTTAAAAGACTGGATGTAAAATGGCGGAAGGTGAAGACTGGCAGGACCGAATTTCAAGCCAAAATATTGAAAAAACGGATAAAGGTAATAGTTCCGGATCCGCAAAGTCTGAAGGTGATTCTTGGCAGGATCGCATTTCTAGCGGAACAAAAGATCAAGAAAAAACTACAGATCCCTTGGCTGGCTTAAGTGAAGAACAAAAGCAGACACTTCTCCTGATAAAGAATGCAATGTCTGGCCACAAAAAATGGTTGGCTAAAAGAAGTGGTGGAAAACAAGCAGATTTTTCAAAAAAGGCTTTTGAAGGACAAAACCTAGAAGGTTGGCAGCTGGCAAAGACTGTTATGGCTGGAACCAATTTAACCGGCTCAACTCTCAAAGGTGCTGACTTAACGGAAGCGGATATGTTCGGCGCCACTTTGAGCGACGTAGACCTCCAGAATGCAAATTTGGAAGGCGCTGTTTTACGAGGGGTTTCTCTAAAAGGGGCGAACCTAACCAACGCAAACCTCAAAGATGCGGATCTGCGAGGAGGTGTTATGATGGGGGCAGATGGTAGCGCTTCAATGGGAAACGAAAGATCGGATTTAACCGCGTGTCTCATGGATTATGCACAAGGGACGCGCGCTAAAATGGCCAATGTAGATTTTCAAGGCGCTAGTTTAGTTGGAGCAAATCTGGAAGGGGCGCAATTGTTTGGGTCTGACCTATCAGATGTCGACTTGTCATATGCTAATCTTAAAGACGCAGATTTATCGGATACAAGACTTACGAATACGAATTTAAATGGTGCGGATATTCGGGGAGCAAAATTTGCTAATGCGAAGGTAGAAAACGTTAGTATGCGGGGAACTAAAACCAGTGAAAATTCTCTGGATGGACTTGACGCATCAGAGATTGATATTGGAGATGCGCCAAAGGTGATTGCCTTTGATGAGATGGCACCAGAAGTTAAAGATAAGTTAGAAAATCACAAGAAATGGATTGTTACAAATGGGGCCGAAGGAGAACGAGGTAGCTTAGACGGTATGGACTTATCATATCATGATCTTAGCGGATTAGATCTTTCTGGCATACAAATGCGGGGTGGAAAGCTTAGGGGGGCGCAATTAAAAGCTTGTAGCCTTATTTTAGCTGATCTTGGGGGAACGGATATCTTTGACGCCAATTTGTGCGAGGCTGTTATAATCGGTACTAATCTCACTGGTGCCAATTTAAAACGCTGTAATCTAGCAAATGCGGAAATGGGCGAAATAAGTATAGTTTCTAAGGATGGTTCGGATACTGGGAGATCTCACAGAACGAATTTTCATGAGGCAAATTTAGTTCGGGCAAATACTCAGGGTTGTAATCTGGACGGATGTGTTCTCGAAAAGGCAATCCGTGATAATTAACATTAGATATTTATTTCTAACTAGCTTTCCCAAATAAATCAGAATGCTGCAGGCCGATGAAGTAAGGTTCGTCTCCGTTAAGAAAGACATTTACCTTTGCGTTGTAACAAATATGCTCGAACCCGTGTTTATCGATTACTCGCATTTTTTGGTTCTTGAAAGTGCCGTTTTCCCTTTTTGGTCCAGTAATATACGATGAAAATTTTTCTACCGGATTTCCAAATAACGGCATACCTTCGAATTCTTTTAGTTGCTCCGAAGCTACTTCCATCATTCGCTCTGGAGTTAGAGGGCTTTCACCATCTCTTCCGGGGCGCGAAAATGCGCCAATGACAATCTGATGCGTATTAGTTTTACCTATGAGCCGCGCGACATCGATAGTCACATCACCGACTATATACTCGTCGCTTGTATACAAAACATCTCTACCAGGGGCATAGAAAGAATAATGGCTTCCGAGACCTGCGGCCGTTCTAATATCGGGGGCGGCATTTTTTTCTGTGATAGCTCGTTTGAGTCCAGAATAGTAGGTGAGAAAAAGTTGCATCAATACAAAAAGAGCGATATCAGCTTCTGGCCCAGTGAGGCGGTTCCATATATAAAAGCCGTCACCTGTTGTACTTCTCCTCATTTCGATAGGAAGACTTTTTTGTTTGCAACTTTCTTCGGCTATGTTCAGTGCAAACTCTAAAGTCGATAATTGACTGGCTTGCGCCTCCGGAGTGTGTTTGGAAAACCCAACAATATCTAGTAATAAGACTGCCCGGTAATCAGTTTTAAAAGTTGCATAATTTCGAAAAATTTCTTCAACTTCGGCTTCTGTTAATCCAGATTCATCATCTCCAATAGTGAATTCTAAACGTATTTCCATCGGCTCGGAGTCTACTAATTTACTGGTTTGTCGAAACTCATCAATTTCCATTTGCCGTTGTCCATGAAAAACCCTGCTTTCCGGGTTTTCTATATTGAATAACCGAACTTTTGGTACGCTCAGTATATCTATACCAAGTCTGGTTGGCATCCAGGCTACTAACGAATTGCTCCCAAATGCCCAGAGGTTAAAAAACAGTCCATTTATCTGTTTTTTTAGGGGGTCTTTGAAGCCAGAAACATTGGCCTGATCGACTATTTCATCCAATGTGTCCCTCCTTTGTTAACGTCTTCTCTAGATCATAAACCAATTAGAAGTGAATGAAAAAAACTGATTGTTTAACGGAATAGCACGGATAAATAAATTTCCATGTTAACTTCTAAATATCATAAGGTGGCTTATGCAAGCCTGAGGGCGATATCGTGAAGAGTTCGCACCCACTTTCAGTAACCCCGAGAGAATGCTCAAATTGTGCCGATAAAGATCTATCTCGAGTCACGGCGGTCCATCCATCTGGTAGTATTTTGACGGCATATTTGCCGGCATTTATCATTGGTTCTATTGTGAAAAACATTCCTTTTTGTAGCACTGCTCCCTTCCCAGCAGTTCCATAATGCAAAATACTTGGAGCCGAATGGAATACACGGCCTAAACCGTGCCCACAAAAATCTCTAACAACCGAAAACCTCTGGTTTTCAGCATATTCTTGGATGGCATGACCTATATCACCTAGGGTCGCTCCTGGTTTCACTACTTCTATTCCCTTCATAAGGCACTCGTAAGTAACATCCATTAAACGGGCAGCCTTGACCGCTACTTTACCAACTCCAAACATTCGGCTTGTATCACCATACCAGCCATCCAAAATAACCGTTACATCGATATTTAAAATATCTCCGTCATTTAATTTTCGTCCACCTGGTATACCATGACAGACAACATGATTGATGGAGGTACATATAGATTTTGGAAACCCCTTATAATTTAGGGGGGCGGGAATGGCTTTATTATCTAAAATAAAGCTATGACATAACTGGTCCAACTTCTCGGTTGTTACACCTGGCTGCACATGAGGAGTAATAAAATCTAGGGTTGCTGCCGCGAGTTGCCCTGCTTTGCGCATACCATGGAAGTCGTTATCCTCATGGATATGAATGCTGTTCGACCCCGAACTGATCATTTTAAGTAATTAAATCCAGTGTAATTGAAAGTTTGATTATGCAACTAAATCTTAGCACAAGTTTTCTTAGCAATGAAAGTCTGAGCCGATAAGAGTATGATCTAGAAGTGAACTGATTTTGACCCAGACGGCGTGTCAATGGGTGGAGAAAACTTTGTAAGGTTTATTCCGTCAACGGCTGTTTTGTATTCTTCGATTGTTGGCGTTCGTCCGAGTATTGCAGATAGTACAACTACTGGTGTCGAAGCTAGCAGAGATTCTCCCTTTTTCTCTGGCGTATCTTCTACCACGCGTCCTTTAAAAAGACGCGTGGAGGTAGCAAGAACCGTATCCCCTTTCGCGGCTTTTTCTTGGTTGCCCATGCAAAGGTTACACCCCGGTCGTTCAAGATATAGGATATTTTCATATTCGGTTCGAGCCGAGTTTTTTGGTGATTCATCGTCAAATTCAAAACCTGAATATTTTTGCAGAATGGTCCAATCACCCTCTTCCTTTAATTCATCAATGATATTGTAGGTAGGGGCCGCTAATACGAGTGGAGCTTTGAATTGAACATCGCCGGTTTTATTTTCCAGATTACGAAGCATTTGAGCAACAATTTTGACATCACCTTTATGTACCATACAAGATCCGACAAAACCCAAGTCTACTTTTTTGTCAGCTCCATAATATGAAATAGGTCTAATCGTATCGTGCGTATAGCGTTTAGAAATGTCGATGTTGTTCACATCTGGATCGGCAATCATCGGCTCATTGATCTCATCTAAGTCGACAATTACTTTGGCATAATATTTTGCATTTTCATCGGGTTTTAGTGCTGGTTTTATTCCTGTCTGTATTTCCGAGATCCTCGTGTCCGCAATGTTTATAAGCCCCTTCAGCATCTCTTTTTCATTTTCCATACCTTTGTCAATCATGACCTGGATACGGTGTTTGGCAATCTCTAGGGACTCTATAAGTGTTTTATCTTCAGAAATACAAATGGAGGCCTTCGCCTTCATCTCGGCTGTCCAATCGGTAAATGTGAAGGCTTGATCAGCCAACAGGGTTCCAATATGAACTTCAATAATACGGCCTTGAAAGACATTATCGCCGAATTGATCGAGCATTTGAGCTTGGGTTGCGTGCACAACATCTCTAAAGTCCATGTGATCTGCCATTTTCCCTTTGAATGTAACTTTGACTGACTCAGGAATTGGCATGGTTGCTTCGCCGGTTGCAAGGGCAAGTGCGACAGTCCCGGAGTCTGCACCAAATGCAACGCCTTTAGACATCCTAGTATGTGAGTCCCCTCCTATAATGATGGCCCAATCATCGACAGTTATGTCATTAAGTACCTTGTGAATAACATCTGTCATTGAATGATATATTCCTTTTGGATCTCTTGCTGTTATCAGGCCAAATTTGTGCATGAATTCCATGAGCTTAGGGGTGTTTTGTTGAGCTTTCACATCCCAAACGGAGGCTGTATGGCAGCCTGATTGATATGCTCCGTCTACTGACGGTGAAATAACTGTGGCAGCCATTGACTCCAACTCCTGAACAGTCATTAGACCTGTAGTATCTTGAGATCCTACAATATTGACTTTTACTCTCACGTCCGAACCTGCGTGGAGGACCGTACCCTCTTTTATACCCCGAGCATTTGCATTGAAGATTTTTTCGACAGCAGTTAACCCCTGTTCCTCGTGGGAGATTTCCTTAGAGGGTGCAAATGCAGAGGTGGGTTCCAATCCGAGTGTTTCGTTTGCAAAGCTTTGTAATTTTTTTCCAAACACAATCCCGTAGGCGCCTCCTGCCTTAATAAATTCTAATTTTTGGGGTGTGAAAGAGTCAGCTGCGTCAACTAGTTCTTCCTTTCCGCTCTCATCATAAACTTTTTTATCTTCAGTATTTATTTTTAAGACGGTACCTGTATCTACTGAAAATTTCTGCTCTAATATTGGACTTCCATCATTATTGAGTATTGGATTACCGTCCGAGTCTAATTTCTTTACCCAGTTCTTTAAATCAATCCCAATACCACCAGTAACCCCTAAAGCAGTTTGGAAGATCGGTGAAATTCCATTAGTTCCTCCTACGATTGGTGCTATGTTGACGAATGGTATGTATGGGCTTGCTTGCTTTCCTGTCCACAATGCGACATTGTTTACACCTGACATTCTGGAGGATCCAACTCCCATCGTTCCCTTCTCGGCAATCAACATGACTTGCTTATCAGGATGTTGTGCTTGTAGTGCTCGAATTTCTTCTTGTGCTTTCTCAGAAATCATACATTTGCCATGCAATTCCCGGTCTGATCGGGAATGCGCTTGGTTGCCTGGCGATAACAAATCAGTAGAAATATCACCCTCAGCTGCAACATAAGTGACAATCGGTATCTCATTTTCTACATCAGGCAAGTTTGTAAAAAACTCGGCCCTTGCATAACTATCTAAAATATCTTTGGATACCAAATTCCCTGCTTCGTAACTTTCTTTAAGACGCACCAAGTCTGCCTCATATAAAAAGACCTGGGTCTTCAAAACTTCTGCTGCCTTATTAGCAATTGGCACGTCCTCGGCAAGTGCTAAATCTAAAAGCACTTCGACCGATGGTCCGCCTTTCATATGCGACAGTAATTCAAAAGCAAGATCAACGGAGATTTCTGAAACTTCCGACTCTCCAACAATTATTTTCTTTAAAAATTTTGCTTTTTCACCAGCAGCACTTGTTGTTCCCGGGATGGTGTTAAAAATGAAAAATTCCAAGCTCTCCGAGCGGTGAGCGTTTTCTGGATCCTCTATTTGGCTTACCAATTCTCTAATAAGCGCGGCGTCCTCTATTGGCTTGGGTTTCAAACCTTGTTGCTTTCTAGTTTCAATTTCTTCTAGGTAATCGCTATACAAGCTCATTTTATTCTCAAAAAAATATATGTTGGTCCCGGGCGACATTATAACCCATAACTTGGGCTAAAATCGAGAGATAAGTGGGATAAAATTGCGTAGATATGTGTTTGTTAGAAAACTTTAGAAACGAAAAAATCACGATATGCTTTCCAAATCAAAAAGTGGTATCTATCCTATTCAAAATTGTATGGTGCACGCAAACATGAATGCTTTGCATTGGTTTTGACAGCAATCGTTGTTAATGCAATTAATAAACATCCTCTTACATACTTTACCAGGAATTTGCGAGGAAACCTGCGAAATGGAAAAAATTGTTTTTCTCTACAAACAAGCGAATGTGCCAGATGAAATAATTGAAGCAATTAAGCTAAGAACGCCAGCTGGCTTCGAGGTAATATTTTGTGAGGAAAAGATGCCAACTGAGGAGCGTAGAAAATATGTCGCTATAGCAGATTATTTTATGCTCTACACTGTTGGCTTTGACGATTTAGATGTAGCAAAAAAAGCAAAGCTTATGCAGATATTAAGTGCTGGTTATGATCGACTTAATGTTAAAAATTTGAAATCAGCGGGGATACCATTAGCCACAAATGGCGGCGCTAATGCACCAACTGTTGCAGAACATACGATGATGTTGATATTAGCGTTGTACCGCAAACTACCATTACATCACATATCACTAAAAAATGGTGAATGGCTAGGCCATCGGGAGGTTTTGTCACTTAATGAAATACGAGGTAAAAAAGTTGGAATCGTTGGGTTTGGGAAGATCGGCCGGGAAGTGGCGCAAATGGCTAAAGGTTTTAGAGCCGAAGTAGTATATTCTGACCCGGTTCGGGCTTCTAGCCAAGTCGAGATGGAACTTGGCGCAACACAGGTAGATTTTGGGGAACTAATTAAAACTGCCGATATAGTAACAATACATACCCCTTTAACTTCGGATTCTTTAGGTTTAATCGATGCGCCAATTTTAGCTTCAATGAAGGACTCCGCTATTTTAATCAATACCTCCCGAGGCGGTGCCGTTGTCGAAAAAGACCTTGTTGCTGCGCTCAACAAAAAGATAATAGCTGGAGCGGGATTGGATGTTTTTGAACAAGAACCTTTAGAAGATAGCCCATTACGAGAGTTGGAAAATGTCATTATTACTCCGCATACCGCCGGATCAACGATTGACACGTGGTGGCGCCGATTAGACTTCGCCTTTGAGAATATCCGTCGGGTCTCGAGAGGGGAAAAAGCACTTTTTGTTGTTGATGGATGAATTTGAGCAATTATGTAATCTCAGGTGGCTTTTTTACTACCGTTAGCTCGGTTTTCTTGACATTATGTGCGCCTGACCGTAGGAAACGGCGGCAAGTTTACATTTTTTGGTGGAAGGATTATTGAGATGGGGTTGGATTTTGAATCAAAGGTATTCGAAACAAGAAAAATTACTTTGGGAGATACCGAAGAACGTATAGTGGCTGGAGGACGAGATCTTTTTCCACTATTACCAAAAGCATTTGAGGGCATTAACCAAATAGGGGTGATTGGTTGGTCTTCTCAGGGACCTGCCCAAGCTCAAAATCTACGGGAGTCTTTAGAGGGTTCTGATATTAAGGTCGTAATTGGATTGCGCGAGGGATCTAGTTCTATGAAGGAAGCTGAAGCCGTGGGCTTTACAAAAGCTAATGGAACTTTAGGCGAAATGTATGAAGTTTGCGGTCAGAGTGATATGGTTCTCCTCCTAATTTCGGACGCCGCTCTGGCTCAAAATTATAAACCAATTTTTACAGCAATGAAGTCGGGTTCGACAATTGGTTTGTCCCACGGCTTTCTCCTCTCTCATCTGCAAAGTGTCGGGGAGGAATTTCCAAAGGATATGAATGTTATCGCAGTTTGTCCTAAAGGTATGGGGCCTTCAGTCCGCAGGCTATATGAGCAGGGCCGGGAAGTTAATGGCGCAGGGATAAATAGCTCTTTCGCTGTTCATCAGGATATTAATGGAAGAGCGACAGATTACGCATTGGCGTGGGCCATTGGTTTAGGGTCTCCGTTTACCTTCCAGACTACCCTGGAGTCTGAGTATAGATCAGATATATTTGGTGAGAGAGGTATTCTTCTTGGTGCCGTGCATGGTATCGCCGAAAGTCTTTACGCTAGATTCACCGGTCAGGGGATGCAAAAAGATGAAGCATATATAAACACGTCAGAGTCCATCACCGGTCCTATAAGTAAAACAATTTCACGGTCTGGTCTAATGGCAGTTTATGAAGAACTTTCAGATAGTGAGAAAGCAGCTTTTCGAAAAGCTTATTGCGCATCGTATCATCCTGCCCGAGAGATTTTGGAAGAGATTTATGATGATGTTGCATCCGGGAACGAAGTCCGTAGCGTAATCCAGGCTTCGGACAGATTTGATAGATACCCAATGGGCAATATCGATACTACAGATATGTGGCAAGTAGGTGAGAAAGTTCGGGAGGATGAAGAACGCAACTATGCCCCAATAAATGCAGAAACTGCAGGCGTTTACATGGCCACTATGATGGCCCAGGTGGACCTCTTACGTGACAGAGGCCATCCGTATTCTGAAATAGCAAACGAATCCATTATAGAGGCAGTAGATTCATTGAACCCTTATATGGATTTTAAGGGCGTTTCATACATGGTAGATAATTGTTCGACTACTGCCAGATTGGGCGCAAGAAAATGGGCCTCACGTTTTGATTATATCCTTAAACAACAGGCCTATGCGAAGCTTGACAGCGAAGAACAAATTGACGAGAAGTTATTCAATGAATTCGCCAATAGTGATATTCATCAAGTCTTAAAAGTGTGTGCCGATCTGCGCCCGTCCGTAGATATTTCAGTTGTTAAAACTCACCGAGGGTAATATTAAGATGGCCACTTTTTGAAAAAAGTGGCCATCACTTTCTATTATGGGGCGCGTTTAAAATCTTCTGGTAGGTTGTCGTCGAGATAAGCATCGACGGCATCCATCATTTCATCTAGCTTTCCCGTAAAGAAATGATCTGCTCCCGGCAAAAGAGAGTAATCTATCTGGATACCCCGCTGGGCAGATAGTTTTTCGACCAGTTTTGCAACCGATTCAGGGGGAATTATCTCATCATCTTCACCTTGAAGCATGAGGCCCGATGATGGACACGGTGCTAGAAAGCTAAAGTCATATTCACTAGCAGGCGGTGCAACGGATAGAAAACCTACTATCTCAGGCCGCCTCATCAGCAGCTGCATACTAATCCAGGCACCAAACGAAAAACCGCACACCCAGCAGAACGGAGCATTTTGATTGTGAAGTTGAAGCCAGTCCAAGCAGGAGGCAGCATCACTTAGCTCTCCTTCTCCTGCATCATATTTTCCTTGAGATCTGCCAACACCACGGAAATTGAATCTAAGTGTTGAGAACCCCCTTGAAACAAAGCTTTGATATATTGTGTAAACAACTTTATTGTTCATTGTTCCACCTTTTTGTGGATGGGGATGTAATACCAGAGCCATAGGAGCGTTTTCCGCTGTTCCGTGCATATAACGACCTTGTAATCGGCCTTCAGGTCCATTAATTAACACTTCGGGCATGCTGTTTGAGCCTTTCAATAGCTAGAAATTCAAATTTGTGCTTGGTTTACGCTTTATTAGCAGATCGCGTGGATAAAGTAACTTAAATTGTACGAATTGATAGGTATTGTAAAACGTGCTGGGTTTAAAATGTGCCATAAACCGTATGGTGATTGTTGAAAGCGTAGGCTGTTGTGTTAGATACTTATTGTGAGTCGAAGTTCTCTTAAAGGCCATATCAACATGAAGTTTTTGGAGAAAAATAAAAGAGTAGTTTACGTTGACTATAACGCTACCGCTCCGCTTCGGCCGGAAGCAAAGTCCGCAATTATTGAAGTCCTAGGAAATCCTGGAAACCCATCTTCAGTTCATTCAATGGGTAGGCAGGCCAAAAATGTTATAGAGAGATCTCGTTCTCAAATTTCTGAGTTTATTGGTGCGGGACAAGAAAATGTTGTTTTTACGAGTGGGGGAACAGAGGCAGACATTCTAGCTCTCAAAGGAAGTAACTGCTCAAGTATACTTATTTCGAGTATTGAGCATGATGCTGTACTGGGTGCAGTGCCTGAAGCTAATCGCATTAAGGTATCTGAGAATGGCCTATTAGACATCGAACACCTAAAGTCACTCCTAAAAGAAGCGCTCAAACCTACTTTAATTTCGGTAATGTGGGCTAATAATGAAACGGGCGTCATACAACCGATTGAGGCTGTGAGGAATCTTGCATCAGAGTTTGATGCACTTGTTCATGTTGACGCCGTTCAAGCGTTGGGGAAACTGCCAATAAATTTCTTAAACTCGGGAATAGATATGCTATCAATTTCAGCTCATAAAATTGGTGGTCCAACTGGCATAGGTGCCTTAATTATTAGAGAAGATCTAAGCTTGGAGCCAATTATGGTTGGAGGCGGACAAGAGAGAGGTAAACGGTCTGGCACCGAAAATCTCGCGGGCATAGCCGGCTTTGGCGCAGCTGCAGAGGCGTGTAGCAGGCAGGAGGATGCAGATAAAAAAATCGTTCATTTGCGAAACCATTTTGAGAAAGCAATTATAACGAAAGTCCCGAGTGCAAAAATTATAGCCCAAAAGGAAAAAAGATTGGATAATACTAGTGCCATTTTTATGCCCGGCTTAAATGCGGAAACGCAGGTTATGGCTTTCGACTTGGAGGGTATCGCTGTTAGTGCAGGGGCTGCTTGTTCATCAGGCAAGGTCAAACAAAGCCACGTCCTCAAAGCAATGAATTTACCGGATGAACTGATAAATAATACAATCCGTATTAGCTTTGGTTGGCAAAATAGCGAAGAAGACGTTAATAGGCTTATCGAAGTTTGGTTAAAAATCTACCAAGACTCTAACTAAACACGGTCTTTTAAAAAGGGTATTCTATGCCGCATATAATATTTATTGAGGAAAACGGGATGGAGAAAAAAGCCCCAGCCGAGCTCGGGCAAACGATCCTTGAAGTGGCGCGTGCTAACAACGTCAATATAGAAGGGGCCTGCGGCGGGAATATGGCCTGTGCTACTTGTCACTTAGTCGTCATGAAGAAATGGTATGATAGCTTGCCAAGGCCATCTGATGATGAAAGTGATATGCTAGAGCTTGCATCTGGATTAACCCTGACGTCGCGCCTTGGGTGTCAGATACAAGTTACTGAAGAGTTAGATGGTATAATTCTGTCGTTACCTTAAAGGTTTGTAAATTGAAAGGAATTTATAATATAAGTTTGTCCCGTTGGCAGCATTGTTAAAAATTGAAATTAAATGTGAAAAATTTTTTGTAATGGAAGAAAAAATAGATTTGGGCCTCCCAGGTGCAAACTGGGAAAACAGAGTTGTAGTCGCCATGTCGGGGGGCGTGGATTCCTCGGTTGCCGCGGCTCTTGTGGCAGAAGCAGGATATGAAGTCGTAGGAATTACGCTGCAACTTTATGATCATGGTTCGGCGATACAACGAAAAGGCGCATGCTGTGCAGGTGCAGATATTCACGACGCGCGATTGGTAGCAGAAAAGATCGGCATCCCTCACTACGTTTTAGATTACGAAAGTAAGTTCAAAGAATCTGTGATGGAAGAATTTGCT
This sequence comes from uncultured Alphaproteobacteria bacterium, assembly GCA_902629125.1. Lineage (GTDB taxonomy): Bacteria > Pseudomonadota > Alphaproteobacteria > Thalassobaculales > Thalassobaculaceae. The sequence goes on from CACOPQ010000002.1 coordinate 69,024, forward strand.
GATAGTTATGCTCGTGGTGAGACACCTATACCGTGTATACGCTGCAACCAAACGGTGAAGTTTCGAGATCTACTACAAACAGCTAAACAATTAGGTGCAAAAGCACTATGCACAGGACATTATGTTCAACGCGCTATCGGTAGATCTACTGTGGAACTACGTAAGGGTATCGATCAGAAAAAAGATCAGAGTTATTTTCTTTTTGCTACAACGTCAGATCAGTTGGAATACCTTCGGTTTCCGCTCGGCGGCCTCACTAAAGATGAGACAAGGCAGCATGCAAATAGAATTGGACTTAATGTTGCTGATAAACCAGATAGCCAGGATATATGCTTCGTTCCTAATGGGAAATACGCGGATATTGTGAGCCGTTTAAGGCCGGATGCTATTGAACCAGGCGAAATAGTGGATATGGACGGCTCCGTAATTGGCAAACACGATGGCGTTGTAAACTTTACTGTGGGACAAAGAAAAGGTTTAGGTATAGGCGGGCGTTCCAGTCTGGCAGAGCCAGGCGCAACCGATCCGTTATATGTCGTTGATGTTAATCCGGCAGAGAGAAGGGTCGTCGTAGGTCCGCGCTCTGCGCTCGGGCGAAATCTGTTGAAAGTTTCAGAAATAAATTGGCTTGGAGATAAACCTATTTCTGGCAGCGGTGAGAAGTTGATGATTAAATTACGGTCAACGCAGCAACCAATCTCAGGGACTCTTTTTTCTGAGGGTGGAGATAATGGTAAAATCGTCTTAGACGAATTGGAATTCGGAGTGGCTATTGGACAAGCTGCCGTGTTCTACTCACAGGAGGATGCTACAAGAGTTCTTGGGGGGGGATGGATGACCGAAACTTCGTCATATTAGGCGATTAGCTAACTGATATTTAGTAAGTAGTTAAATTAATTAATCAGCCGTCAGTTGACAGTTGGCTTTAGCTTGAATATATCCAACACCTGACTTCTTTTTGGCGGAGTAGCTCAGGTGGTTAGAGCAGTGGAATCATAATCCACGTGTCGGGGGTTCAAGTCCCTCCTCCGCTACCAACGCCTTAAATTTAAAAATAGTTAAAATAATGTTCGCGACTGGAATGGGTGCGCGCGATGGTATGCAAGTGATAAATCTTGCCATAGCCCTCTAGAAGACTAATCTTTTTGTAAGTGAAGGATCATCAAAATTTAGAGCTCAATTTAAAGTTTTACGAGGTAAACAATGATAAGACGTTATGCTTATTCAGATCTAGGTGGTGCTAACCACGGGTGGCTCGATGCAAAACATCATTTTAGTTTTGGTGATTATTATGATCCACAAAAGCTGAGTCATGGAGAATTAATGGTCATAAATGATGACCGAATCGCTCCGCACACCGGTTTCGACGCTCATCCTCATCGCGATATGGAAATAATAACTTACGTCCGTAGGGGGGCCATCTCGCATGAGGATGATAAAGGGAATAAAGGTCGAACTGCGGCTGGAAGTATCCAGGTGATGAGTGCTGGTGCTGGGATTTTTCATTCTGAGTATAATCTTGAAGATCAAGAAACGAGCCTTTATCAAATTTGGATAAAACCTGCGCGTAATGGCGTGCCACCACGGTGGGAAACGGCAGAGTTTCCAAAGACCCCTGTTTTAAACAGACTACAGCTTGCCGTCTCAGGTGATGGTCATGCGCCACTACAAATTGAACAACATGCTCGTATTTTCGTAGGCTGCCTCAATAAGGATACAAAAATTGAACATCCTATTGAGGGTAAAGCCTATCTCCTGATTTCCGAGGGAAATATTATGGTTGACGACTTGCTTGTTCATAAAGGTGATGGTGTCGCGGTAAGTCATGAAGTTTCTATAAGTATTACAGCAATGTCAGACGCCGAAGTGCTGGTTATCGAGGTCCCCGGCCTCCAAGACGCCAGATAATACCTTTTAACGACTTAGATGCCGTTCTTTGATTTTGCTAAACTCCTAATCTAATCCTTTTTGTATCGTTTAAGTGTGAAATCGGGTTATTGCCATGAGATTGGCTTTAACTTTTTTGAGGCAAAACTTAATGGTCAAGAATAATCACAAAAAATTCAAATAGTTCATGGCGGACCGTATCGGAATTAGGGCATTATAAAAGTTGGAAGATGAGAAATTGATAGCAGGGCAGAATATGTTGTTTATTACCTTGGGACCCTCGGGAACAAATCATGAATTCGTAACTCAGAATTATCTTCGTTTGAGAAAGTTAAAAGATGTCGATGTCAAGCTAATTGACAATTTTTATTCCGGGCTAGAATTGATAGCAGATGGTCGAGCCAATTATATGGTCCAAGCGGCGGTGCACCCGGATTGTACGGACTTGGTTGCTAAAGCACACTTTTTATTTGGAATTAGGGTGGTGGATACATTTATTTCCCCAGGAAAACAACTTGCGCTACTTAGCCGTGTGGGTGTCGACAAACCAAAACGGGTGGCATTTCAACCAGCAACAAGGAATTATGTAAATCTTGAAAATTGGGAGGAACATATTCCCGTGAATTCAACTATGCATGTTGCGGAAGGGCTGCTGAGTGGTTCTTACGATAGTGGTATAACTTTTCTAGAGATTGCAGAAAAGCATTCAACTAAATTACGAGCGGAAATTATAATTGGCACAGTAGATGATCCTTGGCTCGTCTATGGAAAACAGGATGTTTAGGATGGTGAAATCGTTGCTGTTTCATTTACCTCAGTTTACACTAAGACAGAGATTGATGTTTCCCGAAAGAGATTTGCAAACCAAACCCTTGTTTGTTCTTGATTAGCATTCGACATTTAGATTCGTTTGTAGTCATTCCGGAATAAAAGAAGATTTTAGTCATGTTCGCCGACAAAGTTGAAGCCAATCTGCCTAGTTATGCCTCAGTCGTCGTTATTGGTGGCGGCGTAATGGGCTGTTCAACACTCTATCATTTGGCAAAAAATGGTGTCTCAGACGCAATACTCGTCGAAAGAAACGAACTAACCTCGGGTACAACATGGCACTCAGCAGCGCAGGTTAGAGCCTTGCGCTCAACAAAAAATCTAACAGATCTAATTCGTTATTCTGTAGAGCTATATGCCACACTTGAAAAAGAAACGGGTCAGAATACGGGTTGGATTAATAAAGGCTCTCTTTCTATTGCCACTAACACCGATCGATTGATTCACATAAAACGTCAAGAAGCTCTTGCTCAACTATTTGGCGTGCGTGCAGAGGCTATAGGAAAAGAGGATGCACTTGAACGTTGGCCTCTTATGAATATCACCGACGTAGTAGGAGCAGTTTGGTCTCCAGATGATGGAAGGGTAAGTCCATCGGACCTTTGCGCAGCTCTTGTTAAAGGAGCTAAGTCTAGTGGCGCTAGAATCTTTGAAAAAACGCCTGTAACTGGGATTTTGACAAAAAATAATAAAGTTTTTGGTGTTGAGACGGGAAAAGGGGAAATTCGATGTGATGCTATCGCTATATGTTCGGGACTCTGGAGCAGAAAGGTAGCTCAAATGGGTGGTTCCGAAGTTCCAGTATGGCCCTGTGAGCATTTTTATCTTTTGACTAAACCGATAGAGGGAATTTCAGGTAACCTACCAACTCTTTCAGACCATGACGGTCATCTTTATATTCGCGATGATAGCGGCGGTCTTCTTGTTGGTTGTTTTGAACCTTTGGGCAAACCGATTCCACCAGATGTCTTGGGTGAAAACTTTGCTTTTCAACTTCTCCCTGAAGACTGGGATCATTTTGAGCCAATGATGCTTAACGCATTACATAGACTTCCTGCATTAGAAACAGCCGAAGTAAAGTTACTATTAAACGGACCGGAAAGTTTTACACCTGATGGTTCATTTCTGTTGGGTGAGACCAGCGAAACGCGAGGCTTGTTTTTGGGATGTGGAATGAACTCTGTTGGGGTCGCGACTGGAGGAGGAGCTGGTATGGCGCTGGCACACTGCATTCAGCATGGGCATACGCCCACAGATCTGAATGAAGTTGATCCAAAACGTTTTGCGCCAGAATTTAATTCTGTAAATGCTCTTACCACACGAGTTCCAGAGGTGCTCGGAAAACACTACGAAATTACATATCCTGGTCGCCAATGGTCGACATCTCGTGATTTAAAGAAAAGTCCCTTAGATGAAATGTGGGAAAAAGAAAAACCTCATTTTGGTCAGATTGGTTCTTGGGAGCGTCCACTTTATTTTGGTAAAACGAAAAATCCAGAGTTAACTTTTTGCAGACCAAGCTGGCATGAGAATATAAGGCGCGAAGTGCAAGCTGCCCATGAAGAGGCGGCTATATTTGATCAATCCACGTTTGGAAAAATCGATGTTATTGGCAAAGATGCCAGTTCGTTCCTAAATAGAGTATGCGCAAATCAAATGAACCGCCCTATTGGTAAGACAATTTATACTGCACTCCTGAATGAACGAGCTGGATTTGAAAGTGATTTAACCGCAGTTAGAATTTCAGATAATTTTTACCGATTATATACTGGAACAACGGCGATAAAACGGGATTTAGCTTGGCTTGCGAGACATATTAAGATTGGTGAGGATATACGCGTTGAAGATGTCACTGATACCTACGCTGTCATTGGCTTAATGGGGCCTCAAGCAGAGGCGGTTGCTTTAAGCATTGGTTCTCGTGCGTTAAACGAAATTGCCTACTTTTCCTCAGCAGAAGTAGAGTTAGCAGGCCATATTGTGCGGGGCGCCCGACTTTCTTACGTCGGTGAGGCTGGGTGGGAAATCACGTGTCGGTCGGAACATTCTAGAGATATTTACAATGCAATTTCTGCAGTTGGCGTACGTTCAGCTGGTCTTTGGGCGCAAACGTCCATGCGTATTGAAAAGAGATTTTTGGCTTATGGATATGAACTGGACACGGACATTTCTCCTGCCGAAGTCGGTCTCAACTTTGCCGTTGACATGAACAAAGAATTCATTGGCAAAAACGCTCTGCAGGAAAAGCTGGAGGCAGGTGCTGAAAACAGAATTGTTTCAATCGTCTTAGATGATAATGAGGGTGTGCCGTTGGGAAATGAGCCTGTTCTTTATAATGGCAAAATTGTGGGTAAAACCACATCGGCAACATTTGGTTTCCGGATTAATGCGCCGATAGCAATTGCAGATATTCTAGTGCCAGAATGTCGTATCGATGGAACAAGCGTTGAGATAAATATCGCCGGCAAATTCTTTCGTGGTCGAGTCTTAACTGAGGCAGCTTTTGATCCAAAAGGAAAAAGAATGAAACCAAAAAAATGAGGTTCTAGTTTTAATCATTTTGATAAGATTTGATAATCTTCAAAAAGGTTAAAAAATATCTATAGCGAAACACATTATAACTTTCATACTAACGATGAAGGCCGGTAATTAATGGTTGAGCAAAGTGTGTGTTCATGTCGGTGATTTTAAAGTTAATTTCAATGTAGGAAAGAAGATTTTATTTTCTCTATATCGTTTTCATGAACCTTGCTAAAATTTTATAGTTTTTTCAAAGCGCGAGAAATTATTGTTTTGGACACCAATGACTTCAAAATTTAAAGATAAAATATCGGTTGTAATACCGACATACAATAGAGCTCAAACAATAATGAGAGCCATTAACTCTGTGCTCAGTCAAACACTTCCAGCCTTTGAGATACTCGTAGTTGATGATGGATCTTCTGACGGTACAAAAGAATTGCTCCAAGCGCACGGCTTTTTTAATAAGAAGACTAAGGCACTAGCAAAAAAGTATCTTGTAAAAGAAAATAGTGGCGTAAGCTCTGCGAGGAACCTTGGTATAAAAAACGCTAACGGTGATTTTATTGCTTTTCTTGACTCCGATGATGCTTGGAGTAAAAGGAAATTAGAGCGGCAATTTGCAGTGCTGAAAGAAAACCTTTTTAAGCATAGGATTATTCACACAGACGAGATTTGGATCAGAAACGGTGTGCGGGTAAATCAACATAAGAAGCATGAAAAGTCAGGCGGAGATATTTTTGAAAAATGTTTAGCCTTATGCTGTATCTCGCCGAGCTCCGTCATATTACATCGGTCAATTTTTGATGAATACGGTTTTTTTGATGAAACAATGCCAGCCTGTGAGGATTATGATATGTGGCTGAGATTGGCAGCCTGTGAGATGGTATTATTCGTGCCGGAGTTTTTGACGATAAAATATGGCGGTCACAGTGACCAATTGTCGCGAGCCCACTGGGGTTTGGATAGATTTCGGGTTAGGTCGCTTGAAAAGTTGATTCGCTCTGGCTCGATAACGCATCCGCAACGTGAGCTCGTGATCAAAACATTAATACAAAAATTAAACATTCTTGAGGCAGGGGCAAGAAAGCGCGAACAATTTAATGCTGCGAAAGAATATAGGGATAGAAAAATCCGATGGGAAGGGGAAAAGCAGTTTGCTAATTAACAAGCAAAAGAAATTAGGTCGAGGACCCGACTTTTCCATCTGTTGGGTCGTCGCATTGCCATCCGAAGCACGACCAATAATATCTGCACTCAGACTCACCAAAACAGATAATGAGGCGGTATTTCCAATTTATAAAAATGAGGTTTCGGGACACCTAATGATAATTAGCGGTATCGGTCAAATTAATGCAGCTGCGGCAACTTCATATATTTGTGGTCGGTATGATATTCCTGCTTGGGTAGCATGGATAAATATAGGAATAGCAGGATATGCCGAGGAACCATTAGGGAAACTTTTTCAGGTAGCTAAAGTCACAAATGAGAGAGGAACTCGAGTTGTATACCCGGGATTTAGATTGTCGAAGCTAATGCCTCTTACAACTTTGGAAACAAGAGAACAACCATGTAATGACTACAAAGCTGACACGCTATATGACATGGAGGGATTGGCCTTTGCGGAACTGGCATCTCGATTTTCATGTAACGAGTTAACATTTTTATTTAAGATTGTTTCTGATTCAAATGTAAATCAACTTCGTCGGATTAACCCTTTATGTGTTGAAAAGCTTTTAACCCTGAATATGGACGTCATTGCTTTGCTGGTTGATGAAGTCAAAGCATTTGTCAGAGAGGAAAAAAGACGACTTGATATTTCTCATGAAGTCGAAGTTGTCTTGAGTAAATTTCATTTTTCAGCAAGCCGAAAAGCCCAATTGATCCAGAAGTATAGAAGATGGAAAACAGCGTTCCCGGATACTCCTTTCAGTGAAGTTTACACACATGCAAAATCAGCCGGCGATGTCATTCATAGTTTGGAAGAAACGCTTACCTCAGCAGTCTTCGATAGGCCAGGTTCATGATCGACACGATATTTATCGAACAGGAAATTTTGGATTATGAACGCACAAAGGTGGTACTTTCAAAATTCCCAAGAAGTAGAAGAATAATCATTTCTAGATACCAAGAAGTTTTTAATAAGCGCACGCAGAACTTTAGGCTCCAGAAAAAGCGACCAGCACTCATCCTTGCAAGTAAACACAAAAATTTTGTGTTGCCAGCTCCAGCAGGCTTTGGAATTGGTACGGAAAAAAACTTCTATTTTTCGCATATGTATAACTGTCTTTACGACTGTCGATACTGTTTTCTTCAAGGGATGTATTCATCGGCAAATTATGTATTGTTCGTGAATTACGAGGATTTTTATTCGCAGATTGAAACAACTATTAGCGATAATGCTGAGGGTCGAATAACGTTCTTTTCCGGATACGACTGTGATTCTTTAGCATTTGAAAAGATTTCTGACTTTCTGAAAAACACACTGCCTATTTTTTATGGACGTGAGAGGGTTGATCTGGAATTACGTACCAAAAGCGTCCAGCTTGAGCCACTACTCTCTTTAAAGCCGCAGCAAAACTGTATTGTTGCCTTCAGTCTTATGCCTGAAGAACTCGCACAAAAATTGGACAATAAAGCTCCAAGTATTTCGCGCAGAATTTCCGCATTGACGCGTCTTGCGGAACGGGGTTGGCCAATTGGTCTGCGGTTTGATCCATTGATTTATTCCTACGATTGGAAAGAGAAATATGAACGGCTAGTAAGGTCTCTCCTAGAGGTATTGCCTAATGGGGCAATTCATTCAATTAGCTATGGGCCACTGCGTTTTCCCAAAAAAATGTATAGTGAAATCTTTAAACTATATCCAGATGAAGACTTATTCTCATTCTCCATGAAAGAGGCAAATGGTATTGTATCGTATGGAAATGAAATTGAAGATGAGATGTCAGATTTTATTCTCAGTCAACTTTCAGGTGCTGTGTCTTCAGATAAAATTTTTCAATGTCTTTCGGAGACTCAAATATAAAAGAGGATAAATTTGACGGATAAATGCGCAGTGGTTACGGGAAGTTCTAGCGGTATAGGTAAAGCCGTTTGCGAACTTCTTTTAAAAGCTAACTATAAAGTTGTAGGAATAGCGCGGGATCATTCCAAGTTCACCCCGAATGACAATAATTACTTTCCATACGAAGTTGATCTCAAAGATCAAAGCCAAACGACAGATGTTGCCAAGGCTCTGTTGAAAGCACATCCAGAAGCCACCGTGCTTGTGAGTAATGCCGGGCAAGGAAGTTTCAACCCGATTGAAAACTTTTCTACTTCGCAAATTAAAGATTTTCTGGATTTGAACTTAATCTCACATATTTTACTCAGTCAAATTTTTGTTAGACATTTAAAAGCGCGATCGGGGGGTAATATAATTTTTTTGGGTTCGGAAGCCGGACTTACGGGTAAACGCAAGGCTACTTTGTATTCGGCAGCTAAATTTGGGCTAAGAGGGTTTTCACAGGCATTGAGTGACGAGGTCAGGGCAAGTAATATCCGTGTTTCTCTAATAAATCCTGGTTTGGTGCGCACACCTTTCTTTGATTTGCTTGGATTCCGCCCCGGTGATGAACAAACACACGCGATAGAAGCGGAGGATGTAGCGCAGGTTGTTATGACTATTTTGTCGTCAAGATCTCAGACAATAATGGATGAGATAAATATGTCGCCTGCTAAAAATGTAATTAAATTTGACAGCTAACTAAGAGTTTATTTTAGTCAGCAAAAGAAACATAATTAGACAAAATGCAAAACTTAATTTTTAGCTCTTACATAATAATATAGTTCCGTCACTCTTGATTTCTAATTCTTGTCCGCTTTTAAAAGAAGGGTTTTCCATAGCAATGATTGGAATAGTGGCCCAGCCCATTTGTTCAGCAACTAGAACACTTATCGGGAGGATAGCATCTTTATTCGTTCCAAGGATAAGGCCCTTTGGAGCATTTTTTGAATAGAGCAATTCAAGTAGTATTGCAGCGGAAGAACTTGAACCGATAGGTTCAGGTACAATCAATATTTTGTCAGTGATCTTTACCCCTCGCTGGGGGTGTTTCTCTAATATTACCTCGGCATTTTCAGGACTGATACCTCCCCAAAAACTTATTGGAGCATCTAAGCGTAAGACCTCGCCTTTTGCGGTTCCAGAATACAACACTTGTCCGCACCAGCTCATTTCCATGGACCGTAATTTAATGTAGCTGACCCCTTTTGCGCGCTTTTTACACAATCAGATAGTGATCCAAATATGGGGCGGTACCCCGTATTGCCCGCACTGTAATGCGCGAACTTGGCCGAGTTAGTCATCATTATTCCACCACTGCCCGGCAATATTGGTGTAACAACCACACAAGTATCGATTATGAACACCACGCCAATTCTTTCTAGTCTGGAATAAATATCTTGGGTTTTTAATTGTTGAGCGGTATGACGATTTGTGCAGACGTAAACTGGTACTTTAAATTTTTTTTCGTCGGACATTTCTAGTAATTGCTCACATTCCGAAATTGAAAAATGGGGGCTTCCAAGCGCAACGCAGTCTATTGACCCTGCTTGTTTAGTTTGAGAAAGTTTATGAAATGCGCCTTTCATCATATCCATATCTATAGATATAATTTCCCTTGGCCGCTGTGTATTAAAAACGTGCCGCAAATCGGTAGCTTCAGGTGTAATTCCAATGATGTGAACTAGTCCAACAGCACCGGTAGATGCAGCTGCTGCGCAAAGCGCCTTTAATTGATCCTCAGATACAATCCAATTTATACCTGATACAGCGCAGATACTGTCGCTGGAGAGCCTTCCGATAAGAGAACCTAAAACCGGAAAAAACGTATCTTCTTCTTTCACCTTTTCAGGGAGGCCAGTTACATCTAGCAAGATTTCTGCGTGGCGGTTTTTGCTACAGTGCAATCCATAATACGGAGCTCTGCCACTCACTGCACATGCTATATCCAGAAAATCTCCATAACGGTTAGTGCGCGCACCTAAGACAGTGTTTGCAAAAGCAACCGCATTAGATTCTCCCCAAGCGACTTGTTCGCCTTTTTTTGGACGCGCGCCTATTTGGTAAGGTGCACACGTCCAACTTGGGGTGCAGCCCATATTTACATGAGCATCCATTAATCTTCGCGCCATTTGTAATTTTTCTGAGGAAAGTCTAGCTTGATTAGTCTTTAAAAAATTTACGGCGCCGACGTTGGTGGTTGTTGGAACTTTAGTCTTGGCGCCATTTTTTGCTAAACTCTCACAAAACAACACGCCGGAGTCACCGTGATAAAGGCAGCCATCAATATGGCTTGAGGTAATTTTTACCAGTCTTTTTGCGCCAAGCATTTCCGCAGCTTTGACGACAATACTAAGTGCTGTTTTGTCACCAGTTGTTCCAAACTCCGAATTGAGTATAGCTTTTTCTTCCTGCGTAATTTCAACCATTTTTCAGCCTCATTACTAAAAAATTTATCTTCTTTTCAGTAGATTATTCAATAACAACAGGTTTAAAGCTACCATCTTCTAAGCTGAAAAGAACGCCATTAGCGATATCATGCCATAGGCCATGGATAGACAGACTGCCATCCTCTATTGCTTGCTTTACAAACGGGAAGGTACGTAGATTTTCTAACGAGATCGCGATTCCTTCTTTTTCTAACATTAAAATTTTTTCCTTGTCGTCTCCAGAACTGCCCAGCCGTTCAAAGCCTGGCCGAAGTGTATCTATCCAACGACCCACAAAACTAGACGGCTTTTCAAGGTCAGGAGCTTTACCAGTACACATGTTAAAGCAGCTTAGTACACCGCCACAATTTGAATGTCCGAGTATTACGATATGCGCTACTTTTAAAGAAGTGACAGCATACTCGATGGCGGCGGCAGTACCGTTTTCATCGCCCTTTAATCGATAGGGGGGTACTAAATTTGCGATATTTCGATGAATAAAAAGTTCGCCAAATTCAGAATTAAAAATTGTGGTTGGATGCACCCGGCTATCACAGCAAGAAATAATCATTGTGGTGGGGTGTTGTCCCTCTTTTACTAGACGCTGCAAAAGAGCTTTTCGTTCTGAATACCCCTCTTTTTTCCAAGTTGCATAACCCTTAATCAAGTTGGGCGGTAGAGCGGAAGACATTTGTGTTAATTAACCTTTTCAGAATTTCCATAGTCGTTAAATTGATTTGATCCGAAGGCTTATAGTGCTGTTATAAAGAATTATCCAGATTTCTTTCCATGGTAAGGTAAGTTGGTCGCTACGTCCAATTTGGTTTTGGAAACTCATTATTCTTCAATTATTGCCTTCAGCATAGTTTGCCTTTAATATTATATTAATCTGTTGGGGTGCAGCTCTATTGTTGCTGAGAGGTCGCAAAGACCAACCCATAGAACCTGACCTGGTTAGAACCAGCGTAGGAAACGGACCTTAGAAAGCTTCGAAAGCTCGACCGTCTCCTGCCGAAAGAAAAAGGAGACGATAAATGAAAATGTTTAAAACAGTTTTAAGTTTGATCATGCTAATGGCAACGTGGCTTCGCATTTCGTTAAAAAGCCTTACTTTGGTAGGTGTTTTCATCTCTATTTCTTCATCAGCTCTGGCCAATCAAAAAGTGACATTATTATTAGATTGGTTCGTAAATCCAGACCATGGACCAATAATTATTGCAAAGGAGAAGGGATTTTTTTCAGATAGAGGGTTGGAGGTAGAGATAATTGCACCAGCAGACCCAGCAGATCCTCCAAAATTAGTTGCAGCAGGTAAAGCCGATTTGGCAATTTCTTATCAACCGCAGCTTCATTTGCAAGTTGCCGAAGGCATGCCACTTACCCGTGTGGGTACGTTAGTAGCAACGCCGTTAAACTGCTTGTTGGTATTGGCAAATGGCCCCATTAAAAATATCTCCGATTTAAAAGGAAAAAAAGTTGGCTTTTCTGTAGCTGGCGTTGAGGAAGTATTACTCAAAACTATCCTTGAACGGAACAATGTCAATCTATCCGATATTGATCTTGTGAATGTTAATTGGTCCCTATCGCCGTCTTTGATGTCAAAGCAGGTGGATGCAGTCATAGGTGCCTTTCGAAACTTTGAACTTAACCAGATGGATATTGAGGGTGTGAAGGGCCGCTGCTTTTACCTTGAGGAGGAGGGTTTACCAGCATACGATGAATTAATTTACGTTGCCAATAAGACTAAACTAGACCGTGACATGATTAAGAAGTTCTTGGACGCAACAGAACTAGCAACGCAATATATGATAAATCATCCGCGGCAGAGTTGGGACATTTTCAAAAACACCTCAAAAGAGTTAGACGATGAACTAAATAAACGGGCCTGGGTTGATACCTTGCCACGATTTGCACTAAGACCCGCAGCGCTTGACCATGGGCGCTACTCACGCTTCGAAAACTTTTTAAAAGAAGCCGGTTTGATTAAGAAACAGAGCCCAATAGATGACCTAGCAATAGATATTGGGAAAAATTAATGCAAAATTACGGAAAGACATTTCAATTGTGGAGGAAGGCCGCTGGCAATGAATGGAATGAGTACACGAACCATACTTTTGTTCAAAAGTTAGCAGACGGAACACTGCCAAAAGAAAACTTCGTTAATTATTTGATTCAAGATTATGTTTTTCTAATCCATTTTTCTAGAGCCTGGGCATTAGCTATAACAAAGGCGGAAACTTTAGAGGAAATGCGACTATGCGCAACGACAGTTAATGCGCTTGTCAACGACGAGATTAGCTTGCATGTGAAACTTTGCGCAGAAGAGGGAATTGGAGAGGCTGACTTATTTAATGCTATCGAAGCAACGCCCAATCTAGCTTACACCAGATACGTTCTAGATGCTGGGCATAGCGGTGACTTTCTAGATTTAATTGCTGCGCTTGCCCCCTGTGTTCTGGGATATGGCGAAATTGGTCATACGATTTCAAAAAAAGAGCATAGTTCTGAGTATTCCGATTGGATTTTGACTTATAGTTCTGAAGAGTATCAGGGTGTTTGTGTCGATGTGGGCAAATTAATAGATCAGGCTGTTTCTATTCGCTTGGGTGAGAGCCCTGCTCAAAACCCAAGGTGGCACAGATTAATTAGCCGTTTTGTAATGGCGACAAGGCTTGAAGCAGGTTTTTGGCAAATGGGATTAGATATTTAATGCAAAGCCTTTTGTTCGAGGGAAGTGCATGGATAAATGAAACACAAATATTTCCAAAAATCTCATTTACCATGCAGGCAGGTTCCTGGACGTGTATGCTTGGACCATCTGGAGTTGGTAAAACAACCATACTCAGGCTTATAGCGGGCTTGCCAAGTGAAATAGTACTCGATGGCAGCATCGTATTGAAAGGGGGTGGAAGACCATGTGGTCAGATTTCTTTGATGTCTCAAACGGATAACCTACTGCCTTGGTTGAGCGCTACAGAAAACGTTGTGTTGGGGAATCGCCTGCGAGGTGAAAAACCAAACTATGATAAAGCAAATGAATTGATAGGAAAAGTCGGGCTAACCGATCATAGAAAGAAAAAACCGTATGCTCTTTCCGGTGGCCAACGTCAGAGGGTAGCGCTTGCAAGAACTTTAATGGAAGAGCGTCCAATCGTGTTGTTAGATGAACCATTTTCAGCACTAGACGCTCGTGTTCGCGCGGAAATGCAAGAGCTTGCAGCACAGCACCTTGAAGGTAAAACAATTTTATTAGTGACCCATGATCCAGCCGAAGCAGCGCGCCTCGGTGAAAGCATTCTAGTGCTTTCTATGAATGGCATTAAGGATGTGTGCCCGCCAGCAGGCGGCATTATTAGGGCGTATGACGAACAAACTGTTCTAGCTTGTCAAGGGCAGCTCCTTCGACTTTTGCGAGAAGAAATATGAAATCGTCGTTGCGACTTATCCTTATTACGGTTGCTTTATTTCTATTTTGGCATTTTCTAGTAAAATTTGCCGAGTTACCAAAATTCATTTTACCTAGCCCATTGCTTGTGATGCAGACATTCATCTCGAGTTTTTCACTTATCCTAAAACATGCAGTTGTGACCGGGACTGAGATATTGCTTGGACTTTTGGCTGGAACAGTGCTGGGGTCTTTCACCGCTATCTGCTTAGCTATCTCACCAGTTGCTAGAACTATCGTTCGTCCTATGATGGTTTTGAGCCAGGCGCTTCCTGTCTTTGCGTTAGCGCCAATACTAACTTTGTGGCTAGGGTATGGATTATGGCCAAAAATTCTGATGGCTTTACTAATAATTTATTTTCCTGTTACCTCTGCATTTTTTGATGGGCTTATGAATACACCTAAGGGCATGTTAGATCTATCTCGTGTGATGAATGGAACCCCCTGGCGTATTATGTTTAACTTAAGAATACCAGCTGCAGTACCGGGTTTAGCTTCTGGATTAAGGCTTGCTGCAGTATATGCCCCAATTGGTGCGATAATAGGGGAGTGGGTAGGCGCATCGGAAGGACTCGGTTACTTGATGCTACTCGCCAACGGAAGAGCCAAGATAGATTTGATGTTTGCCGCCTTGCTTGTCTTAGTCTTCATGACGTTGATTTTACACTGGAGTATCGATCGTTTGGGGAATAGTTTAACAGCAAGAATGAGCCCGTAATGTAATAAAGATATAATTTTTACTATTTTAGTTTTTTTCTTCAGCATATCATTAAGAGTTGGGTAACTTCACTGCTTGAAAGGGACGAACACTGATATGTTGCGCCTTCCATTAAAAACTGGAACAGTGGAAAATTATAAGTTAATTGGGACACCTCTGACGCCCCGAACCCCAAATATTGCGTTTAACCGAATAGTGTTCGCAGCCGCACATGTGGTTGCTTCGCCACTATTTGAAGTTGATCCATGGCGATCGGGCGGAGTACTTGATTGGGATGAAACTCTAAAATATAGACACCATCTTTGGGATCAGGGACTACACGTTGCAGAGGCAATGGATACCGCGCAACGTGGCATGGGATTAGATTGGGAAACTGCAAAAGAACTTATTGAACGAACAGTTAAGGAAGCAAAGCATCATCCACTTAAGCCAAGAGTAGTTTGTGGTGCCGGAACAGATCAGTTTGGAATAGAAGAATTAAAGACCGAAGATCAAATAATAAATGCCTATAGTGAGCAGATGGAAACAATTGAAAAAATTGGTGGTCAGTGTGTGATACTTGCCAGTAGAGCTATGATGGTTGTTGGTAGAGGGCCCGAATCCTTTTTTAAGGTGTATAATAGATTGATAGAACAAGCTGAAAATCCGGTGATACTGCATTGGCTTGGCGAGATGTTTGACCCTGCCTTGAGAGGCTATTGGGGAACGGACTCAATAAATGACGCTGCGGATATGGTGCTTGCATTGATAAAAGCTAATAGCTCTAAGGTGGATGGTATTAAAATTTCCCTGCTAGATAAAAAACGTGAAGAGAAATTTAGAGCGCGGTTAAGCAATAATATTAAGTTGTATACTGGAGATGATTTTAATTACACGGATCTCATCGAAGGTGACGGGAAAAAGCATTCGGATGCGCTGTTGGGCATTTTTACAGCTATAGCACCAGCCGTATCTCCTGCACTAGAGGCACTTGCTCAAGGTAAAATCGAAAAATACCGAAATATTCTTGAGCCAACTGTTCCACTTTCTCGGGAAATTTTCAAAAAACCTACACAGTATTATAAAGCTGGGATAACATTTTTAGCTTGGCTTAATGGCATGCAGTCGCATTTTTCAATGCTAAGAGGGATGCAGTCATCAAGAGAACTCACCCATTATGCTGAAATTTTTAGACTGGCTGACAAGTCAAATCTGTTGATTCAACCAGATGTTGCTGTATCGCGGATGAAATCGCTACTATCAGTTTATGGCGTAGAACAAACCTAACATAATGGGTAAATGAAACCTTTGAATAAATAAAATCGATTAAAGTTGGATGTTTTCCAGAGGACCCAACAGAAAATGAGAAGTTCGAAAGTAATCCATGTTGTCTCGTGCCATGCCGAGGGTGAAGTTGGGGATGTAATAGTGGGAGGGGTTGCGCCACCACCTGGTGAAACTCTTTGGGAACAGCGTACGTGGATTGAGAAAGATAACACTCTACGCAACTTTGTACTTAACGAACCGAGAGGTGGAGTCTTTAGACATGTAAACCTTTTAGTTCCAGCCGTTAATCCGAAAGCGCAGATGGGTTGGATAATTATGGAGCCAGAAACAACTCCGCCGATGTCAGGATCAAACGCCATTTGTGTCGCTACGGTCCTCTTGGATACTGGTATAATTCCTATGCAAGAACCAGAGACAGAAATAATATTAGAGGCGCCTGCCGGTTTGGTAAAAATTAAAGCTGAGTGCAATAATGGAAAGGCGCGTCGGATATCAATACAAAATGTACCCGCGTTCGTTGGCATTTTAGATCAAACTTTAACGGTGCCGGGAATTGGCAGTTTGCGTGTTGATACGGCTTATGGAGGGGACACATTTGTAATTGTAAATGCCGCAGATCTAAATTTTAAACTAGTTTCTCGCGAAGCGAAGCATTTAGCTGAAATTGGTATACGAATTACTAACTCCGCGAACGAACAGTTAAAATTTCAGCATCCCGAAAATAATGATTGGAATAAATTTTCCTTTTGCCTTTTTGCAGGCCCATTACATAGAGATGGTAAGCGACTAAGTTCCCGCGCTGCAGTAGCTATCCAACCAGGAAAAATAGATAGATCACCTACAGGAACTGCGTTATGTGCTAGGATGGCATTGCTGAATGCGCGAGGAGAGATGCATCACGAGGATATTCTTGAGGTGTCTTCAATTATTGATTCAAAGTTTTCTGGCCGAATTATTGGTCATACGAGTGTTGGCAATATTAAGGGGATTGTCCCAGAAGTGAGCGGTCGAGCTTGGGTGACGGGAACACATCAATACTACTTAGATCCTGACGACCCATGGCCTGAAGGTTATAGACTGGCAGACACCTGGCCTGATTTCAAAATGGGATAAATGGGGTGGTGTCCGCCGCGTGCATCAGTGGCAAATGAACGCTTCAAGAATAACCCGGTGTTTTCTGGATTACGTCAAGTCAAGAAAGGTTGCAAAAAAAACTTCGAAACCAAATTGACGATATCAAGTTTCGTGGTCGAAATTCTATCTCGCATCCTGCGGGGCATTTTCATTCTGATATTCTCCACAAAAAGCGGCCCATTTTTTATAAAATGCCAGTATAGATAATAAAATGGGCAAGCGCCGCTTCCATTTGTTTCTGTAACGTTTTTTTGTGACATGTATTTTAACACTTCGACAATTTGATAACATGTATGCGGTTAGCGGGATATGATTTGGTCACAAATACGTCGGCGTCCGCAAAATGGTCCATGCCAGAAACATTAGGTAAGTCAAACCACTCGTTAGCGTCTGTGTAAACAGTCAAGAACCAATCGTTTACTTTCTGCGGTGCGATAGCAATAAGAAGCGCGAACTTACATATTACCATTAACCTCTGGCTACGGTGAGTTCAGCAATATTCTCTTGTTCGCTCCACCGCGAGGGACATGCATTCCATTTTGGTTTAGCCAGTCAAACAAAAGGGAGGTAATTTCCTGTTTGCGCTAAAATAATTAAACTTTTTATAGTGGGGCACATTTAACCAGTAAATGCCTGTTTTAAACCCGCCATCCACATACTAGTCCAATCGTGCGGCGGTATTCCCTTATCTCAGGCCTTCAAGGTAGCAAACGCCTCGAGAGCTTTTTCACGTGACACTTTTAAGTCTACAATTGGGTGGGGGTAGTTCTCGCCTAAAACTACACCGGATGTTGCGAGAACATCTTGGGGTGCGTTCCAGGGGTCAAAAATATATTTAACGGGAACTTTTTCTAACTCTGGCACATATTGTCTGATGAATGAGCCGTCTGGATCAAATTTTAGGCCTTGGGTTACTGGATTGAAAATACGGAAATAAGGAGCGGCATCGGCGCCACATCCGGCTATCCATTGCCAACCTGCGCTATTGTTAGCTAAATCTGCATCAAATAGTGTATCCCAAAACCAAGCTTGGCCGTGATGCCAGTGAATGCGAAGATTTTTGACAAGGAAGGATCCTACAATCATTCTAAGCCTATTATGCATGTAACCGGTTTTCCATAACTGTCGCATTCCAGCATCTACTATTGGGACACCCGTGCGGCCGCTTTTCCAGGCCCTTAATCCAACTTGATCTTTGACCCATGGAAACTTTTCAAAGCGTGGGTTTAGATTTTTCGTGGGGAGAGAGGGGAAGTGATATAATAGGGAATATGAAAATTCTCGCCACCCTAACTCTGATAGGAAGTGGTTGGCGTTTTCACTAAGTTCAGGGCGCTGTTTGAGTTGTTCTTTTGTAGCGTGCCAAACGGTATTTATGGAAATTTCACCCCAATGTAGGTGGGGTGAAAGTCCTGAAACACTCTGCTGTGCTGGGAAGTTTCTTCCATCTTTATAGGAATTAATTCCCTCGCTCAAAAATTGTTTAAGTTTTGCTGATGCCTCATCCTCACCCACGCTCCATTCCGACTTCAAATCATCCTCCCATGATTTATTGTCTAGTAGGCCAAGATTATCAAGATTGTTTGGCTCTACTTTTTGATCATGAAAGCAGATTTCCGGAGGGCTTAGTGGCGTTCTAGGGGCATTTGCATTTAGGCACCCATTTTTGTAAAACGGTGTAAATACTCTGTACGGGGATCCGTCAGCCTTTAAAGTCTCCCAGGGCTCCCAAAGAAGGTTGCCATTAAAGCTTTGAACCTTAATGCCATATGAATGAAGCTTTGCTTTTAATTTTGTATCCTGTTCAATCCTCCAGGGATCATAAGCCCTATTCCATGTAATATGTTTGACGTGATATTTTTTACACAGTTTTTCTAGTATAGTTTCGGGATTGCCCCTGAAACACCTGAGGTGCCCATCTAAAGTGTTATTGAGACTATCTAAAGAGTGGTGAAGCCAGACCTTGCTAGCGCTGCCTATTTTAAATTCGTCCGGTGTTAGGTCCTCCGAGATATAAACTGGTATGACGCGCCCGCTACTCGCTGCCGACATTAGTGCGGGATTATCAGCGGTTCTTAAATCTTGTCGAAACCAATGAATGGAAGTTTGATCTGGAGCCATTCTCAAAAGGTAGTATCCCAATAAGGTTTAGCAAGTGCTCAGTTTTTCAAACGGTAATTGGGATGCGGTTTTTTCACAAATAACCAACAGCGTGATCATTTTAAATAGATTTTAAGAGCCTCAACTAACTTTGCCCCGGCATCCATATCAACGTCTAGGTGCGTGACAATCCTGATTCGCCTCTCACCAAAAGCGCCTATTTTAAAACCTCGCTCCTCCATCTTTTGGACTAAATTCGGTGCAGAAATTGTCGCATCAGAAAGGTCGAATATCACAATATTTGTCTCTACGGGGAGAACTTGCTCTACAGTTTCTAATTTTTCTATCTCTGATCCTAAAAAAGAGGCCACTTTATGATCAGTGGATAGTCTCGCGATATTATTGTCCAAAGCATAAAGACACATTGCAGCTAAAACGCCCGATTGACGCATCGCGCCGCCTAATCGTTGTTTAACCCGCCAAGATTTGCTTATGAATTCTTCAGTGCCTGCAAGCACAGCGCCTACTGGGGCACCAAGACCTTTCGAAAAATCTAACCAGACACTATCAAAATTTTTTGAATAAGTTTCTGCGTCGACGCCAGTTTTAATACAGGCATTCAAAAGACGTGCGCCGTCCATGTGAGTATTCAGATTATATTTCTTAGCTTCAATAGCTACGGCATTAAGCTTTTCCAACTCCCAAATAGTGCCTCCTGCCATATTTGAGGTTTGTTCGACACAAACGAGGGAACTGATTGGGCCATATCTCGATGGTTTGCGAATTGCTTCAGATAGCTGCTCGGCTTCAAAGATACCGTTCTTACCCCTTATGGCGTGTATCATTACGCTACTAATAGCTGCAGGACCTCCGGTTTCAAAGTTAATTATGTGACTAGAGCTTTCACAGATGATCTCGTCACCTGGGTCAGTGTGAATATTGATTGCTATTTCATTGCACATCGTTCCCGATGGAAGGAACACAGCTTTTTCTTTACCAAGTAAATTTGCAACACGAGAGCATAGTTCCAGTGTTGTGGTATCTTCATCTTTTTGTTCATCACCGAAGTTGCGGTTTAGTATCGAGTGAAGCATACCTTTTGAAGGTTTTGTTTTGGTATCTGAATAAAAGTCAAACAACGTGCGAACACCATGAAATAATTCATACGTTTGCCAACATAGACATTATTATCTCTTCTGCCAAATTCAAAATTTCGAGGGAAAGATCGATAAAAATCAAATATGGATTATGTTGAATTAGGTCTTGCATTATAAGTTAGGTAATACTAACTTTACCCCATGTCAACAGAACAAGTATCAACACACACAATGAACTCCAGAGAGAATAAACCCGCCACATTTGAAAGCGTCTCAAGACCTATTCAAATATTATTGATTTGGATTCCCGTTCTACTAGGAGGTTGGGCGGTTGAAGTTATCAGTGGCGACTTCGCGGACGTTTTTTTTGGGGCAATTTCCGACGCATATTTACAAGTAAGTGCATTTGTAGCCCTTACATTCCTTCTTTTTTATGGAATTGAGAAACTTTTCAAGGTCGACGCTGCAACTTTATTGCAAGAAGCGACATTCTGGCAGGTTCCTATTGCTGCCGGTCTAGGTGCGCTCCCAGGGTGTGGTGGCGCTGTGATCGTAATGACCCAGTATGTATCTGGAAGGCTTAGCTTTGGGGCAGTCGTCGCCGTCCTTACTGCAACAATGGGTGACGCGGCCTTCCTTTTGATAGCTCAAGTTCCTTTAACAGGGCTATCGATGATTGGTCTTGGCTTTGTGATAGGCACACTTAGTGGGTGGATAGTTAATAAAATTCATGCTTTTGATTTTTTATATGATCATAATCTAAAGACTGTGCGTACTAAGACCGCGGGAAAAGATACATCGAGCCCTTTTTTGGACCTCTTATGGTTTTTGCTTCTTACTCCGGGTTTAGTTCTAGCTTTCCTCGTGGCTTTTCAAGTTGATGTTGATAGTATTTTGTCAACGGAAATTCTTAGCAAACCTGCAACGACGATAGGTGTTATGGGAGGCCTCTTGGCAATCTCCATGCAACTAGCACCAAAATTAGGCCTATTAGGTGATGATAATCATTCAAAGCGAAAAACAATTTTTCGTAAAACAATTAGGGAAACAAACTTTATTACGCTTTGGGTAATTTTTGCATATCTTGCTTTCGAGTTGCCGGTATACTTTTTTGATATAGACCTCCAAAGCATTTTTGCTGGTTGGGCAGCAATAGTTCCTCTGATTTCAGTCTTAATTGGGTTTTTGCCTGGATGTGGACCTCAGGTCCTCGTCACCACTCTATTTATCGCAGGCTATTTGCCATTATCGGCACAGATTGGTAACGCTCTGAGTAATGATGGAGATGCTTTGTTCCCTGCAATAGCAATCGCTCCAAAGGTCGCAATTGTTGCCACATTTTACTCGGCTATCCCCGCTTTAGTTGCTTCTTACGTCTATTTTTTTGCTTTTGAATAACAAGAGTTTAGAAAAGGCGATCTGATAGAGTTGCCATTATGTTGACACGTTTTGTTTAACTCTAGCCAGCGCTTGTATATGCGAAGGCGACAGGCCACAGCAGCCACCCACTATTTTTGCACCCTCACTTATCCAATCACGCGCAAATCCCTGTAATGCTTGCTCGGAAATTATTTTTTCAAACTGCCAATTGGGCGATTTAAAATATCCAGAGTCAGGATATGCGAATGTGGGTCCTGAGAATGCTTTTCTTAATTCTTTCAGAGAATCGCTTATTGCGTTTGCTGGAGTATGCATAATGCCGGCGGCGTCAGGTTTGTAATGCGAAAGAATACCAAGAATATCCATGAGTGGTAGCTCTTCATCCGGTAAGAAACTTAAAAGTTGACCTATATTATTTCGCCGTGATGAAAACCCTGCCCAGATTGGTAAATCTGCTTTTTCAGCGGCTAGGAACGTGGATTCAATTTTTTTTGGGTCATACATCATCTCTAAAATAATTAGATCGCAACCTTCTTCTTTGAGAAACAAAGCTAATTCCGTTAGGTTCTCTTCAAATTTTTTTAATGAAATGACAGCATTTGGATCTGGTGCGGCAGTGCCCTTAGAAATCATTCCACGATGTGAGAGTGAACCGGCTATTAAAATATTAGGCTTGCAGCTTGCTTCTCTAGCGCTATGTGCTGTTTCTATGGCTTTTTTATTAATCTCGAAAAACTTATGACTTAAGCCAGATAGCTCCAACATGTGGCGAGAGGAGCTGTACGTATTTGTAGTTATGACATCTGCACCCGCATGGAGATAGTCAAGATGTATGCTTTTAAGTATATCTGCGTGTTCGAGTGCAGCAAGACCACACCAGGCGCCGGGGTCCATTGGGACACCGCGTTTTTCAAGTTCGGTCCCGGTTCCGCCATCCAGGATTAGGATATTTCCACGTTTCATTGATTCGAAGATAGTTGAATAATCCGACATTATCGCATCCTATTTTTTTTGGGCGAACAATGTCCGCCGCTTTAGCTGAATTTTTCTGCGCCCGCAATCTGGAAGTCAAATCGGCGCTAAACCTAGCAATCAGTATATATTACTCACTTGTATTAAAGACAAGTATCAAAACATTTTTTTGAGCATAAGTATTTAGTCTAGTAAAAAGGTAGTGTTTTGGCGTAAGGACTGTATTAGCAAAAAAAATCATGTTAAAGCGGGATGTGGGAGAAAATTTATGAATCTAACGCTTCATCATATAAATATATCGACCGATAATGTTGAAAAGATGGACGAGTTTTACAGAAACGTTCTTGGTCTAGGGCGGGCAACGGATGATCTTCCGGTGCTAGAAAAAAACAAGGGTTATTCCGGGGACGTTGCGTTTGTTTCGGATGGGAAAATCCAGACTCACTTGGCGCAGCGGGATATTCAAGCTGGATTTAATACGGGTCAAATTGTTAACCCTTTGGCCAGAGGACACATAGCATATCGAACGGATGACCTAGATGCTTTCAAGAAACATCTTGAAGCTAAAGGAGTAGCTTACTCCGACTGGGGCGAAAGAGCTGTTGCTGGATGGTACCAGATATTTTTTTATGATCCTGATGGTACAGTGATCGAAGTACATCAGCGGAAGTCATAAAATCAAAGGAGTGTCATATTTGCGCTATATTAATGGCATAAATCTTTACTATGCATTGCCACTCGTCTTTTATTTCTTCGGAATACAGCTTGCGGTGGGCCTGTTTGTACCAATGGTTTGCATTTGAAAGATCGCCCTCTTTACGATGAAGTAAAGGATGTACCGAGGCAGTATCCTCGTTAAAACAGCTCTGGACTATTGAGTGGGCAAGTTCCCAGTTGCCCTGATGTTGCCACCAGAGGGATACCAGGGTCATGGAGAGACTCGCGGGTGGTGAGGTTTCATTGAAGGTTGGCTTAAATCCCTATCCCTTCATTAAATTTATCTTTCTATCTCAAAAGTGAGAATGGTGGTTTTCGAAAAACTTGTGGAAGGGAATACCTCTCATTTCTCCTCGGTTATATAATCTGTGTCTTGACCTAACCTTGGCGGTGCTTCCTTAGGCGCAATAATTTCATCATCAACTTTAAAGCCCAAAGTAGGCACATGGAGTGAATTTCGTAATCCGGGTATTTTGAGTTTATGGGTTATGCCTCTTTTTTCAACTTGTTGCTCGCTTAATATTTCGTCCAGTTTTCTGACTTTAGTGGCGGGAACTCCCTCTTCATTAAGTTTTTCCTCCCAATATTCGGCAGTTTTAGTTTTGATAATCTGCTCTACCAGATGGCGCAGCTCATCCTTGTTTTTCTTTCGATCGGTTGGATGTTGGAATTTTTTGTCTTTCAGCAGATCTTTGCGATTAATGGCAGTGCAGAAGCGTTTGAATTGTCTCTCATTATTTGCTGCGATCATCAAAAGGTCTGATTGAGTTTCAAAGGCACCCGACGACGGACTTCGGCTCCAAGCCTCATTTCCAGATGGTTCAGGAATCCACCCATTATTCAGGTGATCTGTTACAAGAGAAGACATTAGCAATAATGACGTATCTAGCATCGCCACATCTAATTTGACGCTTTTCCCTGTACGATTAACTTCGTGCAGTGCAGATACAATAGCAAAAGCGCCATTTAACCCCGTTGCATAGTCAACATAAGGTGCCCCAACTTTATTTGGTTCAGTTTCATTTGTGCCTGTGAGGCGCATTATACCGCACATTCCCTGGACAATATGGTCATAGGCTGGGCGATTGCTAATTGGACCATCCTGCCCAAATCCTGAGATTGAACAGTATACGATATTCGGCTTTATTTTTTTAATATTAGTATATGACAACCCAAGACGAGCAGCGGTGCCTGGCCGAAAGTTTTCTACAAAGACATCGGCATTCTCGACCAATTTTTTCAGTTTTTCGATATCTCTAGGAGACTTAAGGTCCAAGCCTATAGATTTTTTATTTGCATTCTGGGTTAGGTAGGCTGTTCCCATATTTTGATTTTCAAGACCATCTGGAGCATTTCCTTCTCTCGTCCAGTCACCACCATTAGGGTCCTCTATCTTAAGTACCTCAGCTCCTAAGAGTGCTAATTGGTATGTTGCGTACGGACCAGCCAACACTTGCGTTAAGTCAATGACTGTTTTTCCAACTAAGGGTTGAAATGTCTGGGAAGATACCTTCATGAGTTTTGCCAATATTTTTAGGTTGTAATTTAAATCAATTGCTGGAGTGTTTTTGACCGTTTTTCTCTCGATCTGCCTTTTTGCTCCAAATCAATTTTCAGTATCATCTCCCAGTTGCTGCTCAGCTGCTTCCACCATAGCGAAAATAATGGGGCGATCGATGGGGTCGTCCGGGTAATGTTTCCTAAACACTGCTCGCGCAATCATATACGCGGAAAGCTTAGAAGCACCGGCTCTACGAGCATTTAGGAAGGCTTCTGTAACCTCGCCTACTACTTCGGTTGATAGACTATTTAATAGATCACTCATTAACTATCGCTCCTTTAATATCGAAACTTCCCGTCGAATGGCAGTTGAATAATGTGTCATCCGCAAGCTAATGAATAAATATCCTTCACCTTAACCGGGAGCGACATTTCTTGCCAGGACTCGCCGCCGTTTAATGTACCAAAAATTTCTCCGTTATAGCGGGCTCCGATAAAAACTTGATCAGGATTGAGGGCGTTTAGAGCAATCGACATAATTGTCCCGTTCACCTTTACCTTATCAAATCTGCTCCATGATTTTCCGCAATCGATACTTCTATATATCCCTCCCTCATGACTTGCCGCTGCAACAGATAGTGCTACGTAGATTGTACTGACATCTGACGGTGAGACCTTTATATCTCTTCCATATGTCGTAGGGGAAAACCGACCTATTTTTATGTCTTCCCATGTACTGCCGCCATTTGATGATTTGAACACACCCATTCTTGAGGCAAGAAAAAGTTCATTAGGTTGGCTAGGGCAGATAGTTATGGCATGGGCGTCAAGCATTCCTTCCGCTAACGTCTCTTTCTGGACTATTGAACTCTGCAGATGGGGGAGCGATGAAAGTCGGACTAGGTCATCAGAAACATCTTGCCAAGTTGCCCCACCGTTGACTGTTTTAAGCGCCCCGGCAATCTCTAGGGCAGCAAAAATTTCATTGGAATTCCCCGGTTTTTGAACCATTCGCATAACTCTCGGAGAAAAAGGGCCGGAGCAGCGCTCTTCAAGAACAGGAACCGCGATGCTGATCCAATTTTTACCCCTATCGATAGATTTGAATATTTCTATCGGTGATCCTCCTGCGAGCATAACATCCGGGTTGTCTTCCAATGTTAAAAAGCTCCAGATTCTAACATCATCTCTAGGCAAATTAGCTTTCTCGAACGTCAACCCCTTATCAGTGCTTCTCCAAATACCTTCGTCGGTACCCGCGTAAACATAGTTTGCAGAATTTGGGTGAACATAAACTACATGAGCATCGTTGCAATCAAGAACATGGTGCCAAGTACCTTCTGTGATTGATCTACGAAAGACGCCTACTGCTCCCTCTTCCTTAGGTCGTCCTACGTACCCTGCAAGGCCAACAAACAAATGGGTATCCAAGAAAAGTGCTCCTCCAATGTTATTTAAGTAAAGATTAGGTCGCTGCAGAATTATGGTCAATCGAAACAATACGCTTTATCTCTTGTTTCCAACTTGTGCTAGGTTGCATAATATTTTCAACACCCTATCGAAAAGTTCAGAGAAACTAAAATGCACAAAGATCAATGTTTGAAAATCGCTCAGGATTGGCTTTCTCATTTTGAAATGGTTTTACAATCTGGAAACTCCAATGACCTTCAGGGCTGCTTTCATTTAGAGAGTCATTGGCGGGACCTCTTGGCATTTACCGGCACAATCTCCCCATTTGAGGGCGCTAAAGAAATCAGTCGTGGCCTCAACTCATTTCAGAAAATAGCTCTAGCGCATTCTTTTCGAATCATGGATAGGCATGCACAGCCCCGTTTGGTGAAAAGATTGGGTAGACCGGTCATTGAAGCTATCTTTGCCTTTGAAACTAAATTGGGTAGGGGTGACGGGGTGGTCCGTTTGCCTGAAGACAGTCAAAAAACCGCTTGGACATTTTTAACTACTCTTTCAGAACTTAAGAATTTTGAAGAAAAAGTAGGACTTAATCGTCCGTCGGGAGAAGCCTATTCTAGGAATTTTGGTGGTTCTAATTGGTTAGATCAAAGGCAAGAGTCTATAAAATTTTCTAATAGAGATCCGGTTGTTTTAGTGGTTGGTGGTGGACAGGCCGGATTAGCGGTGGCTGCGAGGCTCGGTCAGTTGGAAATAGAAACTCTGGTGATAGACAAACACGAACGAATTGGTGATAATTGGCGAAAGCGTTACCATTCGTTGGCCTTGCACAACCAAATCCATGTTAATCATTTACCCTATCTACCATTTCCTCCCACTTGGCCCAAATATATTCCAAAAGACATGCTTGCAAATTGGTTTGAGCTGTATGCAGAGGTTATGCAAGTCGATTTTT
Source organism: uncultured Alphaproteobacteria bacterium (assembly GCA_902629125.1). Classification (GTDB taxonomy): domain Bacteria; phylum Pseudomonadota; class Alphaproteobacteria; order Thalassobaculales; family Thalassobaculaceae. The sequence continues at coordinate 96,428 of CACOPQ010000002.1, forward strand.
GGACTGGAACCGAACTTATCAATGCCGATTATTACAGTTCCTCAGAGCACTGGGTGGCAACGGTCAAGCAAAATAATAATTCAGAGAGAATTTTAAAACCTAAACATATTATTTTTGCAAATGGCGTTAGCGGTATTCCCTACAGGCCAAAGTTAGTCGGATTGTGTGACTTCAGGGGAGAAATATTGCACTCAGAAGGTTTTTCAAATGGTGCCGAATGGACGGGTAAAAGGGCGGCAGTTCTGGGCACCGGTAACAGCGGGCACGACGTCGCTCAGGATTTACATAGTAGTGGTGTCTATACCAGTATGATCCAACGTGGTTCTTCTACCGTTGTCAGTATAGACCCCAGTGCCAAGCTTAACTATGCGCTTTACGACGAGGGTGACTCGCTTGAAGATAGTGATCTGATAGCTTCAGCTGCTACTTACCCATTGATTGTAGAAGGATATCAGTTAGCAGTCAAAAAAATGGCGGAATTTGATAAAGAATTAATTGCAGGGTTAAAAAAACGAGGTTTTAAATATGATCTGGGAGAAGATTTTACCGGTCACCAGATGAAATACAGAAGGCGAGGTGGCGGATATTATCTTGATGCAGGTTGCTCTCAACTAATAATTGATGGGAAAATACAATTAATTCAGTTTGACGATATTAAAAGGTTTGTTGATACCGGAATTTTGATGAAGAACGGAAATGTTGAGAAGATTGATTTGCTAGTTTTAGCAACTGGTTATTACAGTCAGACCGAATTGGTCTCGCGACTATTAGGTGATAAAGTTGCCAAGAAAGTTGGCGACATATGGGGTATAGGTGAAGATGGGGAAATGGCTAATATGTGGAAAGCCACTCCTCAAAAAGGATTATGGTTTATGGCAGGTAGTTTAGCCCAATGCAGAATTTATTCTAAGTATCTCGCGTTGCAAATTAAAATTATAGAGGAAAAGCTAAGCTGATTTATGCCTGATAATGAAATGGCGTTCGTCTGCCAGATACTGAAATATTGAGACTCGATTTTGATATAAATAATAAAAACTTTTGTGGTGAGTTAATATGTATCAGAGAGACCAAGACAAACAAAAATCCCTACTGGCGAAGGCTGCGATACAATACTTGGAAAAAGGCATGGTTTTGGGTTTGGGCACTGGATCTACAATTGACATATTTATTTCGGAGTTGAGTAAGTTTGAAAACCTACTCGGTAGTCTAAAAATCGTTGCTACCTCTAAAGTCAGTGCCAAAAAGGCTCGAGTTAATCGCATGAACGTTGTTGAGCCTGATAAATGTTTAGAGCTAGATATCTGCATAGATGGTGCAGATGAGGTGGATAGAAACCTCTCAATGATAAAAGGTGGTGGAGGTGCTTTGTTATGGGAAAAAATAGTAGCATATAGAGCCAGCAAGCGCATTTATTTGGCCGATGAAAGCAAGCAAGTCACTCAGTTAGGTGCTTTCCCTCTGCCCGTAGAAATAATAGACTATGGGCACGAGTGGAGTGCAGCTGCGATTGAGCCACTTTTCAAGAGTGTTCGCCTTCGAAAAGAAGCCACGGGCAATATATTCAAAACAGACTCAAACAATGTAATCTATGACTGTTTTATAAAAGATGAAGAAGATACCGCTAACTTGGGTTCTAAATTGTCGGCAGTTCCTGGAGTTGTGACCTCTGGTTTGTTTGGCCAATTTATAGATATATTATTAACCTGCCGTGATGGTGATGTTCAGGAAATTAGTAGCAGAGAAAATGTTTTTTGGTGACGCGGATCTATCGGTTTCAAAGTTTTAATAAAAAAATTAAGAACGCTTGTTGAGAAGAAAAACTTTTAAAGTCCCTTTGGTTTGCAATTTTTTTCTATTATTTAAAAAAATTAGTTATGAACAATACTCTCGTGCGCCTTATTATGTCTTGCATTTGTTTATTCGTATTTCTTTCTGTTCTCTTCCTATTTTTGGGGCTAGAAATGTCTGCGTCGTATACGCGTTCAAGTCCAGATTGCTCTGTATGGTGTGTTTTAGAGTATAAGCTGCTGAATACAATTAATAAGCAATAAAACTTAAAACCAATTCCTTCCTAGAAAATAGAGGTAATAGAGATGCAAGTAATGACCACTCTTCCGCAGGAAAACCTTAACTCTGTCCCTTCTGCTGCCCAAGCTGCCGAGGATAGGGGTTTTGATATGTTGGCAACAATGGAGAACAAGTACGAGCCTTTTTTGCCACTTGGTGTGGCTGCTGTTAACACAAAAAAAATAAGTTTAGGAACGGCTGTTGCTATTGCATTTCCAAGATCCCCAATGGTCGTTGCAAATACCTGCTGGGATTTACAGAAAGCATCAAAAGGTAGATTTGTGCTGGGAATTGGACCGCAGATTAAGCCGCATAACGAAAAACGTTTCTCAACACCTTGGTCAGCACCTGCGCCGAGGCTAAGAGAGTATGTAAAATCATTAAGGGCTATTTGGAGGCATTGGGAATTAGGTGAAAAGTTAGATTTTCGGGGTGAACATTATACATTTACTTTGATGACACCGAATTTTGTTCCCGAATCAGAGCATTTTGGGCCCGTACCTATAACTATCGCTGCTGTCGGACCCCACACACTTAGGCTAGCTGGAGAGATTTGTGACGGGGTGCGATTACACCCATTTTGTACTCGCTCATATCTCGAGAATGTTGCCATGAAACGCATTGACGAGGGACTAGCAGCATCGTCAACGAAGAGAGAAAATTTTCAGGTCACTGGAGGTGGATTTTTAATTACGGGGGTGGATGATGAGGAGGTCAATAAAGCAGTTGAGTGGCTGCGATACAGGATAGCTTTTTATGGCTCCACGCCAAGTTATTGGCCCGTGTTCGAGCACCATGGCTATGGTGATCTTGGACGAAAGCTAAACCAGATGACCAAGGATGGACTATGGGATGAAATTGCTGCACAAATACCCGATGATCTTCTCCATTTGTTCGCCGCAATTGGTCGTTATGATGAGCTTTTTAACGTTGTCCATGAACGGTATCAAGGGTGTGTTGACATGGTCTATGCTAGCGCATCGACAGATGTTCGACCTCAGATACCAAAAGAAATTCTTCAGGACATAAAAAGAATCAAAACCCCTTTCAAAGAGTTCAAAACTGCTTGGTAGAAAATAAAAAATCTATCCAAGAAAATATTTATTTTTTTTCTTGGGTGGTATAGAACAAAAGAAGAACATTTATGCTTTTTTGAGGATTGAGAAATTTCTAGCCAAGATGTATGTATAGACCAATTACGGCAACAAATTCGTCGCATGGAACGAGGCTGTAGCAAAAAAGAACGTGCTGTAGTATCTACTGGTGTTGAAAAACTAGATAATTGCCTTGGCGGCAAAGGTTTGCGCTTAGGTCGAGTGCACGAAATCATTAACACAGAAAATACAGATGCAAAGGACGCGTCTTCGCTTGGCTTTGTGATTGCATTGTTAGTTCGAATTTTAAATGCAACTAATTACAACAAGAGGGTGCTATGGTGCTCCGGCAAAAAAAAAATATTAAATAGTCAGCTATCTGCTGCAGGGTTATATTGGTTAGGTTTTGACCCTAATCAACTTATTCAAGCGAACGTTTTATCAGAGATGGACCAATATTGGGTCATGGAAGAGTGCCTCAAGTGTTCTGAACTTGCTGCAGTAGTCATTGAGCTTGCGCATGCCAAGCCACAGTTTAAAAACCATGAGTCAATAGCTTGGAGAAGATTGCAACTCGCAGCAGAAAGTAGTGGCGTCACGGGGTTTGTTTTGCGGTCGTGTGCTAATGTTATGAAAATAACAAGTTCTATCCCAGAAAGTCGTTGGGGTGTTAAATCTCTACCCTCTAATGATTGGCGTCCAATGTGGGAATTAGAATTATTGCGAAGCCGTAATGGGAGATATGCTTCAGTGAATGTAGTCTGGGATCCTGTAACAGCTTCATTTAGTCTATCGTCGTGAAATACTATTTTGCAGCATTTGATATTTTTGATCTGTCAGTAGACATTGATAAAATCTTTGCGCGTAAATTTTGGGACGTTTTTCAGTCTCCTAAAACAAAATAGAGTTTTATACCCTAATACGGAAGGCCGGTATAATTTTCAGCTAGAGACGATAATGCTGCCTCTGAAGAAAGAAGATAATCTAATTCTGCTAATCTAATTCTGTTCTCAAAATTATCGGTTTCACTTGCTTTATGCAGCATTGATGTCATCCACCAGCTAAATCTCTCTGTTTTCCAAATACGAGATAAGGCGGTTTTAGAATAACCTTTTAGTTCTTTTGTTGAGCCCGTATCGTAAAACGATGTAAATGCATTTGACAGGTAAAATATATCGGATAATGCGAGGTTTAGTCCTTTAGCGCCAGTGGGAGGAACGATATGAGCTGCATCGCCGGCCAGAAATAGATTCCCATATTGCATCGGTTCGGTGACAAAGCTGCGCATTGGTGTTACCCCTTTTTCAATTATTTCTCCTTCCTGGATTAAATTGGCATCTTCTACTCCTAACCTATATCTCAGTTCGTTCCAGATAAGCTCATCAGGCCAGTGATCGAGAGTTGTATCATTCACGCATTGCAAATATAATCGCGATCTCGTCGGTGGCCGCATGCTATAGAGAGCAAAACCTCTTTCGTGGCTGGCATATATAAGCTCCTTACTTGGGGGTGGAGCTTCAGCTAATATACCTAACCAAGAATATGGATAGACGCGTTCAAAGAATTTAAGCTTGCTAGGCGGTATTGATGATCGGGATATTCCGTGAAACCCATCGCAGCCTGCGATGAAATCGCATTGTAGTTCGGTTAAATCACCGTTACTCTCATATTGAATAACAGGAGTTTTCGTTTCAAAATCTCTGGGCATAACGTTTGAAGCCTCGAAGATTATCTCGCCACCAAGCTTAGTATGAACCTCTATTAAATCTATTGTAATTTCGGTTTGTCCATAGACGGTTACGTGTTTTCCTCCAGAAAGTTTTTCAAGATTAATCCTGCAGCGATTACCGTTCAAACTTATTTCGATCCCTTTATGAATTTGGGCATTAGATTGCAACCGAGTATCGGACTTTGCTTGCCCTAAGAGTTCCACGCTTCCTTCTTCTAAAACTCCTGCGCGTATTCGATTTTCGACATAATCTCTGTCTTTTGCTTCCAGAACAACTGTGCTTATACCGCGTTCAAATAATAAACGCGCTAATGTTAGACCCGCCGGCCCGGCCCCTATTATTCCTACTTGTGTTCGTTTAACCTTCATCTAGTTTACTCTGAAATTAACACCCAATAATTATCGGAAAGTTTGAAACTAAATTGTAAACATTTATTGGCATTTTAGGATAGAAAATAATCTTGGATTTGTTTTCAACTTAAATACCCCTTTAATTGCTTTTATTAAAATGCTAGGCAATTTGAATACTGAGATTCTTATAAAAAGTTATTTTATGAATAATTTATTTAATTTAGGCGATTTAATAGACCGAACGGCTGATCCATCGAAATTAGCTTTAGTCGATTTAAGTAGGATTGGTGAACCAAGAAAATATACTCATCAAAAAATCGATGATATGGCAATGGCTGTCGCGCGTGGTCTTGATAACTTGCGGCTTGGGAGAGGCGATAAGATAGCTATTCTCGCTGCAAATAGTCTTGAATTTCTGATTACTTATTTGGGCATAATGAGAGCTGGGATGATTGCAGTCCCCATAAATCATAAATTTCCAATGGAAACTATTGAGTTCATTTTATCTGACGCCGATTGCAAGCTTATTTTCGTCGATGACGCCCGTCGGCACCAAATACCTGCTGGTTATAAGTCTATTGTCTTTGATACAGATGACAGTAATGAGTTTTGCGAATTTTTAGATTATGGTCATTATGAGACTATTAGACCTTCTGATGACGAGGTTGCGATGTTCTTATACACCTCGGGATCAACTGGTCGTCCAAAAGGCGTTCCGTTAACTCATAAAGGACATCTCTGGGTCATTGAAATGCGCCTTAAACAAAAACCAGAAGCAGACCATAGAATGTTAGTTGCGGCCCCTCTGTATCATATGAATGGCCTCGCGATTTGCAAAGTTGCTTTTGCAGGTCATTTAGAAATAGTTTTGTTACCCCAATTTGATGCAAAAGAATATATTGCTGCGATTGAGAAATATGAAGTGACTTGGTTAACATCTGTTGCCGCTATGATGGCAATGGTTATGCGAGAAGGAGATCTTTTGAGTACGACCAATCTTTCGTCTGTTCGCATTGTGAGAATGGGGTCTGCCCCCGTAAGTGAGCAGCTTATAAGAGATATAAAACGAACTTTACCAAATGCAAAAATTACGAATGGCTATGGTACAACTGAGGCGGGCCCGGTCGTTTATGGTCAGCATCCAGAAGGTCTGGTTCAACCCGATATTTCTGTGGGGTACCCCATAGCTAACATAGCCCGACTTGTAGACGGCAATAATTTCAATGCTAAGTATGGGGAGTTGCACTGCAAAAATCCGGCTGTAATGCCAGGATATAATAATCTTCCCGAAAAGACAAAAGAGGCGTTTAGTCAGGATGGTTGGTATAAAACCGGCGACATAATGCAAAGTGACGAAAATGGTTTCCATTACTTTGTTGGAAGAGTCGACGATATGTTTAATTGTGGCGGCGAAAACATTTACCCTTCCGAGGTAGAAAAGATGCTCGAGCGTCACTCCGAAATAGAGCAAGCGTGTGTTGTGCCAGTCAGTGACCAAATTAAGGGATTTAAGCCTGTTGCTTTTGTTGTAAGGAGAGACGGCTCAGATCTGAGCGAAGATGGTATTAAGCAGTATGCACTTGCAAATGGTCCAGCATATCAGCATCCCAGAGTTGTAAGTTTCATGGAAAAGTTGCCCCTAACAGGGACAAACAAAGTAGACCGAAAAAGCCTTACAGCGCAAGCTGAGAGCGCTATGAAAAGATAATCGAGAGGCTATATGAGCTGCTAGGTCTCCAAACCAAAAAGTAGTGACCTAGATTTATTCTATTACCTAATTTTTACAAAATGAGAGGTTTTTTAAAATGAGAGCAATTGTCTTGAATGGTCATGGGGGTGTTGACGCTCTTGGTTATGATCAAAATTTTCCGGACCCCGAATGTGGTAAGGATGATGTTGTCGTTCGCGTTAAATCAACATCTTTAAACTATCATGATATATTCACAAGAAATGGAATGCCGGGCATAAAAATCAGTATGCCAATGATTTGTGGTTTAGATGTGGCTGGTGAAATAGCAGAGATAGGAGCAAATGTCTCTGGGTGGAAGATTGGTGAGCGAGTATTGATTGATCCAAGAAATCGCGTCGAGGGTGGGTTAGTTGGAGAAACAATACATGGTGGTTTAGCAGAATATTGCCGTGTTAAAGAACATCAGTTGGTAGCTATCCCTGACGGTGTTTCATTTGACCAAGCATCCAGCTTGCCGGTTGCTTACGGAACCGCTCACCGGATGATGATGACAATTGGTCAGGTGACGAATTATGACAAAATTTTAATTTTAGGCGCCTCGGGAGGTGTCGGCACTGGGGCGTTGCTGTTGGCAAAAATGGCTGGGGCAGAAGTCGTAGTTTGCGCGAGTTCTGACAGTAAAATGGAAAAATTGAAAAGTCTCGGAGCAGATCATGCAATGACTTATATGAACAATGAATTTCATAAGGGAGTGTATGAACTGTACGGAAAGCCTGGACGAAGGGGGTTTGAAGGTGGGGTCACCATGGTAGTTAACTTCACTGGAGGTGACACATGGGTTCCATCGCTTCGTAGTTTGAAGCGAGGAGGAAGGCTTTTAACTTGCGGTGCAACCGCTGGCTTCGATCCAAAAACGGATATTAGGTTCATTTGGACTTTTGAGCTGAAATTATTGGGGTCGAATAGCTGGGAACGAGACGATTTAGAACAGCTCATGAATTATATTAGAGATGGGAAAATGGAACCTGTTATTGATAAAAAACTCCCCTTGACGGAAACCAGGGAAGGTATTCGATTACTTGAGGAAAGAGAAGTTTTCGGAAAAGTTGTAATCAACCCCTAGGCGCTTCAATAGAAAAGGAAATATATTATGGCAGAACCGTTAGAAAAAGAACAGGTTCAAAAACTATTAGACGACTCGCCTTACATTGGCTTTATGAAACTCGAAGTGATCTCGATGAACTTAGAAGAAGATAAGATAGTAATTAGGATGCCTATGCGGCCTGAATTTGAGCGTCGACGTGGGACAGGACAGTTCCATGGAGGTGCTATTGCTGCGCTAATTGACATTGCGGGAGATTATGCGTTGGTTATGAAAGTTGGAGGAGGAGTTCCAACCATTAACTTCAGGGTTGATTTTTTACGACCTGGAACCACCACATCTCTTACGGCTACCGCTAATACGCGTCGGCTTGGCCGCTCAGTAGCAGTTGTAGATGTGGACGTTCACGATAATGATGGAAAACTCTGTGCTGTAGGTAGAGGAACATACAGCCCTAATGTTGGCTGATCTTCGAATAATTAAGGGTCAGTCTCCGGTGATTTTTATATTATTACAAATACACTATGCCAGTTCGATCATCAAATAATTCTGTGCCCCTCTTAGCCTTACGAGATGCGACACTTGAGCTGGGCTCGCGACTTATTTTTCAGGAAGCGAATGTCTATATTTCCAGAAATGATAAAATCTGTTTAGTTGGACGAAATGGATCTGGAAAATCAACACTTTTAAAATCTTTAGCCGGTGCTTTAGAACTTGATCGTGGGGATCGTTTCATTAAGCCTGGAATAGTGGTTAAGTATTTATCCCAAGAGCCTGATTTTAAATATGACCAAACGGCTTGGGAATATGTAAAAACTGGTTTAAAGGAAGAGGAATTTGATCAGTCGGATTTTCGAGTAGAGTCCGTATTGTCTGACTTGCGCTTAGACGGCAGTCGAAAGTTAGCAACGTTATCAGGAGGTGAAGCACGCAGAGCTGCGCTAGCACAAGTGAGTATATCCAAACCAGATATTTTACTTCTTGACGAACCTACTAATCATCTGGATTTGCACACAATAGAATGGCTGGAAAATGAACTGAAAAATTTTCAGGGTGGCTTTCTATTAGTAAGCCATGATCGTGCATTTTTAAGAAACTTATCTAGTAGTCTGTATTGGATTGACAGGACTGTAGTTCGAAAACATGAAAAAGGTTTTGACGAATTTGTTGATTGGTCGGAAAAGTTAATCCAAGACGAAATAACCAAAAACAAAAATCTTGATAAAAAAATTACTCAAGAGACATTGTGGCTTCGTGAAGGACTTACTGCCCGTCGAAAGAGGAATATGGGCCGGGTGAGACAGTTGCACGAACTCGGTAGAAAAAAATTGGAACGAATAAAAATTCCTGAACAAATCAAACTTGTTGTGCAGGAAACAACGCGCAGTGGAAAATTAGTACTGGAAGCTAGAAATATAACTAAAAGATTTGCTTCCGAAAACGGTGGGCAAGTAACAATAACAGATAGATTTTCAACTTTAATTGCTCGGGGCGAGCGAGTTGGGTTGATCGGAAGGAATGGTGTCGGAAAAACCACCCTTGTACGCATGCTGATCGGTGATGAAAAACCAGATTCTGGTAAAGTTAAGTGGGGGGTTGGCGTAGAACATGTATATTTTGATCAAAATAGAGAAACACTTGATAAAGAAACCACAGTTTGGCAAACACTCTGCCCGAATGGTGGAGATAGAGTAGAAATAAATGGTCGATCCAAGCACGTTGCAGCTTACATGAGGGATTTTTTGTTTGATGAAAAACAGTTGACTAGCCGCGTTGCATCGTTATCTGGCGGAGAGCGCAATCGTCTTCTACTCGCAAGACTCTTTTCTCAGGAACACAACTTGTTGGTTTTGGATGAGCCTACTAATGACTTAGATGTTGAGACGTTAGAAGTGCTGGAAGAGGTTTTAGGTAACTACAATGGAACAGTAATCCTTGTGAGCCACGATAGGGAATTTCTAGATAAGGTGGCAACATCTACAATTGTTATTGAGGGTGATGGTATAGTGGAAGAATATCCAGGTGGATATTCAACTTACCTTAATCAAAGAACAAGAGTGCCATCAACTGTCTTTACGAACAGACAAGATCTGAAGAAAGGGCCTCCAAAAAAGCAAAGGTCAAAAAAAGGGGGCAAACTATCGTACAAGGACCAACGAGAGCTTGATGAGCTTCCAGATAGAATGGAAATGATACAGGAACAAATTGATTCGTTAACAAGTGAGCTGTCTAACTCAAATCTATTCCAGAGAGATAAAGGACGCTATGATATAGTATCGCTTGAACTAGAAGGAAAAGTGAGGGATTTAGAACTTGCGGAGCAGAGATGGTTGGAATTAGAGGAAAGAAAATTGGAGCTCGAGAACCAATAAGCAAGGGATAACGGCGCAATGGAGATTGTAAATTATACTTCCCCCAATTTTGGAGAAAGAGCACCGGGCTTTCGCGTGAACCTCTTGTTGATTCATTACACTGGAATGAAAACTTGTGACCAGGCGCTAGAAAGGCTCTGTGATCCATCTGCGGGGGTTAGTTCACATTACTTGATTAGTGAAACGGGTAGTATATATCAACTGGTCGATGAAGCTCACAGAGCTTGGCACGCTGGCGTTTCCTTCTGGCACGGTGAAAAAGATATTAATAGTCTATCCATAGGCATTGAATTGGTTAACCCTGGTCACGACAATGGGTATCAGCCCTTTCCGGAAAAACAAATGTTATCGCTAATCTATCTATGTAGAGAAATACTCCAACGACACAACATTCCTCAAAGGAGAGTCTTGGGGCATTCAGACGTATCACCTGGAAGAAAGCGTGATCCAGGCGAGCTTTTTGATTGGCGTCGTTTGGCTAAATCCGGAGTTGGTTATTGGCCAAGTGAGAAAAAGTTTCCATTAGTTTTTAATTCTAATTCAATTGTGGATCGGCAGAGTAAACTTAAAAGGTTGGGGTATAATATAGAGGTTTCGGGAAATTGTGACTCAAAATCAAAATCCGTTGTTGCAGCGTTTCAAAGGCACTGGGTCCCTAAGAATGTATCTGGAGTTTTTGATAATGAAACATCGTGCATGTTAGAACGACTTATAGCAGATATAAATTGAGTGGCTGAATTGAATTCAAATTTAAATATGAACTCTATTTGTTCAAACTCATTAACGGTTTCCAACCTGAAAACTTATTGACGGCGTCAGCCTCTCCATTTAATTGTAGAGTGGCTAGATGGTCGGATGATCGCTGGCCAGACCTTTTGGTTCTTGGCTGGAGGAAAGTCCGGGCTCCACGGAAACACGATGCCGGGTAATACCCGGCGGGGGTGACCCTAGGGAAAGTGCCGCAGAAAGTAAACCGCCTGCATTACTTAATTACAGGTAAGGGTGAAAGGGTGCGGTAAGAGCGCACCGCAGACGCAGTAATGTGTCTGGCATGGTAAACCCCATCGGGAGCAAGACCAAATAGGAGTGGCGTGTTAGGATTACTAGCAAATGCGTTTCCGCATTGTCATTCGGGTAGGTCGCGAGAGGCGATTAGTAATAGTCGTCCCAGAGGAATGGTCATCTATTCTACCTACATTAAAGTGGATAGAAGGACAGAACCCGGCTTATAGACCATCTAGCTCTTAAGCAATCATTTAATTTTTATTTCTTTACTGAATTTTTAACTTTTTAACCAAAAGTTAACGTTGAATTCTTCAAGGAAAAAGAAATTATCTATCAATTAGGAGAAAATCCCATTGCAGAACCATAAAATTCCATATATTGTCCATAAAATTCCATATTTTCCCTATGGGACGTTGAATTGTTTCCAAGCGTCGTCTCAAAGAGGTGAAAGATTATGCTGGGGGCTGCTGTGTCGGTTTTTTTGTCGACATTTGAAAACAAGGTGGATCGAAAAGGCAGGGTCTCTGTTCCTTCTTCTTTCCGCAATGTGCTAAGTCAACAGAGGTCGACTGGAATTATTCTCTATCCTTCGTTTAAGCACCCCTGTATTGAGGGGAGCGGAGATGAAAGAATCCACGAGATAGTCAGCTCTATAGATGCAATCGATGTTTTTTCGGATGAGGCTGAAAACCTCCAAACAATTTTAGCGGATGCTAAACAAATATCGGTGGATTCAGATGGGCGTGTGATTTTGCCTCACGAATTTGTTTTGCATGCCGGTATATCTGACTTAGCTTCATTTGTGGGTTTGGGGAAAAGTTTTCAAATTTGGTCTCCAAAAAATTTTTCAATACATCGGCAAAGAAATAGACTCCGGGCCCGTGAGCAAGGTGCTACTTTGCGGATTATTTCTTCATCGACAGAGGGGACTTGATAGTGAATATGCGTTCTGTCGATGCAGGTCAATACGAGCATATCCCTGTTTTGTGTGACGAAGCCATTTGTCAGTTAAACATACGAAATGGTGGCAGATATGTAGATGGAACATTTGGCAAAGGCGGGTATGCATCACGTATTCTAGAGGAGGCAAGTTGTCAGCTTTTTGCAATCGATCGTGACCCAATGGCATTTGCTGAAGCGATGAATTTATCTAAAAGATATGGAGAAAGATTCATCCCGCTGCAGGGTTGCTTTGGAGAGATGGACTCTTTGCTTGCTGAACAAGGGACTGCGAAGGTAGATGCTATCGTTCTCGATCTTGGGGTTTCATCGCTCCAATTAGATGATCCGTCACGCGGGTTTTCCTTCCGGTTTGATGGTCCATTAGACATGCGAATGGGGCAAGATGGTCCTACGGCTGGTGACATTGTGAATTCTATGGCCGAATCCGATTTGGCAGATCTAATCTATACTCTTGGTGAAGAGAGATATTCTAGGCGTGTTTCGAAAGCAATAGTCGAGGCCCGTGTTAACCAGCCCATTTCCTCAACGAATGCTTTAGCAAAAATTATACGGGAGGTGGTGCCGTACAAGAAGTTTGGTCAAGGTATTGATCCAGCGACCAAGACTTTCCAGGCGTTAAGGATTTATGTAAATGATGAGTTGGGTGAGCTGGACAGAGGGCTCAAAGCAGCAGAGCGGCTTCTTAATACCGGTGGGCGGCTTGTAATCGTGGCTTTCCATTCGTTAGAAGATAGAAGAGTAAAGAATTTTTTAAATGAGAGGCAGGGTAAAACAACAGGCCGTTCGCGATATCTTCCTCCTGGAAAAGACGATAATAAGAGGCCTAGTTTTTCGGTGATTACAAAACGTCCGGTTCGACCCAGTGCTGCCGAATTGAAGCAAAATCCGCGGGCTAGATCGGCGCGTTTAAGAGTAGCGGAAAGAACTTCTGCAGCTCCTTGGTCGGAGCTAAATTAAAATGTTTCGGCGCTCGATAATCCTTCTCATTTTTGCAATTTCTGTAGCCGCAGTAGGTATGTTTTCTCTCAAGCACGAGGTTCAGTCGCGAAAAGCAAAATTAGACGCGCTGCATCAGGATATAGTTGAAAATCAGGAGGTTATCCGCGTGCTGCGCGCCGAATGGAGTTTCATAAATCAGCCGGCACATATTGAAAGGTTGGCGCGTAAGCATCTTGGTTTTGTCCCTATGCAATCGCATCAGATTATTAGACTCGAAGAACTCAAAGGTAAGCAATTGGAGATTGTTAAGGGAAGTATTAATGAAAAGCGAGTTAGGTGAGATGCCCGAGCGACCGTTCATTAAACTCGATGGTGTGGTGAACCGCTTCATTGAAGTTGCTAAGAACAGGATGTTGCTTGTTTGCGCAGCCTTTTCTTTTGCATTTGTTTTAGCTGGGCTGCGGTTGCTCGATGTCTCTGTCATTGGGGGTTTAGGTGAGCCCTCCGTTATTTCTGAGTCAGCAAGGGCAACTCTTAAAACTGGGCGGGCAGATATTGTTGATAGAAATGGGATTTTGCTAGCTACCAGTCTCTCTGTTCCATCACTCTATGCTGATCCAAGCGAGGTTTTAGATGCAGCAGCGGCAGTTGACGCTTTAAAAACAGTTTTGGTTGATTTAAATAAAAAAAACATTTTAGCTAAGTTAAAGCAAAAGAAGAGGTTCGTTTGGTTGAAAAGGGGGTTAACCCCGGAGCAACAGCTTAAAATAAATGCCCTTGGAGTACCCGGATTTCATTTTCAAGACGAAGATAGACGTTTTTACCCACAAGGTCGCCTAGGCAGCCATATTATTGGGTTTTCTGGTACGGATGCCGTTGGTCTAAGCGGAGTGGAAAAGCAATTTGATGGAATTTTGAGGGATGGCTCTGAGCCTTTGTCTCTTTCTATTGATGTTCGTATCCAACATATTTTACGCGAAGAGATTCAGAGGCAAATTGAGTCTTTTAAGGCGATAGGTGGCGCGGGCGTGCTCCTTGATGCCAATTCTGGTGAGGTCCTCGGGATGATTTCCCTGCCGGATTTTGATCCTGCGTTTATAAAGGGTGCGTCCTCGCAAGCTAAGTTCAATAGGGCAACGCTTGGCGTATACGAAATGGGATCAACTTTTAAAATTTTTAATACTGCTTTAGCTCTAGACTTGGGGTCGGCAACTATGGCAAGTGGGTATGACGCTACCAAGCCTATACGGATAGCCAGGCATACCATAAATGATTATCATCCAAAAAAACGGTGGCTGTCAGTTCCTGAGATATTCATGTATTCCTCGAATATAGGTTCGGCAAAGATGGCGGATGAATTCGGTGCATCAGCTCAAAAGGAGTTTCTGAAAAAATTAGGATTTTTCAATCAGCTTGATGTTGAGTTGCCGGAGCTTGCCAGCCCAATTTTTCCAGCAAGATGGAGACGAATTAATACTATGACGATATCGTTTGGGCACGGTATCGCTATTAGTCCACTGCACCTTACGAGCGGAGTTGCAACAATCGTGAATGGAGGCATACGTTGGCCAGTGACCATTTTGAGAAGGCATATTGGTCAACAGGCTGTAGGCAAACAAATAATATCATCTAAAACATCTTTGGATATGCGGCGGATACTCAGGTTGGTGGTTGAAAATGGCACTGGAAAAAAAGCGTCAGCTAATGGATATCTGGTCGGTGGTAAAACAGGGACAGCGGAAAAGCAGGCAGTCCAGGGAGGTTATGCAAAAAAATTACGTCTCTCGTCATTTGTTGGGGCGTTTCCTATTCATGATCCAAAATACGTCGTTTTGGTGATGGTAGATGAACCCAAGGGTAACAAGGGCTCTTTTGGGTATGCCACTGGAGGTTGGGTAGCTGCTCCAGCGGTGAAGCGCATTGTTTCAAGGTCTGCTCCTCTTCTTGGGATTCATCCAAAAGACGAGATGTCGCCAAAAATTAGACAAATTTTAGAAATAAACATTAATCCAAGGGGAGGGAAAAAACGCCTTGCATCTTTCTAAGTTAATGAAAGAAAGCGCTACTCAAAGCAATGCTTTAAAAACATTTCCCAATGTTTTAGGGCATGGTGATCCCGATGTTGTTGGTATTGCCAGCAATAGTCGTGAGGTTAAGCCGGGTTATATTTTTGCTGCTCTACCAGGTAACGAGGTTGACGGGGTGAATTTTGTTGAGGATGCGGTGTCTCGTGGTGCAGTAGCAATTATTACTCAAAATTCATCAAGATGCCGGGATATAACTCCAGCTACGCCACTCATTGAAACATGTAACCCGCGACTAGAATTAGCAAAGTTAGCAGCTTGTTTTTTTAATGGTCAACCAGATTATATTGCTGCGGTAACTGGTACAAATGGGAAAAGCTCAGTAGTAGATTTTATTAGGCAATTATGGCTTTTAGTTGGATATAGTGCGTCTAGTCTCGGAACATTAGGTTTAAAAACAAAACAGGTTCTCGAGAATTCTAGTTTGACAACACCAGATACTGTCAACCTTCATAAAGTTTTAAAAAGTTTGAGCGATAGAGATATTCAATATCTTGCGCTTGAAGCGTCAAGTCACGGTCTCGATCAATATCGTATCGATGGGGTTAAAATTAGTGCGGCGGCTTTTACAAACCTTACGCAAGATCACCTCGATTATCACAAAGATATGAAGACGTATTTCAAAGCAAAAGCACGTCTTTTCTCAGATCTCCTCATTGCAAACGGCACAGCCGTATTAAATTTTGACTCAAGTGAATTTGAAGTATTAGAGAGCATCTGTATCTCAAGAGGAGTAAACGTAATTAGCTTTGGCTCTTCAAATGGGGCGGATATTCAGCTTTTAGAGGTAAAACCTTCGCCAGCCTTTCAGGAAATAAAAATTAAAGTTTTTAAAGTTGAATACCACTTTGTATTGAAATTGCTGGGAAAGTTTCAAATCCTGAATGTGTTGGCGGCCTTGGGAATTGTCGTAGCGTCTCGAAAAGAGAGTGATGTCGGATTTTGGGTGGACAAGCTTAGAGATTTAAAAGGCGTTCCTGGTCGCCTTGAGCGTGTCACTGAAAGTAATTCTATGGCCCAGATCATCGTTGATTATGCCCACACGCCGGACGCTCTTAGAAATGCTCTAGTCGCGTTGAGGGAGCATGCTTCAAGGCGATTAATATGTATTTTTGGTGCTGGTGGGGAAAGGGATAGAAGTAAGCGAAAAATAATGGGGCAAGTTGCACATGAATTAGCCGATCTTTGCTTGATAACAGACGATAATCCAAGAAATGAGAACCCAAAAGGAATTAGAGATCAAATTTTAGAGGGTTGCCCCGATGGTGAGAGTGTTGCGGGCAGAAGAGCGGCAATAAAACTAGGAATTTCGAAGCTCCAACGTGGTGATCTTTTGCTAGTAGCTGGTAAGGGACATGAGTCTATACAAGAAATTAATGGTCAAAAATTTAAATTCAGTGATGTCGAGGTAGTAAGAGACTTAATGAAAAATGCTGAGGGCTTAAACCATGAGTAGCAGCCTTTGGACAAATATGGAAATTGAAGGAGCAACAAATGCCAGTACTGATGGAGGAAATTGGAGTGCTTCAGGTGTAAGTATTGACAGTCGAAAAGTTCAACCCAAGGATATTTTCATAGCTTTCAAGGGCAGTCGGGTCGATGGTCATTGTTATGTCGCGGATGCATTCGAGAAAGGAGCGGCCGCTGCTATAGTCGAGAGGAAGATAGATGGGTTGTCAGAAGAACGCCCGATATTAATTGTTGAAAACGTTCAAAAAGCTCTCTTCCAAATAGCCTGTTTAGCGAGAAATAGATCGGAGGCAGAGTTTATAGCCGTCACGGGCAGCGTTGGGAAAACGAGCAGCAAGAACTTATTGGCAAAAGCTTTGGCCCAATTCGATAGTGTACACGCAACAATAGGTAATTTAAATAATCATATCGGAGCTCCGCTCAGTTTAGCGCGTTTGAATGCATCTTCTCGATTCGCGGTGTTCGAACTTGGAATGAATAATACAGGCGAAATCGCGCTCTTATCTAATTTAATGCGACCTAAGGTAGCGCTGATAACAAACGTTCATGGCGTTCATCTAGAGCAACTTAAAACTGAAAGGGCTATAGCAGAGGCCAAATCAGAGATTTTTAATGGTTTATTGGAAAATGGGTCAGCCGTCCTGAATCAAGACAGCCCTTGGATAAACCTTTTAAAGTCAAGAGCAGAAAAAAAGGGCATAAAAAATATAATCACTTTTGGGGAAGATAAAAAGTCGGACGTGCAGTTGCTTGACTGGCAATCTGGAGAAGGGAAAAGTTTCGTAAAAATCCAGCTCAATAATGAACCTTATCAATATGTCTTGTCGGAGACCGGAAAGCATCGAGCGCTAAATTCTGTTGGCGTTCTGGCGGTTGTTCATGCGCTTGGACTAGATATCCGCCATGCGGCTGAGTGCTTTAAAAGTATTTCTACCCCAGTTGGGAGGGGAGGACAAAAAAACATCGATCTTACGACAGGCGAGACATTTTGCTTAGTTGATGAAAGTTATAATGCCAGTCCAGTCGCTATGAAGTCAGCATTTTCAGTTTTAAAGTCGATGAAGCCAGGTCCGGGCGGACGAAAAATAATCGTAATAGGCGATATGCTTGAACTTGGAAAAGATGCACTGAAATTACATGCAGAATTAATAGATGATTTATTGGCTGCCAAACCAGACATCGTTTTTACCGTTGGGAAGCTAATGTTTGAGCTGCATAAGTTACTGCCGAATGGGGTATTTGGTGCCCATGGCGCAACAAGTATTGACGTCGCGGATCAAGTCGCGAATTTAATTAGGGCAGGAGATTTAGTGCTTGTTAAAGGGTCTCTTGGAACCAATATGGCGCCGATCATAGCTGCTTTAAATTCAAAGAGCTCAGAGAATACAAGTTGTTCTGAGCCAAGTGGGGTTAGAGAGTAGATGCTTTATCATTTTCTATTTCCCCTGGCCGATGAATACATCGTTTTTAATCTGTTTAGATATCTGACGTTTCGAACTGGTGGTGCCGTTCTAACGGCGTTAGTTATCAGTTTTGTAATCGGTCCAAGTATGATCCGATGGCTCAGGGGGCAGCAAGCTAATGGTCAACCAATCCGAAATGATGGACCTGAAACACATCTAGCGAAGCGCGGAACCCCGACTATGGGCGGATTAATGATCTTAGTTGCTCTCGTTATTTCCACGCTTCTTTGGGCTGATGTCAATAATTCTTATATCTGGCTTGTGCTTGGGGTAACGGCGAGTTTTGGATTGAT
Source organism: uncultured Alphaproteobacteria bacterium (assembly GCA_902629125.1). Taxonomy (GTDB): domain Bacteria; phylum Pseudomonadota; class Alphaproteobacteria; order Thalassobaculales; family Thalassobaculaceae. The sequence goes on from CACOPQ010000002.1 coordinate 115,050, forward strand.
AGGGTTTGTTGATGACTTTCTTAAACTTAAGACCAGTAGCTCTAATGGTATGTCATCGAGGCTCAAAATATTACTTCAAATCATTGTTGCGGCACTAGTGGCTTTTCTGATTTCCTCATTTGGACCGCCGGAAACAAAGGAAAGCTTGAGTGTCCCATTTTTCAAGGATATTTTTATTGAACTAGGCTGGTTTTTTTTGCCGTTTAGCGTGTTGGTTATCGTTGGTGCTTCCAACGCGGTTAATTTGACCGATGGGTTAGATGGTCTCGCTATCGTACCAGTTATGATAGCGGCAGCTTGTTTTGCATTGATAACCTACCTTGTTGGCAACGTACTGTTTAGTGGGTATTTGCAATTATATCATGTGGTGGGAAGCGGTGAACTGGCAGTTTTTTGCGGGTCTATAATAGGCGCTGGCCTTGGCTTTCTTTGGTTCAACGCGCCACCCGCAATGGTGTTTATGGGCGATACCGGATCTTTGTCACTGGGTGGGGCATTGGGCGCCATTAGCGTTATAACTAAACATGAATTAGTTCTAGCTATAATTGGTGGTTTGTTCGTGCTGGAGACCGTTTCAGTAATCGTACAGGTGATCTCATTTAAATTAACTGGGAAACGAATTTTCCGAATGGCTCCACTACACCATCATTTTGAAAAGAAGGGTTGGGCTGAACCAACAGTTGTTATTCGGTTTTGGATAATTGCCGTTGTTTTAGCGCTCATTGGCCTTTCAACACTGAAACTGAGGTAGAAGTTGATTATCGCAAATTCATTTTCGACTAAAAAAGTTGCGGTCATGGGGCTTGCTCGATCGGGTAAGGCTGCAGTTTCTTCCCTAGTTCTCGGTGGAGCTAGAGTGTTAGCGTGGGACGATAATCCAAAACGGCGAGAGGAAATTACTGGCGTTGGCGTCAAGATAAGAGATCTTCACGATATCAATTTTAAGGATTTAGATGCACTAGTTCTGAGTCCAGGAATACCACACTCATTTCCAAAGCCTCATCCAGTAGCAGCAAAAGCGAAGACATTTGGTGTCCCCATTATTGGAGACATTGATATACTTGCAAAAAATGCAAAGAATATCCCAATTATAGGCATTACAGGAACTAATGGTAAATCTACCACTACCTCACTTGTTGGGCACGTTTTATCCTATTCAAATATTTCAAATGAAGTAGCAGGAAATATTGGTCGACCAGTTTTGGAGATATCCTCAGATCCACGACCGGACTTTATTGTTTTGGAATTAAGTTCATATCAGCTTGAATTATCTCCTTCCTTAGGCTGCAGCATCGCCGTGCTTTTGAATATAACACCCGACCATTTAGATCGGCACGGCGGCATGGATGGATATGTTCGTGCGAAACGACGAATTTTTGATAAGCTAATTTACGATCCAAAAATCATTATTGGTATAGATGATGAAATTACGCGATCAATATACCGACAGCTTAAGTATGAAACAGATTTTTTAGTCATTCCTATATCCGGTTATCAAATCCCAGAAAATGGAGTTGGCGTTAAAAGTGGGAACTTAAGAAGTCAGCTGCCGGGCATGCCAAAATGTGAAATAAATTTAAATGAAATAAAAACTCTTATAGGAGGTCACAATCATCAAAATGCAGCGGCTGCCGTCGCAATAGCGCTTTCATTGGGGGTCGAACAGCCGGAAATAGAATGCGCATTGCAATGTTTCAAAGGACTGCCCCACCGTCAAGAATTAGTGAGGGAAGTGTTTGGCATTAATTTTATTAATGACTCTAAAGCAACAAATTTTGATGCAGCAGAGCGCGCACTTTCATCATTTACATCAATTTATTGGATAGCTGGCGGCCTTTCGAAGAATGAGCGAGTTACTAAATCTTTTTTTAAAAAGCTCGAGAATGTTGAGCATGCATTTTTAATTGGAAGTTCGGAAAGTGAGTTCTTTGATGCCTTTAAAAATAGTACCCCGTGCACAAAATGTAGCAATTTGGAAATTGCAGTAAAAAAAGCTGCGTTAGCTGCATGTAATGAAAAAAAAGAAAGCCCAGTTGTGCTGTTATCACCAGCGGCTGCCTCATTTGATCAATTTGAGAGTTATGAAGAGCGAGGGGACCAGTTTAGGTCGATTGTTGGTTCGCTAAACGTCGAAAAGTTTTCGAACTGGAAAACAACAACATGACTACATTAACAAGGACAGATACCAGTTTAGTTGGGCAATGGTGGTGGACTGTCGATAGATGGTTTCTAGGGGCATTACTAGTGTTGGTGTTTTTCGGTGTTTTAATGGTGTTTGGTGCAAGCCCGGCCGTCGCAACGAAACTTAAATTGAGTAGCTACTACTTCATAAAAAAACATCTGCTTGTTTTGCCTTTAGGCATCGCTATGATTTTTCTAATTTCACTTTTATCACCCAAAAACGTGAAGCGTATGGCTGTAATTGGCTTATTAATTGGGTTAATCGTTCTCGGCTGCACTCTTGTCTTTGGAAGTGAAATAAAAGGAGCTCGTCGATGGCTATCAGCGGGTGGCTTTTCATTTCAAGCATCAGAGTTTATTAAGCCATTTTTCGCAGTCTTTGCTGCGTGGATGTTTTCAGAGTGGAGATCTAAAACAAACTTCCCTGGACATTTAATGTCTGTATTGATGTTTATGATAATTGTAACCTTAGTACTTGGTCAGCCAGATCTTGGCCAAACCGTTGTAATCTCAGCAGTGTGGTCATGCCAATTTTTTCTGGCGGGTCTTCCTTTATTTTTTGTTATATCGTTCTTTATATGTGGAATCGGTGGGCTAATAGCAGCCTACTTCTTTTTCGATCATGTTAGGTCTCGTGTCGATCGATTTCTTGATCCGTCTACAGGGGACACCTATCAGATTGATCGATCTTTAGAAGCTTTTTCAAATGGCGGTTTGTTTGGTACAGGGCCTGGTGAAGGTGAAATTAAAGACCTTCTACCTGATGCGCATTCGGATTTTATATTCGCGGTGGCTGGTGAGGAGTTTGGAGTTCTTATAGCATTAGCGGTAATAGGCCTATTTGCATTTTTAGTGCTGAGGGGTTGTTTGCGAATAATGTCTGAGAGCAGTTTATTTGTGTTCTTGGCTGTGGCTGGTTTACTTATCCAATTTGGTTTGCAGGCATTAATACACATAAGTTCTTCACTTCAACTTATCCCCGCAAAAGGCATGACACTACCTTTCATAAGTTATGGCGGTTCATCTTTCCTTGCCTTGTCCATTGGGATGGGAATGGTTCTAGCCTTAACTAGGAAAAGGCCTGGTCGTGAGGAGGTTTTATGATCGGGCGAAAAATCATACTAGTTGCTGGAGGAACAGGAGGTCACGTGTTCCCTGCGATAAGTTTGGCTGAAAAATTAAAAGGAATGGGCCACGATATTCTCATTATCACTGATCTCCGAGGTAAAAAGTTTGGGATAGAAAAGAATGGAATGTCGGTTAAATATATAAACGTAAAAAATCCAAGTCAGAAGAACCTATTTGTAAAAATGATTGCAATTTTTACTTTAATCAAAGGCACCATATTATCGTGGAAAATAATTTCTGATTTTGGCGCGGATGTCGTTGTTGGGTTTGGAGGTTATCCCTCTCTTTCCCCGTTGCTGGTTTCACACTGGATGCGTGTCCCATCAATTTTACATGAACAAAACGCTGTGCTTGGAAGAGCTAACCGTTGGTTAATGAAACGAGCAACATTTATTGCAAAATCGTTTAAGAATACATCGGGTTTAAATGATAAAAAAATAGTGTCGTGTTTGACTGGCAACCCTGTAAGAACGGGATTCCTTTCCAGTAGGGAAATATCAGCACCTACTTTAGCCGCAAAAAGCGACATTAACCTCTTAATAGTTGGCGGTAGTTTAGGCGCTCGCTTTCTTTCGGAGGCTGTTCCATCTGCCATCGCTTCATTGAATAAACAATTACGTCAAAGATTGGTGATAAAGCAACAATGTAGAATAGAAGATATTCAAAATGTTAATAGGATTTATGAAAAAGCAGGCATTAAATTCGAATTAAAAACCTTTTTTCATCAAATGCCAGAGATGCTTCAGGAAGCTCACCTTGTTATCTCTCGGTCCGGGGCTTCGACAGTAGCAGAACTAGCAGTTGTTGGACGTCCAGCCATCTTTATACCGTATCCGTCTGCTATAGATAATCATCAGCATAAAAATACCATTGATATGGTTAAAGCCGGTGGAGCGTGGTGCTGTGAAGAAACTGACTTAAAACCAGAAGCTTTGGCAGATATTATTAAGAGTGTTCTAACAGATGAAAATATTTATAACACTGCCACTATTGCCTCCCGAAATTGCGGTATCCCAGACGCTGTTGAGCGGCTTGCCAACCTAGTTTTGCGTGCGGCTTCTCGATCTTCAGATAGCAGAACTTTATCAAGCGCTATGCTGGTTAATGCATTGGGTCTTATCCTCTTTTACGAGTTGGGAGGCTAATTATGGAGCGACTTCCTGTAGATATTGGCATTATTCATTTCATCGGAATTGGCGGAATTGGAATGAGTGGCATAGCCGAAATTCTGCACAACCTAGGGTACAAGGTTCAGGGTAGCGACATTTCAGAGAATCAAAATGTACAGCGATTGCAGGGAATGGGGGTAAAGGTTTTTGTGGGGCAAGCCTCTAAAAACCTGAGTGCGGCATCCATTGCAGTGGTTTCGACTGCCATTCAAGCAGGCAATGTTGAACTGAGTTTCGCTCGCGAAAAACAAATTCCTATAGTTCACCGTTCAGAGATGCTGGCTGAACTTATGAGACTAAAGTGGTCAATAGCGTGCGCAGGAACCCATGGAAAGACGACTACCACTTCACTGGTTGCTTCCGTTCTGGATAGCGCAGGTCTAGATCCAACAATAATAAATGGCGGAATACTAAATTCCTACGGAACCAATGCGCGTCTTGGGGATGGCGATTGGATGGTTGTGGAGGCTGACGAGTCGGATGGCAGTTTTAACAATTTACCTGCCACTATTGCAGTCGTGACCAATATAGATCCCGAGCATCTAGATTTTCACGGTAATTTTGAAAATTTGAAGAATGCATTTCGTTCTTTTGTAAAGAATATTCCATTTTACGGTTTTGCGGTCGTTTGTATAGATCATCCCGTCGTCCAAGAATTGGTGCAACAAATTCCCGACCGGCGCATAATTACTTATGGCTTTGATAAAGAATCAGATGTCCAAGTCTCCCAGATTACCGCCACTGAAACTGGCTCGTGTTTTGATGTGATTGTGCGCGACAGAGGTAAAACAAGCAGCGGAACTATTGAGCGGCTCGAACTTCCAATGTACGGCGAACATAATGTTTTGAATTCTCTGGCTGCAATAGCAATTTCATTGGAAATGGGTATGGATGAAGATCTAATACGAGCCGGCTTGCGTGATTTTAAAGGAGTAAAAAGGCGATTTACAAAAACTGGAATTTGCAATGGCATAATCGTAATAGACGATTATGGCCATCATCCAGTCGAGATACAGGCAGCTCTTAACGCGGCTAGATTAGCGTGTGATTCAGGGAAAGTAATCGTCGTTTTTCAACCACATAGATACACGCGACTTCGCGACTTGTTCGATGAGTTTTGTGATTGTTTTGAAAAGGCGGATATTGTTTTTGTTTCAGATGTTTTTGCTGCAGGCGAACTCCCCATAGATAATTTTGATAAGGATCACTTAACTGAAGGCATTCGACTCCGTAACTATTGTCAAGTTCTCCCTCTCAAAAACGAGCAAGAACTTCCCTCGCAGATTGCAGCAGTGGCTGAACCTGGGGACCTAGTGATATGCCTCGGAGCCGGCAATATTACCAACTGGGCAAATTCATTACCGAAAAACTTGGAGGAGGTTTTCAAGGCTATTGGGGGGCATGCCATACCTAAGCCCAAAGACGTGGGAAATTCAAAAAGCACTAATTGGAAAAACGACACCAGAATATCCGATGCGGCTATCGTGAAAATGGAGGACCAAATTTCATGATATCATCGGATTTGAATAAATTAGATTTTAAGAGATTACCTCACGTAAGAGGGAGTTACAAGAAACATGTGATAATGGCTCCTTACACATGGTTTCGGGTTGGCGGTGCTGCTGATGCAGTTTTTCGGCCACAAGACCACGAAGACTTAAGTCAATTTCTTTTGCAAAAATCTAAAAAAGTTCCGGTCACGATAATTGGTGCGGCCTCAAATATTCTTATTCGGGACGGTGGAATACCCGGAGTAGTAATTAAACTTGGGAAGAGTTTTGCCTCTACTAATTTCAAAAGTAACAGCGTGCGAATTGGTGCTGCCCTGCCAAATAGTATTGCAGCTCGGTTAGCTCTTAAGGAGGGATATTCAGGGTTAGAGTTTCTATCAGGCATACCAGGAACAATTGGGGGTGGTCTTCGAATGAATGCTGGAGCTTACGGCAGGGAAGTTAAAGATATCCTTATCGAAGCCGAAGTCATTGATAGCACGGGAAATATTAAAGTTCTATCGCTTGAGGAAATGGCGATGAGCTATCGCCAATGTGGAGTTCCCAAAGATTATATTTTTCTCTCAGGCTTGTTCAAAACAGGTAGGGATGTTCCGTCTAACATCCAAAAGAGGCTCGACGAAATAAGAGCGAGAAGGCTTGAAAGTCAACCAATAACAGAGAGAACTGGTGGCAGTACCTTTAAAAACCCTGAAGGATATAAGGCCTGGGAGCTTATAGAGGCGGCAGGTTGCAGAGGGGTATCAATAGGTGGCGCAATGGTCTCAGAACAGCATTGCAATTTTTTGGTGAACACGGGCAATGCGAGTGCAACTGATTTGGAGAATTTAGGAAATCTTGTTCAGCAAAAAGTTAGAGATGCCACCGGAATTGAACTCGAGTGGGAAATTAAATTATTGGGTCTTATAAAAGATAGTAACCTCAACAGTAAGAATGTGAGCTATGAATAAGCATGTAGCTGTATTGATGGGTGGGTGGTCGACTGAACGAGATGTATCGATTTCAAGTGGGTTGGCGTGTGCGCAAGCATTGCAGTCTTCAGGTTTTCAAGTAACAAAAATTGACGTTGATCGAAATATTTCGTCAGTTCTTGCAAAATTGAAACCCGATGTTTGTTTTAATGCGCTCCACGGACCGATTGGAGAGGATGGGAATATTCAAGGTCTTTTGAATATTATGGGGATACCCTATACACATTCCGGTGTTCAAGCCTCAGCTATTGCGATGGACAAGATTAGGACTAAAGAGATCTGTTCGAAAGCGGGGTTGTCGTGTCCTGAAGGGTGCTCCCTTTCAAGAAACGACATTTCTATTTTAGAGCTAGAAAAAAGACCGTTCGTGATTAAGCCAAAATCTCAGGGATCTAGTGTAGGGGTACATATTGTCCACCCAAAAGACGAATATATACCCTTTCTAGAAAAATGGCCATATGGAGAGGAAATAGTTATTGAAAAATTTATACCAGGTCGAGAGCTTACCGTCGGTGTCCTGAATGGCATTGCACTATGTGTCACGGAAATAACCTCGGAGCGCGGGTTTTATGATTTTAGCGCAAAATACGAGCCTGGTGGCTCTAAACACATAATACCTGCAGACCTTCCAGATATAATATCCCGTAAGGCACTTGATCAAGCAGTGATAGCTCATAAAATGTTAGGATGTAGAGGACTTACTCGCTCCGACTTTCGATATGACGATACGCAGGGAAGTCCTGGCGAACTGTATTTTTTAGAAATTAACACTCAGCCTGGCATGACGTCTACATCTTTAGTGCCTGAACAGGCATCGTATGCGGGAATGACATTTTCAGAATTATTGGTTCAATTGTTGGGGGCTGCGGAATGCGATCTCTAAGACGCCGTGCGTTTGAAAGAAAACAGAAGGCAACAAGATTTTTTAATGCCTGGTTTTATTCAAAAATGAAAAGAAAAAAGGTTTTACTTGGAATAGTTCTGTTTGGAAGTATTTCCGCTTTTTACGTCTTTAATGAGAACAAATATTTAGAATCTCAACTTAGAGGTAAGCTTATTGAAGTTTCCGGTAATATTTCGAAAGCGGCGGGGCTAATCGTACAAGAAGTAGTTGTTGAAGGTCGATCAAAAACTCGGAAAAACGCTCTGCTACAAGCATTACAAGTTTCAGAAGGAGATAATATTCTGACGATAAACATTACGGAAATGAAAGACCGTATAAATAAATTGCCATGGGTTAAGTTTGCACGAATAGAACGTCATTTTCCAAATAAGATATCTCTAACTCTAGTTGAGCGAACGCCAATGGCTCGATGGCAGACGAATAGAATGCTCAAACTTATCGATGACCATGGAGATGTTATACCTGTCGTTGATCTGACGAGTTTTTCAAATTTACCAATAATTATCGGCAAAAATGCTCCAAAAATAGCCGGTCAAATTCTAAGGACGCTGTCTAACGAACCGCATCTATTCAGACGAGTTAAATCTCTTACATTAGTAAGCGATAGAAGATGGGATGTGGAACTCGATAATCAAATTAATGTACATCTGCCAGAGAAAAATCCTGGAAAAGCTTGGACACATCTAGCGACCGTGGAACAAGGTCACAATATTTTTGGAGACCAAGTTCAAGGAATAGATATGAGGCTGGAAAACCAATTAATTATAAAAATAGAAAAAAACAAATCCTCCCCAGGTAAGGTGAGAGGAAGAAACACCTAGCAGACATAGGGCGCAAATAATTGAGAAATAAAATAATAAAACAAAAGGGTGATCTGTTAGCAGCATTAGACATTGGTTCTACCAAGACGTGTTGTTTTATTGCCCGAGTAGAAAACCTTAAAAGTCAGAGAGGGGATCATGATCTTCCTAAATTTAGTGTTTTGGGCATTGGACACAAAGCCAGCGAAGGTGTTAGAGGCGGCGCTATAATAGATATGGAAGCGAGTGAGATTTCTATAAGGCGTGCAGTACAAGCAGCAGAAACAATGGCGAAAGAAACGATAGGCAATGTTTGTGTAAATCTTTCTAGCGGTGCTCCCACCTCCCACTCACTTGGTGCCGAAGTATCGATTAATGGGCATCGCATAGTTGATGCAGACTTGGACACTATTCTAGGGCAAGGGAAAACGGCCCATATAGATGATGGTTCAGAGTTAATACATCTATTTCCAATAGACTTTTGCATAGATGGACACCGTGGCATTAAGGACCCGCGGGGTATGTCAGGTCAAAACCTGTCCGCAAGAATGCACATGGTTACCGCTCTTTCAGGTCCTATCAGAAATTCAACGGTAGTTGTCGAAAGATGCCATCTAAAAGCAGAGAGTTTCGTGGTGTCGCCATACGCCTCGGGTTTAGCTTGTTTAGTTGAAGACGAAATGGACCTCGGAGCGACGGTGGTTGATATGGGGGGCGGGACGACGACAATCGCAATATTTTTTGATGGTAACGTTGTGTTCACGGATTGCATTCCGCTTGGAGGAAAACACATAACAAACGATATTGCGAGAGGGTTATCAACTTCAGTCGTCAACGCGGAACGCATCAAAACGTTGCATGGTAACGCATTTCTTTCACCTATTGAAGATCGGGAAACTATTGAAATTCCGCAAATCGGTGAAGAAAATAGTTCTCCGCCGAATCTTGTTGCTAAGTCAAAAGTAATCCAGATCATTCAACCTAGGGTAGAGGAAACTTTGGAGCTTGTTAGAGAACGTATTTCTAATTCTGGTTTTGAAGGAATAGCGGGGCATAGGATAGTTTTGACGGGTGGAGCTAGCCAGTTGCCTGGTATGCGAGAGATTGTCCAAGCGAAATTTAAAAAACAAGTGCGGGTCGGCAAACCTCTTCGAGTTAATGGCTTAGCAGATAGTGTTTCAGGACCTGCATTTTCTACCTGTGTGGGACTGTTGTCCTATGCTGTCGATACGGGATTCGATCGATCCAAAATTATTGGGTCTGGTCAGAATGAACCTACTGGAATGTTAGGTAGGGTTAGCTCTTGGATAAGGGAGAATTTTTAGTAATGACAAATCAACAAACCTTAAATATTTCGGTCGCATTCAATGGTGCGTGTCGATGTCAATGTTCCATGCCGAGATCTAATCCGATTAATACCATAAATAGGTTAGATCTTGAATCAGTACCTCGGAAAGAAAATAAAATAATGACAACGCAAAAAAATGTGGAGGCTTAAATGACTATAAACTTTTCAACACCGCACGACGATATTGAAATGAAACCAAGGATCACAGTTGTTGGTGTGGGTGGAGCTGGCGGTAACGCTGTTAATAACATGATTCAGTCAAACCTGGAAGGTGTGGAATTCATAGCTACGAATACGGATAGTCAAGCATTAGGACAATCGCTTGCTGGTCGCCGTTTGCAGCTTGGGAACACGGTGACTCAGGGCCTTGGTGCAGGGTCGCGGCCAGATGTTGGGAAAGCCGCTGCAGAAGAAGCGATAGAAGAACTGCTCGTAGAACTTGACGACAGTAACATGGTTTTCATTACCGCCGGAATGGGCGGTGGTACCGGTACGGGGGCCGCTCCTGTAATTGCCCAAGCTGCTCGTGAGCGAGGTATACTTACGGTAGGGGTTGTTACGAAACCTTTTCATTTTGAAGGCGCCCATAGAATGCGTTTAGCAGACCAGGGCATCGAGGAATTAACAAAATATGTTGATACACTGATAATAATCCCTAATCAAAACCTCTTCAGAATAGCTAATGAAAAGACAACTTTTGCGGACGCGTTCCATATGGCAGATAACGTGCTTCATCAAGGAGTAAGGGGAGTTACGGATCTTATGGTCATGCCAGGCCTAATCAATTTGGATTTTGCAGATATAAGAACTGTGATGAGTGAGATGGGTAAAGCCATGATGGGAACTGGAGAGGCAAGTGGTGAGAAAAGAGCTATAGATGCTGCGGAGTCGGCCATTAAAAATCCACTTCTTGATGATATATCAATGAAGGGTGCTCGAGGGGTTTTAATTAACATTACGGGAGGCATGGATATGACATTATTTGAGGTTGATGAAGCTGCCAATCGTATTAGGGAGGAAGTTGATGTGGATGCTAATATTATTTTTGGTTCTACATTTGACGAAAAACTCGACGGTCTAATGCGGGTCTCGGTGGTGGCCACAGGCATCGCAGTAGAAAATAGCAATACAAAACCGAAGCCGCAAATGACTTTGGTATCTAGTCGAAAAGATCCTGTAGCTGCGACATCGGAGGCAGATCAGATAGAAAGTGATAAATCTGGTGTGGAACAGCAAAAATTGGTGCAGAACCAAGAACCAGAAAATTCACAGGAATTGATGTCGTTACAGCGAACAGGTACTTTTGATGAAACTATTGAATTCAATAATGCTGCAACGACAGGTCAGCCTCTCGGGCCTGCTAGCGTTAACAATGAACTAGCGATTAGTGAAGAGGTTAAAAAGGCAGAGGTAAAGACACAACCGTCACTAGATGTCGATAGAATTCTAAACGCCCCTGATCAAGAAATTATAAAAACAACAGAAAAGGTTTTTAGCGAGGCATTTGTTCCGAAAGCACCCGAAATAGCGGCTATAAAAAAGGACCAGTCATCAATGGAACCAGACCCATTTAACGCCGCAGCGCTTCTTAATACGGGAAGTGAAAAATCAAATAAAAAAAGCTTGAACCTATTTCAGAGAGTAACTGGAATTGGAAAGCGCGGAAGGGAACTTGACAGCAAACCCAAGGAAGGTCCAGATGATCAAGATAGCCTAACTCAAAGTCAGGATAATGGATTACCGGATTATATAACAACGAAAAAAAATACGTCCGAAAGGATGGTCGAACCGGCAGAATCCTCTAAAAAGTCAATCGACGACTCTGCTTTGGATATCCCAGCTTTTTTAAGAAGGTGAGGTAGTTTAACAAGGTCTAAAATATCAATTATTACAACGAGTTACGGTGTAACAATTGGTAATAAAAGGTGATTTGAGAAGCTTTGTATTCGTTGCTAAAAGATGTCGGGGCTTCTTAGTCATGTTTTGTTCTATTGGTGCAATACTATAGGGTAAGTTTTTATGGGGTGTCATCCGACCAGTTTCGAAACAGGGGGTAAACAGCAACATACTCTCGCCGGTGAAGTTCGCTTTGAGGGTGTCACGCTTCATAAAGGTTTCGCCGGTAAACTGTTAATCAAGCCAGCCTTACCCAACCATGGAATAGTCTTTAAAAGGACTGACATAAAAGGTTCAAAGAGGCTGGTTAGGGCAAGGTGGGATTTTGTTACTGACACTGCATTATGTACCACGGTGTCTAACGAAGGTGGTATTAGTGTATCAACAATAGAGCATTTGATGGCAGCCTTTTCTGGTTGTGGTATTGACAACGCGTTGGTCGAAATAGATTGCCCGGAAGTCCCAATTATGGATGGAAGTGCAAGGCCTTTCGTCGACATATTCGAAAAAGTTGGCCTTCAACAGCAGAAAGCTGACAGAAAATTTATAAAGATCCTGAAGCCCATAGAGGTACTAGAAAAAGACGCGCGAATAGAACTATCGCCAGCAAAGAATTTCAGTATTGATTTTGAAATAGATTTTAACTCAGAAGCAATTAAAGATACTTCTTTAAATATCGCTCTCGTAAACGGAGCATTTAATCACGAGATAAGTAGTGCGAGAACGTTTGGCTTTCTAGAGGATGTAGATCGTATGAGATTGGCTGGTCTAGGGCTTGGAGGGTCTTTAAAAAATGTTGTTGTCGTTGATGGTGCTAAAGTGTTGAACGATGATGGACTTCGGTTCAAAGATGAGTTCGTACGACATAAAATACTAGATTGTGTTGGCGACTTATACTTGTGTGGCGGGCCAATTATTGGTTGTGTCAAGGCCTATAAAACTGGCCATTACTTCAATAACCAACTTCTGCGAAAGTTATTTTCTGAGAAAAGTTCATGGACATGGGCTTCTCAAGAATCCGGTCATATGCTTTTTGACCATCAGCCTCAGATGGCCATAGCGTAGTTATATCAAACAGTAAATCTCGTCCTGACAGACGATTTTTCTTATGGGTAGTTGATATTTCCAAAAAGTCATGTGCCACCATTCCACATTGATAAAAATTTGCTATTTAAATAGACTAAAATTATTTTCCAAAAGTTTATTGCTACTGCTCGGTTACTTCATTTACTTTGGTGGCACAGGAAAGGACATTTTTGATCGAATAAAGGGGTAATTCATTCATGTCAAAAGTCGAAGTAAAAGATGACGGACCAATAAAAACTATTATTTTGAATAGGCCAGAAAAAAGAAATGCACTCGATCAAGAGATGCTAGATAGCCTCTATCAAATATTTTCGGAGAAGGTATCGGTTGACGCTAGAGCAATTGTTCTCAGGGCTAACGGACCCTCGTTTTGTGCGGGAATAGACTTGGCTGAACGACAGCGGCAACCCTCAACTGGAGCCGTCAGTCCTGTTGAAAAAGTGTTTCATGCAATGGAGGTGAACCCATTGCCGATTGTCGCAGTTGTGCAGGGTTCGGCTATCGCTGGGGGATGTGAAATGGCATTACATTCAGAGTTTGTGGTAGCTGCCGAGACAGCAAAATTTGGTATGTCTTTGGCTCAAATTGGGCTTGCGCCAAGTTGGTTTTTGACAAAAAAGTTATTGGAGGTTGCAGGGCCAGTTAATACTAGGGAAATCTTGTTACTCGGGGATCCAATGCCATCCTCCTGGATGTTGGATAAGGGAATAATAAGCCGTGTTGCTCCTGACGCATGTTTAGAGCAAGAAGCCAACAAGATTATTCAACAACTTGCGATAAATGCGCCTCTGTCGCTTAGAGCTATGAAAGCATTAATTATTCGCGAGCTTGCATTTAGAGATGGTATTGCTCACGATGATGTCGATGAGTTGGTGACTACGGCACGAGGTAGCCAAGATGCGAAGGAAGGAATCGCAGCAAGGTTGGAAAAACGAAATCCAAAATTTCTTGGCCATTAGGGGGGAGCTTAGTGTCAATTAGACTAGACAAACCATGGATTGAATTTTCCAAACAACGCGTTTCTCTTTTAACTGGTCACTTAGGAGTTTATCAATTAGGAAATCCGCAGCAAGAGATAATTTATATTGGTGTTGCTGACGCGCAATCACGTTTTGGTCTTCGGGGTGAATTGGAAAAATGGTTAGAATTTAACGATTTTACAATTAGCTTCTTTCGCTTGGAAGTAACAATGGCATACAAAACAAGACATGCGGAATTAATACAAATTTTTTTAAATGATTTCAAACGAATGCCATTAGCAAATAAACATTTGAATGTTGCATCATGGGGCCGTTTGAGCGCGGACTAAATAGCAGGTCGCTACGGTTTGGTGGAAGTAACTGAAAAACAAGGATAGGTGCTTAACCGAAGAGTGTAGAGGAGGATGGTTTGGACTTTACGTTAAACGAAGAACAAACAATGATTGTTGATATGGTTAGAAAATTTGTTCAGCAGGAAATTATTCCTGTGGAAAAGGATTTAGATCCTGATGCTGATGAGGTAGATCACGACACCTACGCCAAGCTGGTTGAGAAAACAAAAGCTATGGGTCTTTATGGATTAGATACGCCACCGGAATATGGTGGCCCAGATATAAGTATGGTTACACGTACCCTTATAGCGATTGAGTGCAGCCAGCACAGGGCGGGGCTCTACGTTCCTTGTTATAATGCATTTGGGGGAGCCAGGCAGGCACAACTTTTTGAAGCTACTGATGCTCAAAAAGAGAGATACCTTTATCCGATGTTGAAAGGAGAGAAAAAGGTTTTTTTTGGATTATCAGAACCTTCAGGTGGTAGCGATCCCGCCAGGGCGATTCAAACAAAAGCAGTGCGGGATGGAAATAATCATTGGGTCCTTAATGGAACAAAATTATGGATAAGTGGAGCAGATAGAGCAGATTATGGTCTCGTTTTTGCCCGAACGGGAGGCGAGGGTAGATCGGGAGTTACAGCTTTTATTGTTGAAACGGACTGGCCGGGATTTAACGTTACTAGGGTCGTCCATACGCTTCGCTCAGCTAAATATGCTACGGAGATACATATTGAAAACCTTCGCGTCCCTCATGAAAATATTTTAGGTGAGGAAGGTGGTGGCTTCGCTATAGCTAATGACCGTCTTGCACGACAAAGGGTGCCTTATGCGGCTGAATGCTTGGGCGTTGCAATAAGAGCACATGAGATGGCGGTTGAATATTCAAAAATACGAGAGACCTTCGGAGCCACTTTATCTTCACGTCAGGGTATACAGTGGATGCTAGTCGAAAATGAAATAGATCTAAGGTCTGCCCGACTTCTCGTGTTAGATGCCGCGGCTAAATGCGACAGTGGGCTCCCTTTTAGAACCGAATCAGCTATAGCAAAACTCGTCTGCGCGGAAAATGGGTTCAGGGTGGTTGACCGGTCGATGCAAATCCATGGAGGATTGGGGGTCGCGAAAGACCTACCATTAGAGAGATGGTTCCGAGAAATGCGTATTCGACGAATAGGCGAAGGACCTAGCGAAGTGCAAAAGCATGTTATAGCAAGAGATATAATAGGTGCATCATTAAGATGACTTCTAATTTTATTAACAGCACAAACAAATGGCCTTTGGAGGGTGTTAAAGTCTTAGACTTGGGTCAAATTTATAACGGACCGTACGCGGGGTTTTTATTGGCTCATGCAGGTGCTGATGTGGTTAAGGTTGAGCCGCTATCTGGTGAAATCCTCAGAGAACGCGGTGGGGGCGAGGTTCCTCTTTCGTTTGCGATGCTCAATACAAATAAACGTGGAATTACAATTAATCTAAAGGAAAGTAAGGGAAAGGAGTTGCTTTTAAAATTAGCTGGAGAGGCCGATGTTTTTTTAGAGAATTTTGCACCGGGAGCTATGGATCGATTGGGCTTAGGATTAGATTTATTTTTGAAAACTAATCCACGTCTAATTTATGCTTCAGGGTCAGGGTACGGTCTCACTGGACCTAAGAAAGATAATCTTGCAATGGATTTAACTGTCCAGGCTGTTGGTGGTATAATGAGTATAAATGGCCCAGAAAAAGGGCCGCCAATGAAAGCGGGAGCGGCAATTTGTGATTTTGTGGGTGGTGTCCACTTATATGCGGGGATCGTAACTGCACTGTATGAGAGAGAAGTAACGGGAGTGGGTGGTTTAGTTGAGGTAGCTATGCAAGAGGCAATATACCCTGCGCTCACTTCGAATATTGCAAGTTTACATAGAAATAAGTGGAAACAGCCGGCAAGAAGAGGCAATAAACATCCGACCAAGGGGTCGGCGCCGTATAATGTCTACGCAGCAAGTGACGGTCATATCGCTATTATATGTGTTAAAAATGATCACTGGGTTAGTCTTTTAAAATTATTAAAACGCGAAGACTTAATAAGTGACCAAAGATTTGAAACTCAAGCGCTGCGAGCGGTAAATGAGGATATGATCGATGAACTAGTTGAGAATTGGACAAAAACTAAAACGAAATATGAGGCAGCAAATTTATTAAAAAAAAATAAAATACCTGCTGCTCCTGTTAGAAATTTGGAGGAAGTGACCCGAGACGAACATATGCATGAACGTGGGATGCTCCGTTACGTCAATCATCCCATTATGGGCGAAGTTGTACTACCTACGAGTCCAATAAGACACCATCGATCGTCTAAGAGGGAGCTAAAGTTGGAGCCACGCTTAGGTCAGCATACCTCAGAAGTATTATCGGAATGGCTCAAATTGAGTGAAGAGGCGATTGCGGAACTTAGAGGACTGGATGCTATACATTAAGCTATTGAATTATTATTTCTAATTTAGTTAACAAATGAAAAGAGTTTATCCTTTTAGGTTGCTAGAACTTTAGAGAAGAAAAATGGATCTCAATTTATACAAAAAATTATTTGGTGTAGTACTTTTGGTACTCTCATCGTGCGCGGAGATAAAAAAGGAAGCTGACTATATAGAGAAGTCTGCTGAACAAATATATAACGCAGCAATTGATAAAGCTTTAGCTGGTAACTTTCGTGCGGCGGTCCCACTTTTTGATGAAGTGGAAAGACAGCACCCTTATTCTGTCTGGGCAACTCAAGCCGTACTGATGTCTGCTTACTCACTCTATCAGACAAACCAATATGATGAAGCTGTCAATGCCCTTAACAGATTTATAAAGTTTAATCCAACTAGCAAAAGTATTGATTATGCATATTACCTTAAGGGTCTATGTTATTATGAGAGAATTGTTGATGTTGGGAGAGATCAAAAGGTAACAAAACAAGCTCTAGATACATTTTCTGAAGTTATTCTGCGGTTTCCTGAAAGTAAGTTCGCGCGCGACGCCAAATTAAAAGTCGATTTGACACGTAACCATTTGGCTGGAAAAGAGATGGAAATAGGCAGATTTTACCTAAAAAGAGGACACTATTTGTCAGCGATTAATAGATTTAAGATAGTAGTGCGCCTGTTCGATACAACGGCGCAAGTCCCAGAGGCTCTTCATAGGCTTACAGAAGCCTATTTGGCGCTAGGACTTAATAATGAAGCAAAAAGGACCGCAGCTATACTAGGCTACAATTATCCAGGAAATGAGTGGTACAAAGATAGTTATTCTATTTTAAAGACCGGAAAAATGAGCGAATCGACTAGGAAAAGCGAAAGCCTATTTGGGTTAGGGTTTTGGATATTTTGAGGAAAATATGCTTGTCGAACTATCCATTAGAGATTTCATTTTAATTGATCGTTTAGATCTTTCATTCAATGATGGGTTAACAGTGTTATCAGGAGAAACTGGAGCAGGTAAGTCAATTCTACTAGATGCATTGAGCTTGGCTATTGGAGGCAGAGGGGAAACAGGATTTATCAGGCACAAAAAAGATCAGGCGGTTGTAACCGCATCATTTGAAATAAAGAACCATGAGATGCTTGAATCTTTTTTGAAGCAGATAGAAGTTGATTTTCGAGAAATAGAGCAAGATGGATTAATTTTACGCCGCGTTTTAAAAAGAGAGGGATCGAGCCGTGCGTTTCTTAATGACCGGCCCATTAGCGTAAGCGCCCTGAAGGAGATTGGGGAATTACTTGTTGAAATTCAGGGTCAATTTGACGCGCATGGATTAATGCGACCCTCAAGTCACAAACAATTCCTAGATTTATTCGCAAACCACCCGGCTTTACTAAAGGTAGTAGGAGAAAAATTTTTATATTGGGAAAAATGTAAAAATAGATGTGAGGCTGCAAAATTGGAACTTAAGAAAAGCACCGAGGAACAAGAGTTCCTCGAGTTCTCTCTAAATGAGTTAGAGGCGTTGTCGATAAAAGATAATGAAGAGGAAGAGTTAGTACAGCTACGCAGCTCATTAATAAATGCTGAACGAAATATCGAACTGATAAATAGTAGTATTGGGTATCTTTCGGGTGAGAAGGGTGCTGCCATTATCTTAAGTAATGTGCAGCGTTCTTTAGATAGAATTTCTATAAAAATTCCTTCGGTTGTAGAGGCTATAGATCGCGCGATAGTGGAATTGAACGAAAGTGAGAATACGCTCGCGAGGATTGCTGATGAAATGAACTCAGACGAGACGAGGTTAGAGGAGATAGAAGTAAGATTGGCTGAGATTAGATCCCTAGCGCGGAAGCATGGCGTTCCATCAACTAAACTTCCTAAATTAGCTGAAGAAATAAGGATGAAACTGAAAAAAATAAAATCAGACGATAATACAATACAAGACCTAGAAAAAGAGGTATCCGATTCAAAAGTAGCCTTTCGAGATTTAGCGACAGAATTGTCGGAGAGCCGAAAGAAACACGGTAAACGGCTTGAGAAAGCAGTAACCTCTGAACTTCCCGAGATGAAATTAGATAAGGCGTCTTTCATCGTACACTCTACAACCGCAGATGAGTCCAACTGGAATATTCACGGTTGTGACGAGATAAAATTTCTGATTTCAACCAATCGGGGTAGCACTCCTGGGCCCCTTAACAAGATAGCATCTGGTGGTGAACGATCCCGACTTTTGCTTGCCTTGAGGGCTGCGCTATCGACTATTGATTCTGTACCAACACTTATTTTTGATGAGGTGGACGCAGGTGTAGGAGGGGCTGTCTCCAGTGCAGTTGGCAAGCGATTAAAGAAATTGGGTGTTAACCAGCAAATTCTTGTTGTCACGCATTCACCCCAGGTCGCGGCACTAGGAAAACATCATTGGCAGATTTCAAAGAGCGACGAGGTAGAACCGAAAACTACTGCTACGCAGCTTGCAAAGGATGAACGGGTGGAGGAGATTGGAAGGATGTTATCAGGTGAGAAAATTACAGCAGAAGCCCGTTTAGCCGCCATTAAGCTTATGGAAGAATAAGTCTACGAGCTCTTATGAACAAAGAATTAAGATATAAAGTGCCAAGTGAACTTCTCGAAGAAGAGGCGAAAAGAGAACTAGCGGCGCTAGCAGAAGAGATTAAAATCCATGACATAGAATATTATGAGGATAATAATCCAACTGTGGATGATGTTTACTATGACGGATTGCGCCGAAGGTTTGATACGTTAGCAAGTTATTTTCCAAGATTGCCCATATCTACTGAGATCATGGAGAAAGTTGGTTCCGCGCCAGCAGCAGGCTTCAATAAAATTACCCATAGTGAACCGATGCTTTCACTCGCAAATGCATTTGATAGAGAAGACGTTCTGGAGTTCTCGGAACGCGTTAGGCGGTTTTTGCGGCTTGGTCCAGAAATAACTTTGGAGTTGGTCGCTGAACCGAAAATAGATGGTTTGTCGGCCTCTTTGAGGTATGAGAAAGGAGAATTAATTTATGGGGCTACTCGAGGCGATGGGACTACAGGCGAGGATATAACCAAAAACCTTTTAACTATCGGTGACATTCCAAAAACCCTGACAAAACAAGTGCCGGATGTTTTGGAAGTTCGCGGTGAAGTTTATATGACGAAAAGCGCTTTTGAAGAATTGAATGTGTCTCAAGAAGCTATTGGAAAAAGTAAATTCTCAAATCCAAGGAACGCAGCTGCAGGCTCTTTGAGGCAATTAGATCCATCCATAACTGCTGCCAGAAGCCTAAACTTTTTCGCGTACAGTTGGGGGCAAGTTTCCTCGATGAAAATCGATACACATTTCGATTTCTTGAATTTGTTTGAAATGAACGGTTTCGTTGTTAATGAACTGACTGAAATATGTAACTCGGTAGATCAGGTGTTATCGTGTCACGAAAAAATTCACAAGCGCCGCGAGCAGTTACCCTATGAAATAGATGGGATGGTTTATAAAGTTAATCGGCTAGATTGGCAAAACCGTATGGGTTCCATAAGTCGTTCTCCACGGTGGGCTGTTGCTCACAAGTTTCCTGCTGAGCAGATCGAAACGAGGTTGATACAGATAGATATACAGGTTGGTAGAACTGGCGTTTTAACTCCTGTCGGTAGGTTGGAGCCGGTCAAAGTGGGTGGTGTTATCGTATCAAATGTCACGTTACATAACGAAGATGAAATACAAAGAAA
This sequence comes from uncultured Alphaproteobacteria bacterium, assembly GCA_902629125.1. Taxonomy (GTDB): domain Bacteria; phylum Pseudomonadota; class Alphaproteobacteria; order Thalassobaculales; family Thalassobaculaceae. The sequence continues at coordinate 135,531 of CACOPQ010000002.1, forward strand.
AGATATTCGCGTTGGAGATAGGGTCGTTGTTCAGCGTGCTGGAGATGTTATTCCACAAGTGGTTCGTGTAAATCGAGACGCGCGCAGTCAATATAGTGAGAAATTCATTTTCCCTAAAAAGTGTCCTAGTTGTGGAAGCGAAACGCGGCGCGGCGAGGGAGAAGCAGCGAGAAAATGTGTGGCAGGTTTGTTTTGTGATGCACAGGCCGTTGAACGACTGAGACATTTTGTTTCAAAAAATGCTCTGGATATCGAAGGTCTTGGGGAAAAACAAATAAGAAGTTTTTGGGAAAAAGGTTGGATACGAAATCCAGCCGATATTTTCTGCCTCAAGCGATACAGAGATGAGCTTGAGATGCTCCCAGGTTGGGGTGGTAAATCGATAGAAAACCTATTTGAAGCAATAGAGAACTCGAGGGTGACAAAGTTTGATCGCTTTATCTATGGTCTTGGCATTCCCCAAGTTGGACAGCAAACCGCAAAACTATTAGCGGAAAATTATATAGATATTGAGCACTGGCAGATAGAAATGATCCGTTGCACACAGGGTGATGAGGTGGCGTGGGATCTTCTCACAAATATTGATCAGATAGGAGAGTCTGTAGGCCAAGACTTGTTGGATTTTTTCAATCAAAAAGGAAACCTTGATATCATAAATGCTCTAGCAACTGAGCTAAGCATAGAACCCTATGTACCTGAGAAAACGTCGCAAAGTAAGATAACAGGTAAGACAGTTGTTTTTACTGGTACATTAGTCGGCATGGGACGAGCAGAAGCAAAGGCATTTGCCGAAAAAAATGGGGCGAAAGTTTCTAATTCCATATCGCAAAAGACGGATTATCTGGTTGCCGGGGAAGCCGCGGGGACAAAAGCAAAAAAAGCCGAGCAGCTAGGGGTATCCATACTCTCGGAGCAAGAATGGATGGCTATGCTGGACGAAGAGTCGTCCTAGTCAGTGATTTTTAATATATCGATAAACCCTAATCAAACCAGTTGTAGAAAAATTAATATTGATCCTGAAATTGAAACAAGGAACGCAGCAGTTCTGAGCCATACTATACCGGCCAGATAAATAAATGAGTAGGCTAGTCTTCCCCAGAAGAACAATTGTGCTCCAAGGACAGTAAATTCATTAGAAATACCAGCAAAATGTGCAACTATTACTAGTATTGCAAAGAGGATCAGGTTTTCCAGCATATTTCGATGAGCTCTTTGAGCTCGCCCAGCCCATCCGCCGGTTGGACCCATGTTTTCTCGATTTCCTGCTAGCGTTGGTAGGCCATGCTGTACTGTAGCACCTAAAAGAGAAACGATAAGTTGGATAAAAGTAATAGCGACGGACCATAATAAGAATGTTAATTCAGCAGATAACTCGTTCATATCAGGTATGCCTCCTTGCAGCTTATAGTTCATAAAACTATAAATGTAATTAGTTACTAATCAACACCTAAGGTGTTATGACTGCTGATAAAATTTTCCCAATCTCATCATTTATAATGAGATCGGCATATTCATCTAATGCTGTTGTCTCACGATTAAGTATGACAAGTGTTGCTCTATTGTCTTTAGCAATAAGAGGTATTTGAGCAGCCGGATGCACTACCAGGGATGAGCCAATACAAATAAATAAATCACAATCGCTAGCTGCAGACTCAGCCTGCCGTACGGGTTCAAGAGGCATAGCTTGGCCAAACGAGATAGTGGCAGTTTTAATCAATCCACCACAAAATTTGCATATCGGTAATTGATGGTTTCCAAGAAAACTCTCTTTTATATTATCTAATTCGTATCGTGTATCACAAGTAAGACATGAGGCAAAAGTGCCATTTCCATGTAGCTCTATTACTTTTTCTTCTGGGACACCTGAGTCTTGATGAAGATTATCTATATTTTGGGTTATTACCACGGACGCCTTACCGGATGAAATCAATCGCTCGATTGCATAATGCCCTTCATTTGGTTTAGCTATACGGAGCGTCTTATCGGCCGCAAATTTTCTGTGCCAGTACTCCCTTCTCATTTCCTCACTATTTAAAAAGTCTTGAAATTGTATAGGGGCCATCTTTGTCCAAATACCTCCTGGACTCCTAAAATCGGGTATGCCCGATTCAGTGGAAATACCTGCCCCAGTGAAAAATACAACATCGCGGCTATCTTCGATCATTGTCTTTAGATCAGAACTTTTAATCATAGCAAGCTCTGTTTTATATCCGCGTCAAGCGGCTGTTGGTATTCGGTGATTTATGACGTTGCATAATGTTGAGAGCTATTAAAAAATTATAATACAACTTTAAAACCCTCAAACTCTGGGTGTCCAAGGTAAAGATCTGAGTGTGCACCAGCATTTTTATGGGCAGAGCGAAATGACTCTGACTTTGTCCAATTGAGAAAGTCCTCTTCAGATCTCCATGTTGTATGAGAGGCGTATATAATGTATTCCTCTGTTGATTTTCCCTTGACTAAATTAAAAGATAAAAAACCGGGTACGTCTTTTAAGCGTGTGTCGCGTTTCCGCCAAATGTCTTCAAAATCGGCGCCTTTTCCTAAATTAATCTTGAATCGGTTCATGGCTATATACAAATTAGAACTCCTAAAATAGCTTTCAAATGAGCCTAAACGTACTCCATAATGAAAATGGTGCAACGGAACTTTTTAAGCTATTAATAATTATACCCTAATATTAAGTATCATCCTTCACTTTTCAAACATAAAAATATTTTCGTTTACTCTGGCTGATGTAAATTTAGTCGAAGTGGGAATGGTCACTTTTAAAAATTGAACGGATAACGGTCAATGCGATTGCGACATGAAGTACACTATAGTTGGCTCAAAAATTGTATAATTACCTTTTTTTGAAAAAATGACGGGTTGCATAGACCTATTGCTTTGGTTCCTAACATTGCTTTTAACCAAAAGAAAACACCGCAATCTGTAAGACTTAAAGGCTATTGCGAGCAATCACATTTACATATTGATGGAAAAAATTGTATAACTGCATCGAAAAGACAGGCGTAACAATTATTACACTGCAAAATTTTTCAAAAATGCTTAAAATAATTTTCGAGCTACTTGCCAACATTAATAAGCAAATACGGACAAGTATATCAAAATAATCAACTGTTTAGAAATACCAAGAAACGGGAACCTAATGGACTTAAGCCAAGATGCAAGACCGGGGATTACTCACCACAGAATGATTATCGATGGATCGGCAGTCGACAGTATTAGTGGCGATCGTATTAATATTGAGTGCCCTGCAAACAAGCAAATTTTTGCCAGTGTTCCACGGGGAGGGATCGAGGATGTTGAAAAAGCCGTTACTGCTGCCACAAGCTCGTTTGCCGCGTGGTCTTCTATTGCCCCGAGGGAGAGAGGAAGGTTGCTCTTAAAAATAGCAGATGCGCTTGAGCCAGAAATGGAGCCGTTAGCCTGCATTATAGCGAAAGAAACAGGAAATGCTATACGCACACAAGCGCGACCAGAAGCAATGTCTGTGGTTGAGATTTTCAGATATTTTGGAGGACTTGGGAGCGAATTGAAGGGTGAGACAATTCCGCTGGGCGAAACGGTTTTGAGCTACACGCGCCGTGAGCCTTTTGGAGTAGTTGGCGCCATAATCCCATGGAACGCGCCAGTAATGTTGGGTGTCTTGAAAATAGCGCCCGCCTTGTGCGCGGGCAACACGATAGTTATGAAAGCGGCCGAGGACGCACCATTGGGCATTTTAAAGATAGCTGAAATATGTCAAAAAATACTTCCAAAAGGTGTTGTAAATCTCATAACGGGGACAGGAGCGGAATGTGGTAAACCGCTTTCTGAACATTCGGGTATAAGAAAACTCTCATTTACTGGATCTACTCCGGTAGGGAAAATGATAATGAGGGCAGCTTCCGAGCGCATAATACCAGTTTCTTTGGAGCTTGGAGGAAAGAGCCCTTCAATAGTTTATCCTGATGCTAATGAAGAATGGGCGATTGAAGGAATAATAGCTGCAATGCGATTTACACGCCAAAGTCAATCTTGTACCGCGGGTTCTAGACTATTCCTACATAACAAGATCTTTGATAGTTTTCTAGAAAAACTAGTGTCGAAACTTGATAAATTAAAAATTGGTAATCCCTTGGATGAAACAGTCGATATTGGCGCTATTATAAATGAAAAACAATTTACAAAGGTCCAAGGTTATATCGAAGACGGTCTGAATAATCCAGAGGCAAACCTTTTATGCGGAGGCCTGCCTCCAAAGATGGGACCCCTTAGCGAGGGTTATTTTGCGGTGCCAACGATTTTTGAAAACAAATCAAATAATTGGCGTTTAGCTAGAGAGGAAATATTTGGTCCTGTTTTAGTGGCGATTCGTTGGGATAATGAAAAGGAAGTGTTAAAAATGGCTAATGATAGCCATTATGGACTTGCCGCATATGTTTGGACGAGAGATATTACTAGAGGTTTAAATACGGCTCATGCGCTTGAGGCTGGATGGGTACAGGTTAATCAGGGGTTGGGGCAAGTGCCCGGCCATTCGTATGGCGGTTACAAACAGTCTGGGATAGGCCGCGAATTTTCTCTTGAGGGGATGTTGGATAGTTTTACGCAAAGAAAAAATGTAACGATTAACTTGGCAACACCACCATCACCACTAGTTTAGCTGATATTCAGTTAGGATGTTATCATGTACAACCAGAGGCCTTTTTGAGGTGAGGTTTTTGCGTACTATCTACCTACCAAAAAGGGTTAGGTCTTAGTGGTCCTCGAATAAGCGTTGGGAGTATGTGCGCCACCTTTTAATAATGCACAAAACGTTAATTCTATAAAAATTTTCCCTCATTCAAGTAAGTGGAATACTCTAAACTTCGTTGTTGACGAACGCTAGAGGCAGATGGGAATCGCAGGATTATCCTTATGGGCGTATTTTATTATCAAGTGCTGAGTACTCTTGCTGTTCACGGTCACCGAGTAGGAAAATAACGGCGCAGCCGAATTAAAAAATTAATGCCCTTGATTTTGGGATAAAAATCTACCAGTAACATATGCGGGACTGTAAGCGCTGCCAGTCCTATAAATGTAACTCTAAGAAGATCATCTTCTATCTTTTCGCCAGTTAATAAAAAGGTCGCTGCTAAAATTAACATAAACGTTGCTGCAACCGTCAGTAGCATTGCAAAGATATCAAATTTTCCTATCTCATTCAGAATTTTAGATAAATTTAGAAAATGCCTAACCGAATGAACAAAGCAGAAATAAAAAGCAAAGCCCCAGAGAGGGGGTAGAAGCGCTAGGAGAATCGCTAGTACTATTATTTCTAATAACTCCCTCTCTGTTTTTCTACTGTTTTTCGCAAAAACCACTATCACCCCTATTAACCAAAATGGAAATAAGAAATCCAGCTGATATGCAAGGTCACTTTCATCAAATATTAGTAGCCTAAAAATTTCATTCACTTCGCTCGTATGAAATGTGATTGGAATAAGGATTGGGGTAGCACCGTAAATAAAAGCTCGAAGCACTTTATAGTCAGTTGTTTGGTTTGCAAGTGTATCAAGCAAGCCAAAGTGAAGTGCAGATATCAAGAGAAAAACACTCAGAGAAAAAATAGGGTAAAAATGCCACGTTATTAAAACGATTATAGCGAGAACAAAATACCCTATTACAAAAGAAAATAACTTAAACCATCCTTGAGAGTACAGTCTGCGAGCGATCAAAATGTCCGATGCGCCATGCGGCATCCCTATTATGAGGATAGCGAGCAACGGGACTAAAAGTTCCCATTTCATGGGGAAACACTCCTAAGTGCAGCACCGATAAAGCTCGGTTTTGGAAGTGCTCTAATGATCTTTAATTTTATAGCAAGCGGGCAACCGCCAATCATAAATCTCACAAACTCATCACCCTTTAGAGTATTTAAAATAGTTGAAAAAATATGTGGTGCGAGATCCGGATTTAACGATAAAACATCGAGAAGTACCTTATCCATCCAATTTTCGAGTTTTGTATATCCTGGACCAACTGCACCGATTTCTTTCTCGTCTTTGAGTTGCTTTGCTAGACTGCTTACTTGGTGGATTATTTCTGAAAAAGCATATCCAGTTGATGTTCTCAGAGCTCCCGCGTTCAGCCCAATAGGCATGCCGAAAGGTATTACATCATCTTTTTTATTAAGAGGAATAGCACCTTGTTCTTTATAAATAATTTCATAAGTGGTGCAGCGCAAAAAGTTTTTTAAATATTGGGTGATTTGATTCTCATACCACTCGGAAGAGAGTATTTTATCCGAGTAAACCGTTGATTCTATCAAGGCAGAGGTTTTTGAGTAGGGCAGCACGTACATAAAATGGAAGCCTTCTTTTTGAGGCACTCTGAAATCCATCAGAGTCACCATTGTATCATCAAAAGTGGGCGCAACAGTACTTACTTCCCAACCAAGAAAATGCTGGAATAGCGTTTTAGCTGAGGGTTGGGCGGGCCTACTGTCAAAAACATTGTTGGTATAAAAGCTTTTGCCTGAAGATGTTTCTATTTTATGTTTATCATCGTTTTTATGTAACTTAGTTACTTTGGTTTTGAGTATAATACCATTATTAGTATTTATGTTTCTGGTAAGGTGTTGTTCATAGCTTGAAGATGAAACAGTTGAATACGAAAAGGAACGGCTGGTTTTTACAACTGTTCTATCGAAGGTCTTAATTTCCCATTTGGACCATGATTTCTTCGCGAGGGATCGAGCCAAAGCTAAATTTGGGTGCCCATCATCCCAAAACGAGAAAGCATGCTCAGGTCGCGTCTCCTGGGGATCTACTAAGAGGCATGGAAAATTTTTAGAACCAATTAACTCATGCGCAAGTGTTAGGCCTGCGCAACCAGCGCCAACAATTACAGTTGGAAAATAGTCTTCATTTAGTGCGTTTGTCAAAGTTTAGATAGTCCCGTAGGCAAGTGTGCAATTCTGACTGATGTAATGGTAACGGTCGGAAACGGTTAATCAGTAATAACGGTGAATAGAGAGAATGAAGAGCTTTACCGCCTGTACCGATTACCTGCCGTCCCTCCCACCATTTGGTTCCGCTATTTAACAGCTTCCGGCCTATTAATCTGTAGATAATTCCTGCGATTAAAATAGCCAAGTGATTTCGTGCTGGTAAGTAATTTAAGCCTTTAAATCCCGAGCGATAATAGACCTCTGCCAGTGATAACACGTTTTTAATAGCTTTTGTGACCAACGACCGTTCATAATGCGTGCCACTCTTAGAAAATGTGACTATTTGCTGTGCGGAGATGTTATCACACCAAACACCAGGTATATATCGTCGATTGAGTTGGGCATCCTCTAGTACGTCTCTGGCAATATTTGTCAATTGCATTGCAATACCTAGATCAACAGCAAAGGGTAGTGCTCTACTGCTCGATGGGCTTAAAATTGGTGTCATCATCAAACCTACTGTCCCAGCTACTTTATAACTATATTGTAGCAATTGATTTTCATCTAAAATTAAAACATCATTTTGGTCGCTTAACAGCCCTGAAAGTAAGTCTTTTACTGCAAATATTGGTAATTCCGTTTTCTCGGCTAAGTGCAAGAAGTCGTGTATTTCTGGGCCGGCGTCAATCTGACCAAAGTTGCTGTGAAATATATCTTCAATTGATTTCAGCTTAGAAATTCCAGCGATTTCGCTATCATCTGCTATATCATCTAGATATCGGCAAAATGCATATAATCGTGTCGCAGCTAGTGCTGTCTCCTTGCCTAAAAAGTACCTTGCCCAATGGAAGGATTTTCCATATCTAAATAGTAGGTTCTCTGCGGCGATGGCATATTGTTCGGACCGGACCTCGATTTCCAATTTTTACGAACCGTTTTTCAATAAAGTTTCAGCAACTTTGGCAGAACTTAAAACACCCGGAAGCCCTGCTCCTGGATGTGTACCTGCTCCAACAAAGTAAAGATTCTGAAGTTTTGAGTCTACATTGTGATATCTGAACCACGCTGACTGTGTCAGGTTTGGTGAAATAGAAAAACCCGCACCATATGCGCAACGATATCTTTCTTTAAAATCTGCAGGCGACATCCAATATTCAGCGGTGATGTGGCTTTCGAGTTTTGGGAGAATAGTCGCTGATAATGCGGTTACGATACGGTCTCGTAATCTTGTACCCTCCACATCCCAATTAATTTTAGTTTGCAAATTGGGAACAGGACATAAAACATAGAAGCTATCAGAGTTACGGGGAGCGAAACTTGGGTCCGTTGCAGTTGGTCTATGAATATAAAGGGAAAAATCATCCGTTAAAATTTTCTTGTCAAAAATGTCGTGTAAGAGATCTTTAAAGCGCTCTGTAAGCCAAATGGTGTGATGCGCGACATTTTTATATGTTATAGTGGTTCCAAAAAACAATACAAAAAGGCCCATGGAATAGTTCGTAAAATGAGAGGGCAACCATTTTTTTAATCCCATTGATCGCTCTTTATTAAGCTTCAAAAGTTCGGTGTAAACAACTGCTGGGTCGACGTTGCAAATTACATTATCAAAAGTTATTTTTTCGCCTGATCTGGTATATGCAGAAGTTACTCGTTGTCCGTCGTCTTCCAGTCTTTCTATGTCTGTCTCATACTTAATTACAATCCCGTTTCGGTCCATTAAACTAGTTAGCCCGTCAACGAGCTTACCTGTTCCGCCCTTACAAAAGAAGATCCCCCATTTTTTTTCAAGGTAATGGATAAGTGAATAAATAGATGTTGTTGAATAAGGATTGCCGCCAACAAGTAAAGGGTGAATTGAGAAAGCTTTTTGAAGAAATGGATCTTTAATGTGCGCTTCAACAAATTGGCTTACAGTTCGATCGGCTCGAAGCCGGATCAGATTGGGAATTTGCTTCACCATTGACCAGAATGTTATAAATGGGACATGCGCTAGCTTTGTAAATCCGACGTCGAATATTTGTTTTGATGCAAATATTAATCGCTTGTAGTTCTCCACGTCGGCACTTGAGAATTTTCCTATCTCGTCTCTCATTTGAATGTCGTTGCCGGTATAATTGAACTCCCTCCCATCATGGAAGACGTACCTATACCAGGGAGTAACAGATACAAAATCTAACTTGTCATCTAGGCTTTCCCCAAATAATTCGAAAAGTTCTCGAAAAAGAAATGGCGCGGTAATGACGGTAGGTCCCATGTCGTGCTTGAAACCATCTATTTCGAGAACTTGTGCTCTACCACCCAATCGACTGAGCCGCTCAACAAGAGTTACGTCGTGGCCTAGAGCTTTACACCTCAAGGCAGCAGCTATACCACCAAATCCTCCTCCTATAACAAGAGTACTTACAGGTCGCTTTTCTTCCAAAATTTAAGAACTTTCGCTTCGACTTTTTGCTGACCGAAACTGTTGATCTGCGGACTGTTCTAGATATGAAACCAGTGGAAACAGGGCCTTTTGCAACTCGTTTGGTAACTTTGATTTATACTGATGGCAGGCAGCAATGTATTGTTGTAGTTGATTTATACAAATATTAACAGCGCCATTCTGCTTTATTTCCGTCAGCCACCCGTTATGGTGCAGTCGATACTTATCCTTGAGCCATTCATCAAATTCCAATCGATGACCATTTTTCAACGTATCACGAAATGTTATTGAGACAGCATTAGGTGCCCCACGATAGAGATCACTAAAGGGCTTTTCTGCCCCATCCTTACCAAGTGCGTCTGAAATATCATTTGAAATCTGGTATCCAAGTCCAAGGAAGTGAACAAAGTTTCTCACATTGTCAAAATACTCTTTGCTATTTGAAAGTAGAATTGGTCCCTCTACAGCAGCGCTGAGCAAGGGAACAGTTTTTCCGCTTACCAGAGTATCGTAACTCTCCCAATCTAAAATAGGGTCGCCGATGAATTCTTTCGCTTGTCCGGCAGACAAGTCTGACATAACTTTTGATAAGAGGGTCACTGCACCTAACGCGTCCCCTTCACATTCTTTGGCCGCTGATGTTGCACATTCAAAGCTCTTAGCCACTAGCCAATCTCCAAAACAGATCGCGAGTGGTGCACCGTGTACCGCAAAGACTGTTGGATTGTGTCTGCGAAATGCGTCCTCGTCACAAACATCATCATGTACAAGTGACGCGTTGTGCATAAGTTCAATAGCGAGTGCCCATTTTAATCCTGTATCACTTTTCAAACAAAGTGCGTTTGATACAGCAAGGCTAGTTGTGCCCCTGAGCATTTTACCAAACTCGGTAAAGTGTGTTTTTGCTACAAGGTGGAGGGGATGCCCTTTTTGAGGAAGAATATCTAATACTTTGTTTTTTAATTCTTCTTTTAAGATTCCCTGTTGGCCTGCGTTAGATCTGATGGCAGGTAACTTTAGTAAATTAGCTTTTTGTTGCTTCTTAATCGGAGATAACCTTTTAGTGTTGCGGGCGATGTTATGAAAAACTATCGCCCGCTTTTTACTAAATTACAACAAGAGTTGATTACTTGTTCGACTCAGGTGAAGTTGCTGCTACCCAAATCACTACACCAAAGGCTATTTTATTTATAAAATCAGCTAGGTTGTAGATAATGTTTAATGCTTCTGCATCTCCGCCTCCGGCGTAGCCCCAAACATAACCTATTGGATAGATTGCCCATCCAACTGTTACAATCCATTTAAGAGCGTTAAATGCAGTTTTCGAGGCGTTGGTGCCTTCGCTAGCATTAATTTTGCTCGCTTCGCCAGCAAAAATTTCGTACAGGATATACAACCATCCTGCCATTCCAATGATGAAGCAGATCCAGAGCCCGGAACCATCCTGTCCACCTACTTCGCCCAGGTATCCTGCAATTAACATTACAAGTGAGGCGATCAATAGTCGCCAGAATAAAGCAGCAGCCACCGCTGCAACTGCGGCTAATATTAAGTAAAATTCAACTATTTGCAGTGGAACAGTCAATAGCCAGTCAACATATCTAAAGACTATCGGCGACTCACCGGTAGCAACCCAAACTTCTCGCATGTAGAAGTAGTGGATTGCTGCAATACCTGTTACCATTGCAGCTACTGTTAGTGATGTCTTCCATTTACCTATTGCTCTATCGCGTTCCACGTAGAAAAAGTAGGTCGCAGCTACCATCGCAGCTGAGATAATCCAGAAAGAAACTCCTACGTAGTCCGCTGGATTTAGCATTAATGATTTATCCATGTTCATTTACTCCTCGGGTATAAAACGAGACTATAACTGAGTATCACTCTTAACCCTTGCCTGTTTTTGTTATCAAAAAGTCGATACCACCGAATCATAGTTATAGCACTTTTTATTTGACGCAAAAATCCTTATTTTAAAAAATAAGTATCTGTTTTTAAACAATAAAGACAAAATCATCTGCATGCTAACCAAATAACTGCCTCAAAAAGCGTTAGAATGCCATTAAAATTCAAGCATAATAAACCTGATTATTTCGATACCTAAGAGCTAGAATCGGGCTCTAATGAGTGGTGTCTTAACTATTACCTATTGCATATGAAGCAGCATTCTCTCCAGCAATTTTGCCATAAACGGCACCTGCCATTAGACCACTGCCGCCAGGATAGTTTTCATAAAATAGTCCACCAACCAGTTCCCCAGCTGCGAACAGCCCACTTATGGATCTATCGTTGTTATCAAGAACCGACCCCTTGTCGTCTACTTTCAGCCCGCCAAAGGTAAATGTGACACCAGTTGTTGTAATGAAAGCCTCAAAGGGCGGTTCGTCTATTGGTAATGCCCAATTCGTTTTATTTGGATTTAAACCTGTTGTTGCAACACCGTCCAAAATTGAAGGATTAAATTTGCCGGGCTTACACGCGGCATTAAATTCGTCAACTGTTTTGGTTAATGCTTCTACATTTATCTCTAGTTCTTGTGCTAAATCGGCTATTGTGTTTCCAGAAACCTTTGTGACCTGACGGATCCGGTATTCATCTCTTAGTAGCGGGATAGTTTTCTGGTCAAAGATTTGGACTGCTGTCCGATTAGGCTGTTTCATTATTTCCCGCCCAAATTTTACATAGGTATGATTTCGCAAATCCTCGCCTTCATCAACAAATCTGTTTCCATCCGTATTTACCATTATACCCCATGGGTAAGAATGCTTCTGGAAATTATCAAGGACTTCGTAATCACCGTATTCTGGCGCAGATATATCCCATCCGACAGAGTGACAACCAGACCAATTCCCGTATGCTCGGGCGCCTATATCAATTGCCATTTTGATTCCATCGCCCATATTATGCTTCGTTCCTCGAACCCGAGCAAGATCCCAGCCAGGGCCAAGATACCTAGCTCTCATTTCGGGATTGGACTCGAACCCACCACACGCAAGTACGACTGATCTTGCTTTTATCGTTTCAATGCCATCGGAACTTGAAATTTCGAGGCCAGTGATTTGCTTATCTTTATCTTGGATCAAGCGAGTAGCCGCCGTATCGTAACGTATTTCACATCCAATCTGTAGTGCGCGCCTTATTTCTGCTTCGACCAAACCCGAGCCCCCCCCAACTGCTTCTATATTTACACCGCCGTAAAAATGGTGTTTCCCGTCTACCATAAAAGATTGCCGGCCAAACATTGGTATAAAACGAATTCCATGATTTCGCAGCCATACCATCGTCGGTCTAGAGTTATCAATTAACCGCCATGCCATGTCTTCATTTGCTTGGTGTTTGGTAACTTTCATGAGAGAGTCGTAGAATACCTGTCGATCGTGCTTTGGTAGAACAATCTGATCACGTTCCGCAGACGAAAGGTCCGTTAAAACATCAGTTGCAACATCCTCTATATCATCATAACAAAAACGAAAGCCACCTGCGGTGAAGTAGGAGTTCCCGCCTTTTTCATGCTCAGGTGCTTTTTCTAGTATTAATACCGAGGCTCCATTTTCCCTGGCTGCAAGTGCAGCCGTTAATGCTGCATTTCCAGCCCCAATTATCACAACGTCGTAAGAACTCACTTGTATTCCTTTCTTTAATTTTGATTTGGTTGTGGCGCCATATCGAGCCCTTCCAAAGATAAACCCTCTAGCCGCGGCATGAGTTTAAGTAAATGCTGTGTATATTCATGTTCTGGGTTTTCAAATAGCACTTCTGTTTCTTTCATTTCGCAAAGAAAACCGTCCTTCATGACTCCCACTCGATCACACATTTGCCGAATTACAGGCAAGTCATGACTTATAAATAGCATTGTCAGACCAAGTTCTTCTTGAAGATCTTTTAGCAAATTGAGAATTTGCGCTTGTATTGAGACATCAAGTGCCGATGTGGGCTCGTCACAAATGAGAAACCTTGGCCTAGTAGCTAGTGCTCGGGCGATAGAAATGCGCTGTCGTTGTCCACCAGAAAATTCGTGAGGATACCTGACTGCTGACTGTGCGCCTAAGCCAACATGTTCTAATAAATCTTTGACAATGATTTCAACCTCGCGTCGCGTTTCAGCTAGCTGATGGAATAGGATTGGTTCAGCCACTATATCAAGTACGCGCATGCGAGGGTTTAAACTTGAATATGGGTCTTGAAATATCATTTGCATTTGTTTGCGGAATGGGTCCAGTTCGCTTTGTTTTTTCAACGCAGTTAATTCTGTGCCTGCAAAATTAATTGCGCCAGAAATCGGCGTGTAAAGTCCGCAGATGATTCTTGCTACAGTTGACTTTCCTGATCCCGATTCTCCTACTAGTCCAAATACTTCTCCCTCATGTATATCTAAGGAAACATTATTTACCGCATCTAGGAAAATTCTATTCTGTCTCAGGAAAGCTGGCTTAGTGGTAAAGCGCATGCTGATATTTTTCAACTCAACGAGGGGACCTGGCGCTGCTTCGTAGTCGCGAGCTTTACCAAGCCAGTGTTTGGTTATGTCGATTTCAGTATTTTTTTCTGCGACGTCTTCTATATAAGTGACCTGTGGAAAGCGTATAAGTTTTATATCGGGTCTCGGTACGGCTGAAATTAAACTCTGAGTATAAGGGTGATCAGGGTTGCCAAGAATCTTTTCTGTTGCTCCGTGTTCCACTAATCGCCCACGATACATAACAGCGACTCGATCCGTAATGTCTGCTATCACTCCCATATCATGTGTGATAATGACCATGCCCACTTGTTTCTGTTTGCACAACCCTCTCATCAAATCAAGGATTTGTGCTTGTATCGATACGTCAAGAGCCGTAGTAGGTTCATCTGCTATAATAAGGTTAGGCTCAGCACAAAGCGCTAATGCCACGACAACCCGCTGCCGCATTCCTCCAGAAAACTGGTGTGGATATTGTTTGACACGGACATCAGGATCGGGAATACCAACTTGATCAAGCAATTCAACCGCTCGTTGTCGAGCATCATTTTCCCCAAGCTCTAGATGCAAGTTAATCGTTTCAACCAGCTGGTTTTCGATTGTTTGCAGAGGGTTTAGACTTGTTAAGGGATCCTGGAAGATCATCCCAATCTCTTTACCACGTATCTTCTGCTTCTCAGAATCAGGCAGTTTGTCTATACGATTTCCATCAAGAAAAATTTCCCCTTTTGTCATTTGTCCAGGCGGTTCTAATAGGCCTATAAGTGCATTACCTACGGTGGATTTCCCTGCACCAGATTCACCAACTATTCCGAGAATATCCCCTTTTTCAAGGGAGAGAGAAACGTCATCCACAGCCCTTAAAACTGATTTGCGACTGGGAAACTCTATTTCGAGGTTATTTATTTGAAGAAGCGTCAATTGAATCACCGTAGTTTAGGGTTTAAGGCATCACGTAACCAATCACCTAAAAGGTTCACGGCCAGAACAAGAAGAACTAGGGCTACTCCAGGAAAAATTGTTATCCACCATTCTCCAGAGAAGAGAAAATCATTGCCTATTCTGATAAGCGTTCCCAAAGAAGGTGTGGTCGGTGGTACACCTACCCCTAAAAAGCTAAGAGTAGCTTCGGTAATAATTGCAATAGCTAGGTGTATAGTCGCAATTACAAGAACTGGTCCTGTCACGTTCGGTAATATGTGGCGTAGAAGAATCGTCCATTTTCGAATGCCAATGATCCGCGCTGCCTGCACATATTCTTTCCCTTTTTCTACTAACGTCTGCCCTCTGACTGTCCGAGCATATTGAACCCAACCAGAAATTCCGATGGCGAATACGAGTACATAAAGAGCTACTTCGTCGTGGTGTTCGCGAGGAAGTAATGTTCTTGCTAGACCATCTACTAGCAAGGCTATAAGTATAGCTGGAAAAGAGAGTTGAACATCCGCAACACGCATTATAAACGCGTCTAGTCGGCCTCCCACATAACCGCTGATAAGGCCCAGGCCCACGCCAAGAACTAGAGAAAATATAACTGACGCAAATCCAACAAATAATGAAATCCGTGACCCATATATTATCGTTGAAAGAATATCTCTTCCTTGATCGTCCGTTCCTAAAATGAATCGAAGTTCCCCATCGTCCATCCAAAAAGGTGGGAGACTTGCGTCTAATAAATCTATGCTGGCTAGATCGAACGGGTCATGGGGCGCGATAAGTGGTGCGAAAATAGTAACTATTAGATACATCAGCGTTACGCAGGCCGACGTAACAATAACAGGAGATCGTGTAAAGCTAAACCAGAGATCGCTATCACGCACCCGTCCAAGATAATCAAATAAAGTTATAGAGTTTTTATTTTCTGTCATTACTAACTACTGACCATTTACAAGTGCCTTATCGACACGAAGTCTGGGATCAACAACAAAGTAAAGGATGTCGACAACCATATTAATTACGACAAAAAAGAATGCGATTAGAACGAGGTAAGCTGCCATCACGGGTATGTCAACTTCGCCAATAGCCTGAATGAAAAGAAGTCCCATGCCGGGCCATTGAAAGACGCTTTCGGTTATAATGGCAAACGCTATTATGGACCCTAGCTGAAGGCCAGTTATTGTTATAACAGGAACAAGTGTATTTTTTAGAGCATGTCTAAAATGAACAGCTCGAGTTGGTAGGCCTCGGGCACGCGCAAACTTAATAAAATCTGCTCGCAACACCTCTAGCATTTCCGCTCTTACTAGACGCATAATCAAAGTCATTTGAAAAAGGGCAAGTGTAATAGATGGCATTATAAGGGATTTTAAACCTGAGGCTGTTAGAAACCCGCTGGTCCACCAACCAATTTCTACTACGTCCCCCCTACCAAAAGTTGGAAGCCAACGTAATATGACACCGAAAAATAAAATAAGTAGAATTCCAATTAAAAATGTTGGTAACGATACCCCAACAAGTGAAATTGTCATGAATGTTCTCGAGAGGAAACCATACCGCTTGAGCGCTGTATAAACGCCCATTGGAATACCAATTGCGAGTGCCAAAATAGCCGACACTAGTGCCAGTTCAAGTGTTGCTGGTAACCGCTCGGCTATGAGTTCCTTGACAGGACGTCTGTGTTGATACGAGAGGCCAAATTCGCCAACAGAAGCGTCTCGGACAAAACGATAGAATTGGATTATAAAGGGATCATTTAAACCAAGACGCTCTTTAAGTTCTGCACGCTCTTCCAAAGTCGTATCTTGACCGACCATATTATTAATCGGATCACCAACATATCTAAACAATGCGAAAGCAATTAGTGCAACTGTCAGCATTACAACTACTGATTGCAGTAGACGTTTAAATATAAATGCTAGCATAACCTCAACTAACCTCGGAAATGGCTTACTTCACAAAAGACACTGACTTTACGTATTAAGTTTAAAAACAGCCTGAGGAGGAACTATTACTCATCCTCCTCAGGGAGTTAGGGATTTAATTCACGTTGACGTATCTAAGATCCAAAACGTTATCCGGACGCTGAATCAGGTTAACCTTTTCAGATATTCCCCATGAAAGCGGCTGTTGATGCAATGGAATATGACCTACTTCATCCCTGTGTATTTTGAATGCTTCATCGATCATATTTTGTCGCTTTTCTTGATTCGTCTCGGATTGTATCGAAGCGGCGAGTTCATTAATTCTTGGATTACAGTAACCTCCAAGATTAAAAGCTCCTAGTTTGTCAGGACCACCTCTACAAGCCATTAAAGAAGATATCGGATTGTGGCTATCGAATGTTGACGGTGTCCATCCAAGTAAGAAAAAGCTCGTATCATAGTTATTCTGAGCTAACACCTTGCCAAAGTACTTTGATTTTGGCTGGGCTAATAACGTTACCTTTATTCCGATCTTGGCTAGCATAGATGCGGAAGCTTGACAAATACGCTCATCATTGACGTAACGATTATTCGGGCAATCCATTGTTACCTCAAAACCATCTGGATATCCCGCGTCGGCCAATAACTTCTTTGCACCTTTCGGGTCGTAGGACGGTCTATCATTGAGAGCAGCATTAAAGCCATTAATTTGTGGAGCTACCATTAGCCCTGCGGGTACGCTCGCGCCTCTCATTACTTTCTTTTTGATGGCGTCGATATTGATTGCTTTTATGAACGCCTGCCTTACCCTCAGATCTTTGAATGGGTTCTTGCCTTTAATATTTGAATAAAGTAATTCGTCTCGTAACTGATCAAAACCAAGAAAAATTGTACGTGCTTCAGGACCTGCTAGCGGTTTTACCCCTTTCGCATCATCAAGTCTTTTCCAGTCCTGAACAGGTACAGGATAAGCCATGTGAACGTTACCAGATATCAAAGCAGCAACTCTTGTGGCATCTTGGGCAATCGGCGTAAATACTGCTTTTGTAATATTACCTTTTACCTTGCCCCAATAGTTGGGGTTAATTACGAGTTCTGTTTTCACACCCGACTGTCTAGCACCGAGCATGAATGGTCCAGTACCGTTAGCGTTAAGGTTGGCATAGTTTCCTTCATCGCCACCTTTAACATTTGTAGCCTCTAATGCTTTGTGTTTTTCAGCCCACTGTTTATCCATAATGTAAAATATTTCCAACTGCAGTGGCAGTATAGGATTTGGAGCTGGAGTGACGAGATCAATGGTGTGCTCGTCCACAATACGCGTTTCTTTTATAAGTGCGGCCACAACTTTCATGTCGGAACCTTCAGTACTCAGTCTTTTTACAGAAAATGCTACATCGTCTGCGCCTAGTGAAGATCCATTGTGAAACTTAACACCCTTTCTTAAATTGAAACGCCAGACTGTTGGTTCTATATTTTTCCAGCTCTCGGCGAGCGCACCAACCATTTCCATTTTTTCGTTTCGAATAACTAAGCCTTCATAAATATTGCGTTGAAAACCCAGTGTCATGGTTTCAAATAACCCGTGTGGATCCATTGTTTGAAGATCGCCTTGAAATGCCCACCGAAATGTTTTGGACTCGGCTGGTGTAATCGCCATTCCAAGCGCTGCTATAGCAGCAAAAGCAGTTAATCTAAATTTCATTTAATGCTACCTCCCTAGCATAGGTTAATTCCTTCTCGGAGATTAAAATAGGCATCCCAGAGATCGTAATTTTACGTTATTGGAACGTTAAGAGCAATGCAAGCGAAGGGTGATTTTACACAACGCAAAAAAGCAAAGGCAATTTAATGTTAAAGATAAACATTACAGTGCCGTTAGATTTGTTGATTTTAAAGCACGTTTTTATAAAAGACGCCATCTTTCATTATTACCGGAATAAACTTCGCGTCATTATTTAAAAAACCAATATCTTTCAGAGGATTACCATCTACGATAAGAATATCGGCGAGAGCATTTTCTTTTATTACGCCAAGTTCGTTGGTCATATTTAAGATTTCAGCATTTACCTCAGTTGCATGTCTAATTGCTTCATAATTTCCCACCACTTCGGCTTTTATGCTTAACTCATCCGATTGATATATCTGGCACTCTCCCAAAAGATCTGATCCGTGCCCTATTTTCACACCATTGTTTTTTGCGATTTCAATTGCATTAAGTCCGACATCGAGAACATCTTTTAGCTTACCAATAGACACCTCTGGAAACCCAAAAGATTTACCATGTTTATATAAAGCCCTGTAAGTGACGTTTGTTGGCACCAGGAACGCATTATAATCAG
The DNA here is from genome assembly GCA_902629125.1 of uncultured Alphaproteobacteria bacterium. Classification (GTDB taxonomy): domain Bacteria; phylum Pseudomonadota; class Alphaproteobacteria; order Thalassobaculales; family Thalassobaculaceae. The sequence continues at coordinate 154,525 of CACOPQ010000002.1, forward strand.
ACATCACTCTGGCAGATTCTTCATCAAGTAAATTTCCATGTTCTATAGTACGAACACCGTTCTCAATTGCCCGGGTAATAGCCTTCGGAACGTACGCGTGCGCCATTACATAAGTTTGTGCAGCTTCAGCTTCTTCACAGATCGCGTTTATCTCTTCTACGGAGTATTGCGTGTTTTGAATTGGATCGTTTGGCGATGCAACGCCACCACCTGCCATTATCTTTATCTGATGTGCACCCTTTCTCAGTTCATCACGCGCGGCCCGTCGGCACTCATCCACGCCATCCACTATGCGGCCTAGTTGTTGCGTCGACGCTAAACAGGCACATGTGATCGGGTGTGAATCTGATGTGACAGGCCTCATGTCTCCATGGCCCCCTGTTTGACTGAGTGACAAACCAGAAACAAACAACCTAGGCCCGACTAAAAGACCATCGGTTACAGCATCGGCCAGCCCCCTGTCAGCACCTCCGGCGTCACGAACTGTTGTAAATCCCCGCATTAGCATCTGCTTCATAAACTTGCCTGCATCTGCCGTTAAATATGATACCGGAATATCACTTAGACGCCCAACATTTACAATTGTAGCCTTTACATGAACATGAGCATCAATTAGTCCAGGCATTAGGGTCATACCCTTAACATCGATATTTTGACTAGTTTTAGATCTTATTGGTTTGTCAGACACCTCAACAATCCGGTTATCCTCCACTAGAACGTGTTGATCCAATCGAAGTTCTCTGGATTGCCCATCAAGTATTGCCGCATTTTCAAATAGGAATAAGGTCATGATGTGATTCCTAATTCATATCAAGAAATTTTTATTTTAAGTAATTAAAACTTAACGTGGAAGAATTTAAGTTGTCCAAAAAAACTTGTCTGTAAATCAACTAGGGTCAAAGACACAAACGAGCATTATTCAACGCCTCTCTGACAAAAGCGAGAGCTGCTTTATATGCTCATCGGTTTGTTGATCTTGCAGCTGAGTAGGATAATCGCCTGTGAAACAGTGATCGGTATATAATGGATTACTGTTGTCGCGTCCTTCTGGGTGACCCATTGCCTTATAAAGGCCATCGACACTCAGGAAAGAGAGGCTATCCGCCCCAATAAACTCACGCATCTTCTCCAAGGTTTGATTTGCCGCCAAAAGTTGATCTTTTACCGGTGTGTCAATTCCATAATAGTCAGGATATTTTATTGGAGGTGAAGCAACTCGCATATGAACTTCAAGAGCCCCAGCATCTCTCATCATTTGGACAATTTTAATAGACGTTGTTCCGCGAACGATTGAATCATCGATAAGTATTACTCGTTTGCCGCCTACAAGAATTCGGTTTGCGTTATGTTTTAATTTAACGGAAAATGCGCGTATCGATTGTTGCGGTTCTATGAATGTTCTTCCAACATAATGGTTTCTGATAATACCTAATTCAAAGGGTATGTTAGCAGCCTCCGCATATCCTATTGCTGCAGGCACGCCGCTATCTGGGACAGGAATTACTACATCAGCATCGACGCCGGATTCTTTTGCTAGTTCACGTCCAAATGACTTTCTGCATTCGTAGACACTTTGTCCACCAACAGAGCTATCCGGCCTAGCAAAATAGATGTATTCGAAAACACATGGTCTCGGATTTACTGGTGGAAAGGGTTTTACACTCTCAATACCATCATCTGTTATGACGACGATTTCGCCGTTTTCTACTTCGCGGACAAGGTTTGCCCCGATAATATCTAATGCGCAGGTTTCCGAGGCAAGAATGTAGCTCCCGTCTAATTCGCCAATAACAAGCGGCCGTATCCCTAACGGATCTCTAACGCCAATCAATTTCTTATTCGTGAGTACAACAAGGGCGTAAGCACCCTCGATTTTGAACAGAGTGTCAATAAACCGGGCTAGGGTATTGCCTCGCTTAGAGCGAGCGATTAACTGCAAAATCGTTTCTGTATCGGAGGTGGTTTGAAAAATACATCCACTATTCACCAATTCATCTCTAAGGGTGACCGCGTTAGTCAAATTCCCGTTATGAGCAATCGCGAATCCTCCTCCAGCTAAATCAGCAAAAAGCGGCTGTACGTTGCGGAGGGTTGTTTCTCCAGTAGTAGAATAACGCACGTGTCCAATAGCATTTTTGCCAATTAACTGTTCAAGTACCGAAGCTTTGGTAAAATGTTCGCTTACTAGACCAAGCCGACGTTCAGCGTTAAAGCGTTCACCGTCATAACTTACTATTCCAACTGATTCTTGGCCTCTGTGCTGTAGAGCGTGCAAGCCAAGGGCTGTTAGAGCCGCTGCGTCAGGGTGACCGTAGACACCAAAGATGCCACATTCCTCGCGCAAACGATCATCGTCAAAACCTTCGTCGGGCGGCTGATTTACAAAAATTTTGACAGCTCCTGGTTGGCATTCCTTGAATGAAAAAGTTATATACCTACTTGAATGACATGTCTTGTTTTTTGTAGTATCGAGCAAGACATTAGACTGCTTAATAGCGGTCACGGGAAAAATTTCTTTGGAAAAATATAAAGAAATTAATTGGTGACCAAGACTTAATACAAAAGGTGCTTGATCAAATTTTAGATCAAATAACGAATTTGGGGGATCAAACCTGGCGCGAATCGGTGGAAAATTATCGGTCTAAAAAGCGATTTTCTAAAGACTAAGATCTATTCCAGCGACTACCAATTATTTTGTGTCCATCTGCGGCCTTGGCTGAAAACGGTTCTTATGCCGCCTAAGATGTTGCTGGTGTTCCACTACTGGCAGGTAGAGGAAAGGATGGAGTCGTAAGAACTTTTCACAATAGTTGTCGACATAGGGGTATAATATTCACTAAGGGCATTAGAAACGCGTCAAAAATCATTCGTTGATACCATGCTTGGATCTACGGATTAGATGGTGACTTGCTGCATGTATCAGGAAATGAGGGTTTTCCCAATTAAGATAAAAAATCTTTTGACCTTACTAAAGTCGAGACACAGGAAAAGTGCGGCCTAATCGTTGTAACTCAGAAGAGAGCCATATCTGATGGCGCGCTAGCTGGTTTGCCAACACTGATTTCTGAGGATCAAAAAGTCTTTGATTATTTGACATTTGTTGATGAGGCAAATTGGAAAGTTCTTTTGGAAACAGCCGTGGAAAGCTATCACATCAAAGCGTTGCATAATAAAACCTTTTATCCGTATGGCTTCGATAATTTAACTATTGTCGATAGGTTTGGAATGAACTCCCGAATAGTTTTCTCTTTCCGGCGTATTGAAGAATTACGGGAAATAGCAAAAAAGATTGGAAAGCAGATGGAATGCTAACCTATCTGGTCCAAATATATCCCAACGTGCGATTATCTATACTTTCGAACATTATCAATTAGTCACAATGGAACCGGTTTCCGTTTCAGCTTCGCGATGGCATGTCTACAGGCTGACGCCGCCCAATAAAACAGTTTCAAATGCAGATCTCGAGCGTTCGAGAAAAGATGTCGCTTTTGTAAAAGACGCTGGTTTTGAAGAGAATCGAGAGGCCGCTTGTTCAATAAAGAGAGGATTAATGGGAGGTGGTAACACCCATTTTACGTTCGGTAGGTTTGAGAAGGAAATTGTGCATTTTCATCGTCAACTAAGCGTTCCTATAAATCAGTTATCAAACTAAATTCAATCAGTTTTTGTCATTCTAAAGTTATGCCAGTTTCGAATAATTTTTGCACTTGATCACTCGTATATCCTGCCTCAATCAGTACCTCTCGGCTGTGCTCTCCCAGTTTGGGTTGCATTCGTCTTAATGAAGACGGATTATTTGAGAAACGAATAGGTGGATCAGTCATGCGAATTTTACCCTCGCTCGGGTGATCCTCAATTTTCCAGAAGCCACTGGCTAAAAGTTGTTCGTCGGTCAACAGATCTTCAAGGGCATTTACCTCGGTAACTGGTATTGCCGCGTCGTTAAGAGCTTTTTTCCAGTCGGCAGTCGTGCGTGTGGCTATGACTTCCCCTAGCCAATCATAAACTTCTTGTGCATTATCTACACGTGCCGCGTTACTAGAGAAACGCGGGTCGTCTTTCAATTCTTGTTGACCAGCAATCTCGAACATTCGCCGCCAGTTTTCGTCGCTGTATGGTAGTACTGCGAGGAAACCATCTTTGGTTGCGTAAGGCCGACGTCCTGTATTTAATAAACGGGCATAACCCATGTCTGCGATTGGCGGTTCAAATGCTGCCCCATATAAATGTTCGATCATCACATTATCCACAAGGCTTTCGAACATTGGGACTTCAACAGATTGGCCAATCCCGGTTCGCTCTCGGCAGAACAGGGCCGAAAGAATAGAGCTTAGAAAATTATAAGATGTGGTTTTATCGGCAACAATTGTTGGAACAAACCGTGGTTGATCGGAAACAACTGTTTGCAGTGATGCTATACCTGAGGCGGCCTGTATAATGTCATCGTAAGCAGGATCGTTGGCTCTAGGGCCGTCTGCTCTAAATCCGTAAGCGGCACAATATATAAGGTTAGGGTTGTTTGCGGTGAAACGTTCATAACTCAATTCAAGTTTTTCGGCAATTTTAGGGCGCATATTGTGCATAAACACATCCGCGGTATCAACTATTTTCAATAACGCATCTTTACCCTCACGAGTCCGTAAATCTAATACAACGCTTCGTTTATTTCTATTTGTCGAGAGAAATACGGCTGCCATGCCAGGATTTTTTTTAGGCCCCATATTTCGTGTGACATCGCCTTGAGGCGTCTCAATTTTTATTACATCTGCTCCCATGTCACCCAAAGTTTGGGCAGCCCACGGGCCGAGTATAACCGTGGTCAGGTCGACCACTCTTATTCCATCTAGTGTTCCTGGCACGCTAATCACCTATTTTTGTTAATTTTTAAAGTAACTTTTGACTTTATTTGTCAAGTAATCGTAAGAAGATTTCTGCGTTCATGCTAGCTAGATTTTGTCGACAACTCATTTCTGATCAAAAACTAGATAATTTTTTTTCGAGCTTTAAGATTATACAATTATTTGTCTGGTGAAGTAAGAGGAGAATGAAATATGCTTTGGGAAAAAGATGTAGAGATAGGCACGCGCGCAGGCGTTATGCAAGGTTTTGCGGTTGCTCCTGCAGATGATATACCAGCACCTGCTATCATCTTTTACATGGACGCACCTGGATATCGCGAGGAACTTCGCAATATGGCCCGCCGCATCGCTAAGGCGGGTTATTTCTGTATTCTTCCTGATATGTATTATAGATTGGGTGCTCTTCGCTTCAATCTGCTGAAACGAAATGATGCTATGACTAAGGTAATCTTTGCAGCTATGGATCACCTGAGTAATGCAATGGTTGTTGAAGATACGTCGTGCATATTATCATGGTTGGATGGTCAGGGATTAGCAAAAGCTGGTCCTGTTGGCTGCGTAGGCCATTGTATGAGTGGGCGTTATATCACTACGGCAGCAGCAACTTTTCCGACACGAATTAAAGCGGCAGGGTCCCTGTATGGCGTCGGCATTATCACAGATCAAGCGGACTCGCCGCATTTGTTGCTGCCTGAAATTCAAGGAGAACTTTACTATGCTTTTGCTGAGGTTGATCAGCATGTCCCAGAAAATATTATTCCTGAACTCAAAGATGCTTTATCTAAAACAAAAATAAAGCATTCTGTTGAGGTATATAAAAACACTCAACATGGATTTTGTTTCCCTGAAAGGTCAACATATGCACCGGAGGCTGCCGAGGCTACTTGGGCACGCTTGTTTGAAATGTGGGAGCGGCAGTTAAAACAACCCGATAAGTGATACACGCACTATCTTGTGAGGTCTCAAAGACTGCAGGCTCTATGAGATATTGGTTTTAGAGGGCTCAAAGTCACTGGCTAAATCATCAGCTCCTGTTTCCGCAAATTCACTCTTTGGATCGCCACTTATTCTCGTTGCTTGTAAAACACGTGGCTCGGATACGTCGTAAGGACATGCCCTGTGTAATACGCATCTATTATCCCAAATTACAAGATCGCCAGCTGACCATGAATGTTTATAAAGCCGTGGCTGCTGGCAGGCGTCCTCGAGAAGCGAATCTAATAAATTATTAGCCTCTTTATCTTCCATGCCTGGAATTTTGTAGGCGTGCCTCCCAATACAAAGAGCATTTCGTCCAGTTACTGGATGTTTTTTAATAAGTGGTCTAAGTGGTGCACCTTCAGTGTGATACCCATAGCCCTTTCCAGTCTCGACTTTGTAGCCATTTTTTGCCTGGCTCTGGTAGAGTGAATGGAATGCAGATAATGTGGAAATTTTCTCTAGTGTAGAAGGGGCTAACTCATCATATGCCGCTCGCATATCGGCGAATTCGGTTTCACCTCCGCTTGCAGGAACGACTATTGCCGATAGGACACCAGCCTTAGCGGCCAGAGGCATATAAGTGCTGTCCATGTGCCATCCCTCATTACCTCTCAATGTCATGAAACGATGCTTGTCGTCTTCGTCATCGACTTTCAGAACGGTGCCGTCAGCTTTTTGGTTGCTCATTGGAACAGCTTTTCCGCCCCCGGCTCCGCGTAACATTTCGATTTCACCAAAGTGTTCGGAAAAATCGACTTGAGCGTCTTCTGATAAAAATTGGTCCGGGAAAACTAATAAGGCGTAATCATCGAAAGCCTCATCTATAAGCTGCCAATCAGTTTGAGTTACATTTGCCAAATTGATATTTGTAATAACAGCTCCGAGAGTTGCACCAATAGCTTCTATTTTGGGGGCCATCTCATTTCACCTCGCACAAATTTAAAAATGTCCTTTAAGAGGATAAGCTCCCAGTTTGTCAGTCTGTAAAAGTCTATCAAGATTTTTTTTTAGCCTAATGTAAAAATCTCTAATCTGATGGAAGCGGTAGCACTTCACACCGGGAGTCGCAATTTGAGTTGTTTGTTGGGGCAATTAGAAAATAAAAGATAATTTTCATAAAATATCGAAATATTCTCTGAGTCATCAATTGGAACCTTATTTAAGGAATCCGTTTATTTCATTCAACTTTATGTTGCTTCAAATGAGTAATGAGAAGTAAAAAATTTAGAGTCACTATTCAGTAGGAAAATATTGCGCTAGCGGGCTCGCCCTAGTTAAATCTCTTAAGCAAAGGTTAAAGATATGTCAGTTTTTGAGCGGTATTTAACAATTTGGGTAGGGCTTTGTATCTTGGTTGGTGTTGCCCTTGGTAAGTTATTTCCAGGCATTTTCCTCCTGTTGTCCGAACTTGAGTATGCCAGCGTGAACCTTCTTATCGCTCTACTAATCTGGGCCATGATCTATCCAATGATGGTTTCAGTAGATTTAAAAAGTTTGCACCGTGTCGCAGAACAACCCAAAGGTTTGATTATCACGCTCGTTGTAAACTGGTTTTTAAAGCCCTTCTCTATGGCTGCCCTTGGAGTATTTTTCTTTAGATGGCTTTTTGCCGATTTGATACCTGAAAAAGATGCGGAAAGTTATATCGCGGGTTTGATCCTACTAGGTGCGGCACCATGTACAGCCATGGTGTTTGTATGGTCACACCTAACCAACGGTGATCCAAATTATACGTTGGTTCAGGTTAGTTTGAACGATGTTATCATGGTTTTTGCTTTTGCCCCCATAGTAGCTTTTTTACTTGGCGTGACGGATATACCGGTTCCATGGGAAACTCTGCTGCTTTCAGTTGGTTTATATGTTGTGGTGCCTCTTATGGCAGGTGTTTTTACACGACATTATCTCACAAACCAGTTAAATGGCGATATGCGTCTCGCTCAGTTTAACACTTTGATTAAGCCCTATTCTATCGTAGCCCTTTTAGGAACTGTTGTGCTTTTATTCGGCTTTCAAGGCGAGATTATTCTAGATCAACCTGTTTTGATCCTATTAATTGCAATACCGCTTTTGATTCAGTCATATGGTGTCTTTGCTATTGCATATTTTTCGGCGTGGCGATTGAAAGTCCCATTCAAAGTGGCGGCTCCGTGTGCTATGATTGGAACTTCTAACTTTTTCGAGTTGGCTGTGGCGGTTGCCATAAGCTTATTTGGACTAAATTCAGGTGCAGCTTTGGCAACAGTTGTTGGAGTTTTAGTCGAGGTTCCCGTGATGCTGTCTTTGGTGGCATTTGCTAACAGGACCAAAAATGCATTCGAGCATTCTTAAATAAAGGCGATTAGATAAATCTTACTGGAAACTTTTAAAGGCGTTGAATTTTGAAGAATAGATTTATTAGAGCGCTATAAGTTGATGGCAAAAAAAATATCATCAATTGGCGCGGCGCGGGCTAAAGCAGTCAAGCTTAGGACAGCTAAAGGCAGGAGTGCGTCGTCCCAACGTTGGTTAAGAAGGCAACTGAACGATCCATATGTGCAAGAGGCAAAACGGCAGGGTTATCGTTCCCGTTCAGCATTCAAGCTTATCCAACTAGATCAAAAATTTGATTTGCTTAAAAAGGGATATCTTGTAGTGGACCTTGGCGCAGCGCCTGGTGGATGGACACAAATTGCTGCGGATCGCGTTAATTTGAAACGTTTTTCCGGCAAAGTAGTTGGTTTAGATATTCTGCCCATGGAGCCAATTAGTGGTGCTACGCTGCTGCAGGCAGATTTTATGACTGAAAGCGGTTACGAGTTACTTTTGAAGTCCGTTCAAGCTGATGTTGATGTTGTTCTAAGTGACATGGCCGCTCCAACAACTGGTCATACCCAAACTGATCATATCCGCACAATTGGCCTTTGTGAGGCAGCTTATGAATTCGCGGTTGAGGTTCTAGCAATGAATGGATCGTTTGTCGCAAAAGTTTTTAAAGGTGGTAGCGAACACGCTTTATTAGATAGAATGAAAAAGGAATTCAAAATTGTAAGACATGCAAAGCCAGATGCTAGTCGTTCTGAGTCTCCGGAAACCTACGTAGTTGCCAAGGGATTTCGTGGAAAAGTAGCTACTTCCAATAATGAGCATTAACACTATGTATCTGGAGAATGAAAAAAACAATTTTCAAAAAAGTGGCTTGGATAATCTTGAGGAAGATGTATATTTCACCGTCACTGATGTGCGAGGAGATTTGAATGCATATACGTGACGCTTTGACGTTCGACGACGTTCTATTGGAACCTTCAAGCTCGTCTGTAATACCTTCATCTGTGAGCACCTCAACCCGGCTTACAAAAGAAATCACTCTTGGTATACCTTTATTGTCGGCTGCGATGGACACAGTTACGGAAAGCCGCCTCGCAATAGCTATGGCACAGCTGGGGGGATTAGGTGTTATTCATAAGAATATGGATATTGAGAAGCAGGCAGCGGAAGTGAAAGCAGTCAAAAAGTTCGAAGCGGGTATGGTCGTGAATCCTGTTACCATCTTTCCTGATGAAACATTAGCTGACGCATTAGCATTAATGGCCCACTATAAAATAAGTGGGATTCCAGTAGTTAGACGCCAATCAGGGAAACTGGCTGGAATTCTGACAAATCGGGATGTAAGATTTGCAACAAACAAGTTCCAACCTGTCAGCGAATTGATGACAAAAAAGGTTATAACCGTTGCCGAAGGGGTTAGACCTTCAGACGCTCAGCGGTTACTTCACCTGCATCGTATCGAAAAATTGGTTGTGACTAACAGCGAACAAAAGTGCGTTGGTTTAATAACAGTCAAAGATATGGAAAAGGCTGATAATCATCCGGACGCATGCAAAGATAGTCAGGGCCGGCTTAGATCTGCAGCAGCAACTGGTGTGGGTGAAGAGGGAGTTGAACGTGCCCGCGCACTTTTTGACGCAGAGGTAGATGTAATCGTGGTGGATACGGCTCACGGACATTCTGAAAACGTCATAAGCTCAGTTTCAAAAATAAGAAAACTTTCCAACTATTCACAAATTATAGCTGGTAATGTTGCGACCATGGAAGGTGCCAAGGCACTCATTGATGCTGGTGCTGATGCTGTAAAGGTTGGAATAGGGCCGGGTTCAATATGCACAACACGAATGGTCGCCGGTGTAGGAGTGCCTCAACTAACCGCTATATTGGATGCGGTGGAATCTTGCAGAAAATCGGAAATACCGGTTATTTCGGATGGCGGCATCAAATATTCGGGTGATTTGGCAAAGGCAATTGCCGCGGGAGCTGACTGTGCGATGCTTGGTACATTATTTGCCGGAACAGAGGAGAGCCCGGGAGAAGTGTTTTTGCATCAAGGAAGGTCTTATAAATCCTACCGGGGCATGGGGTCCATGGGAGCAATGGCACGTGGTTCTGCTGATAGATATTTCCAAGAGGAGGTATCCGATCACCAGAAATTTGTTCCTGAGGGTATTGAGGGACAAGTTCCATATAAAGGACCAATCTCGGCGGTGGTCCATCAACTGGTTGGCGGACTAAAAGCGGCAATGGGCTATACAGGAAGCGCTTCTATTCCTGAGATGCAGAAAGATAAAAAATTTCTGAGAATTACCAACGCTGGCCTTAGAGAAAGCCATGTCCATGACGTTACTATTACCCGCGAAGCGCCAAATTACAGGCCTAACTTGTGATACCTGCAGCTAGACTTGCGTCTGTTATAGAAATCCTTGAAAAAGTTGAAGACGAAAATCTAAATATTGACCACTTACTTGTAAGATATTTCAAACGACGTCGTTATGCAGGCTCGAAAGATAGACGACAAATACGGGAGCGCATTTATAGAATAGTTAGAAATAGGTTCAAATTAGAATGGTGGTTGCAAGAGGTAATGGGAGAGCCACATACGAGCCGTTTGCTAGTACTCTCGGATTTAGCCTTTTTCGAATTTTGCAGCCAATCAGAATTAGACGAAATATTTAATGGTGCTGTGCACCATCCTGAACGGCTTAACCAAAAAGAAAAAGAAATTTACCAAGCATTAGTTGGGAAAGAGATCTGCCACGATCAGATGCCAATGAACGTGCGATTTGAGTGTCCGGGCTGGATTTTTGCGAAGCTAGAGCCTGCATTTGGTAGCGAGCTAGAAAAATGTATGCTTGCACTTAGTGGGGAAGCATCCCTAGATTTGCGGGTTAATTCTCTGACAAAAATTACAAGAGGGCAGGCTCAAATACTCCTAGAAAAGTTTGGTATTAAGGCGGAGAAGACCAAATACTCTCCAGTCGGGTTAAGAATTCATAGTCGTAGAAGAATTGACCGACTTAAGCCCTTTCGCGATGGCTTATTAGAAATTCAAGATGAAGGTTCCCAAATTATTTCCATGTTGGTGGATGCAAAGCCTGGCATGCAAATCGCTGACTTCTGCAGTGGAGCAGGTGGCAAGACGCTAGCCATGGGCTCGTTTATGGCAAACAAGGGTAGGATACTTGCTTTGGATACTTCTTTAACAAGATTGGATAAGGCGGCACCAAGAATAAAAAGAGCAGGGCTGCACAATGTTGAAAGAAGACTAATGGGGGATGAAGCTGATCCAAAACTTAAACGCTTAGCAAAAAAATTTGACAGAGTTCTCGTCGATGCGCCATGTTCTGGAGTTGGGACGTGGCGAAGAAACCCGGATATGCGACGAAGGCTAAACGAGGCAAGTCTGGAAGCAATGGTCAAATTACAACAAAAAATTTTGGTAGCTGCCGCTCGGTTGGTGAGGCCGGGCGGGCGATTAATATATGCTACTTGTTCGCTCATCCCTGATGAGAATGAAAGGCAAATAGAAAGCTTATTGCAAAAAAGAAACGACTACTCGATGTTATCAGTTAAAGAAATTTGGTCAAAATTAGATCCAAAAATTAAAAAGTGGGATGGAATAGTTAATGGTAAAATGATGCGATTAACGCCTTACCAACATAGAACAGATGGATTTTTTATATCTATTCTAGAACGCTTGCATTAGTAGTAGTCTGAGTCTTATTGATAAATCGCTTATTCATATTCGTTTGCATGATCTGCATTTATTAGACCGGCCTTGATATCTTCTACTATTTTTTTTCTGTCGCGACTTTTCGGATTGCCATATCCTCCGCCGCCAGGCATCTCAATTATTAATTCCTCGCCTATGGGAATAACTTGTCGGCCCATTCCTTTCAATTTTCTGCCTGATGTTAATGTAAGAGAACCAGTTGCTCCTGGCTTACCACCGTCTCGCCCACGTGCAGGGTTTTTAACGCGATCAAAAGTTCCAAAAATGGCAAATTCGGCCTTTTCTCTATTCCCAACGACCATCCTTTGACCAAGTCCTCCACGGAATTTTCCAGCACCACCTGAATTTTGTCGTAACTCCTTGCGCCATATTACTATAGGTGTGATCGCTTCTAGCACTTCGACCGGAACATTCCTTACCCCACTTGGGAATGGGGTCGCTGACAGGCCATCTCTATTTGGTCTCGCGCCCGCACCACCGCTATGAAAGCTCATTGCGGTAAAAGTTGTATTTTCTAACTTCGTATTTGGATCTCGCTTCGTTATTCCATGCCCGGCTCCAAGGCGTAAATTCCAAAGGCAAGAAGTACCCTCGGCAGGGACTTGACCGGGTATTAGCTTATGTAAACAACCAAAAACGACATCCGGTAACATATGGCCAATAGAGGATCTAGCCACGACAGCGCAGGGATGTGGTGCGTTGAGGATGCAGCCTTCAGGTGCTTTAACGATTATATGCGCTAACGATCCTGCGTTATTTGGAACTTCTGGAGCCACAACACATTTGACACCAAAACTTGTGTAGGCATCAGTGTAGCATTTTGGTACGTTTATTCCAAAATCTGATATTAGTGAAGAACCTTCGTAATCGATGACGATAGTGTCGTTTACTACGCTAAGTTTTGCTTTGAGAACTATTTCCTCATCATAGCCATCAATTTTCATAGTGTTTGTTGTCGTGGTTATTGGAAGCTTGCTTATGGCCGCTCGCATTGCATTTCGGGTGCTTTCAATGATTGTTTCTGCTAACTCGTCGAGATCTTCAATTTCATATTGAACCATCATTGCTTTAAGACGATCGCTGCCAACATCATTGCAATTGGCCAAGGCATAGATATCACCCTCAACTTGTTTAGATTCTCTGCAGTTGTAATGGACAAAGTCTATCAGTGTTTCATTCAACTGGCCGCCTTTGAAAAGATACATTAATGGAATATAAAGTCCCTCGTGATATATTTGCTTTCCGTCAGGCGCCATGCCAATACCCCCAATATCTACGACATGGGTTGTACAAGCGAAGAGAGCGACAACACGGCCTTTCTTAAAAGTTGGTGTTACCACGACGATGTCATGCAGATGACCAGTGCCTTTCCAAGGATCGTTGGTGAGGAAAACATCACCTTCTTTCATTTTTTTGATCGGAAATTTTTCGATAAAGTGACCAACTGACAGTGCCATAGAATTGATATGGCCGGGAGTTCCTGTAACTGCTTGGGCGAGCATGCGGCCTTGTAAGTCGAATACACCCGCTGATACGTCACCAGCTTCTCGAGTTGAAACACTAAAACCAGTGCGTATTAAAGTTCTAGCTTGTTCCTCTACTATTGTCGTTAATCGGTCCCACATCACTTGGTGACGAATATTGGCTTCCCTCATGAGTTATCCTCTTCGAGTATCAGCTCTAAATAATTAAGATTGTTTACATAGGCGCAGAAATTTTCCGAGACATACGTCGTCGTTCCGTTTTCTACAATTAGAGTTGGGCCGGGCATCCAGTTCCCTGGAACCAAATATTCTCTTTCGTAAATGGGGATTTCTTGGAATTTGTTAAGAGCAATATTAAAAACTTTCCTTTTATCCAACGCTTCAGGTTTATTTTGTTTTTCAACCGTGGAAATATTTTTTACGAGCCGTTTATTCGTACTCAACGTAAGTGACCAGGTCATAATTTCAGCAGTAAGATCTGGTATGACTCGGCCAAACAATCTTTGGTATTCATTTTCAAACGTTTGCATCAGTACTTTACTGCTATCTGGAGTCAAAAGCAGGTCGTCGATTGGTACAGCTATTTCGTGACCTTGGCCTCTATAACGCATAAAAGCCATTCTATTTTCCGTTAGTTGTTTTGTGTTTGTGCCTTGTTTAACAACAGCCTCTGCTTCTCTCTTCATTGATGCAAATAGGTTATTTATTATTGCTGGGTCGAAGAACCGAAGGTCCATATAATAACTGCGCGCAACCTCATAGGCGGTATCAGCTTTTAAAAAACCAATAGCTGAGCCCACACCAGCACCGCTAGGTATTATAATTTTTTTGATATTCAAAGTTTCCGCGAGCTGGCAAGCGTGGAGCGGTGCCGCTCCACCAAATGCTATCATCGCTCTATCATCTAGCCGTTTCCCCAGTTCTATGGCATGTACGCTGGCTGCATTAGCCATATTTTCATCCACGATTTGTGCTATTCCAGATGCGCTAGTTTCTATGGACAGATCTAAGGGGAGGGCAATGTCGGCCTCAAGAGCTTGCCTGGCTAATTCTCGTTCTAGTTCGACCTCACCATTCGCGAAGTCTTTTGGGTCTAGGCGCCCTATAATTAAGTCTGCATCCGTTACGGTGGCTTTGTGACCACCTTTATTGTAAGAGGCGGGTCCTGGGCTCGAACCTGCACTTTCCGGGCCAACGCGTATTCTCGATAGTTGGTCTACGTACGCTATAGATCCACCTCCTGCGCCAATTTCAACCATGTCAATAACAGGTACTCTGAGCGGAAATCCGCTACCTTTTAAAAACCTATATTCTCTAGCGACCTCAAATTCACGGGAGTGTTGTGGAGTATATTCGTCTATGTAACATATCTTGGCGGTAGTCCCGCCCATATCAAATGACAATACTTCCCGCAGGCCACACTCTGCTGAAATGATGCGTGATAAAATAGCTCCACCAGCTGGCCCTGATTCCACTAATCTTATGGGCAATGTTTTGGCAGTTTTTAATGTCGTCATGCCGCCACTTGACATCATCATGAGGAGTGGGGCGGAATATCCTTGTTGTATTAGCGCTGCACCTAAGTTTTCAAGGTACGTTTTCATCAAGGGCAAAATATACGCGTTTGCGACGGTTGTGGAAAGGCGATCATATTCTCGTATCTCTGGCGATACTTGGCTAGATATTGATACGGGTATATCCGGGAGAGTAGATTGGATAAATGACTTCACGCTTTTTTCGTGTTCGTCGTTGGTATAGCAATGCAAAAAGCCGATGGCGATTGCTTCTACTTTTTCTTCTCTGCATTTAGCAATGGCCTCTTCAACAGAGCTCATATCCAGAGGAATTAAAATGGAGCCGTCTGCTGCAATTCGTTCCTTTATACCCAACCGGAGGTGCCTAGGCACTAGGGGTTTAGGCCGTTCCATGAAAAGATCCGATTGCTCAAATCTGTGTTCGTAGGCAATTTCGAGACTATCTGTAAAACCGTCAGTGGTAAGTAGAGCGGTTTTAGCGCCTTTTCGCTCTATAATAGCATTCGTGGCAAGGGTTGTGCCATGTATGATGAAATCTACGTCCTTAGGCTGCATGTTGCTAACGTTTAACACTTTTTTTGCTGCGGCTAAGAAACCTGCTTCTGGATGGTTTTTTGTTGTGAGTACTTTTGCAGTGAACCGCCGCTTATTATTTTCTAATACAGCATCCGTAAAAGTACCGCCAATGTCTATCGCAAGACTAACTGTCATAGAACTAATTTCCGGGAATTTTCAAATTTTTGTTTTTTTATTCAGTGCTTAGAATAGAGTCAGCAAGTGCTTCTGGCAGGCTTAACATGGGGTAATGCCCTGTTGTTAGCTCTAACCACTTTGCACCTAACATATCAGCTGTTCTCTTTTGGTGAGAGATTGGTGGGTTGACGCTTTCGTTACAATAAATCACTGATGCATCCCAGGTCATCGACCAAAACTCTTTCAGTTCCACAGGGTTCTGCATACAAGCGATAGGATGAAGCGTGTAACGAGCGATGGCCCAACTTTTGTTAGGTTCATCTAACTCTTTAAAAAGTCTATTTATTACATCATCTCGGGGAGGGCCCGATGCGAGGTCGGTATTGACAACTGATTTTCTTGATACAATGTCAGCAAGTCTTTCGCCGTCCATTAGAGCTAAGGCGTCCACGAAAACAAGTCTATTTACTCGATTTGCCACTGATTCAGCGACCTTCGCCATTACCATGCCACCCGTACTCGTCCCAACTAAAACCACATCTTTCAAATCCTCAAAAAATAGCAGATTGGCAATTTCTTGCGCGTGAGATTCGGTAGTAATCTTGCTATGCAGTTGATAAGAGCGCTCTGCACAACCCTCTAAAGTGGGAGCCAAGACGTAATGCCCTCGGTTCCGAAGAACACTGGCTAGTGGTTGCCATATCCATCCGCCTTGATATGCGCCATGTATAAGAACGATATTTGACATTTTTATTTCCTTCCAACAACGCGGACATCGGCTAAGTTTTCGTAAATTTTTACCACAGCGCTTGAGTCCTCTTTGTTAAGTCCTGCGGTTCGGGCCATTTGGTATACTTGTTGACTTACATTTGCCATGAGCGTTGGCACCCCAAGTTGTTTAGCATAATTTGTAATTAGCTCTTGATCCTTGTATACGATGTCGACAGTGCCACCGGGTTTAAAATCGCCATCGATTATTCGAGGCACTCGTAACTCAACTGCTGCGCTAGCACCGGAGCTTTTTCTCAACACGTCCAACATTGTTTGAAGGCCAATGCCAGACTTCGCTCCTATGGTTAGGCCTTCAATTAAGGTAATCGTGTTTGTTATTCCAAGCATATTATTTATCAACTTCATAACAAGACCTTGGCCATGATCACCGATGTAAAAAGCGTCTTTTCCAATGGCTTCAAAAATATCCTTACATTGATTGAAAACCTTCTCGTCCCCACCAGCGATGACAGTTAAGTCAGCTGCTTGGGCTCTTGCGGTGCCGCCACTGACAGGAGCATCTAACATAAGAATTTCTTGCAGCAAAAGGTCGCTGGCTATTCGTTTCGCAACTGTTGGATCAATCGTAGACATACAAATGACGATGTGTCCCGGTTTTGCTCCGTGAATAATGCCGCGCTCTCCACAGATTACTTCTTCAGCTTGTCGTGTCGTTTCTACAAGGCAGATTGTCCTATCTGAAGCGTTCGCAACTTCCATTGGAGAATACAGGACTTCTGCGCCAGCCTTTTCATGCTCTATCGTTTTATCTTCGTCAACATCATGGACAATAAGTGGGATCCCCGCCTTTAAAATATTTAAGGCCATGGGTGAACCCATAGCACCGACACCAATAAATCCCGTACGAACGCTCATGCTTTCCTCCATGAAAATTCCGAATAGCTAATAATCTTACATAAAACTTTTTACTTTGGGATCATAATATAATTGCAGAATTGACTTGATTAGATATCCAATATTTTGATTGTATTCAAAATACTTAATGGCATATCAAGAAAAAA
Organism: uncultured Alphaproteobacteria bacterium; assembly: GCA_902629125.1. Classification (GTDB taxonomy): domain Bacteria; phylum Pseudomonadota; class Alphaproteobacteria; order Thalassobaculales; family Thalassobaculaceae. Next base: position 171,910 of record CACOPQ010000002.1, read on the forward strand.
CTAACCCTCATTCAGTAAGCCGCTTATTCAGTTCTCTATTGATATCCATACGTTTGCCCCATGCCCAAAGAATGAGAAGGGCGAAGAGACCTTCAAAACTTATAATGGCTAGGGCACATGGGACCCCGAAGATTTCCGCCATCCATCCAACATTGAAAAAGCCAATAGGGCCAGTGCCAATACATAAAGTAAGAACGCCTAGTATTCGGCTGCGATAAAGTGGTGGTGCCGCCAGGTAGGTAAGTGTCCCCTGCATAGCCGCGAAACACGCGCCAGCTGTGCCGATTACTGTTAGCGCAATAGAACTTGCATAAAAAGAGTGATCTGGTCCGCCTGCTACAACGGTTAAGAGTGCCAGATAAGCTATCCCCGAGAGATATAAAATCGTACCGCCTAAGTATAGCCGGAAAAAAATTTCTTTAAAGGCAAACCTAGTGATAAAAAGTGCGCCAAGTAGGGCTCCAAAACCTTCCATGCTTGATAATACGCCAACAAAAAATGGCGTTAGAGATAGCTCGTCGCGTCCAATGACAGGTATCATCGACGTGAATGGAAATCCCCATATATTGAAGATTATGGTAATAAGGAAGATCCGTCTCAGCAAAGGGTCATTGGCGGCAAATTTGATGCCGCTTGATAAGTCGCTGTAGAAGGCAGTTGAAATTGCCGTAACAGCTCTCTGCGGAAAGCTCGAAATTACAATTAAAAATAAGCAGATCGCGTAAAGGAAACCACTTAACCAGAAAACACCAAACATTCCTACGAGTTGGAGCATAATTCCACCTAATAGCGGGCCCATCATCCGTGTTGCATTTCCAGTTGCCGAATCTAGACCCATTGCTGCGGACACTTTATCACCTGCTAAGTCACCCAGTAAGCGTCTGCGGATGGGCATGTCAGTTGCCCAAAACATCCCGCTCAAAAAGGATACGATTGCAATCAAAAAATAAGATAAATCTCCGTGGTATGCGGCTATGGCCATAAAAATTTGAATTAGGGTGATACCTACTAAAGAAAGAACAAGCAGCAGCTTCCGACTAACTTGGTCGGCTAAAACGCCGATTATTGGTCCAAAAAGTGTTAGAGGCAGCATCCATAAAATTGGTATCGTAGAAACTAAAAAAGGCGAGCCCGTGGTTTCATATATGTAGACACCAAAGGCCAGTAATTGAAACCATCTCACAACTCCCGTTATTCCTCCCACCGACCAAACGGCAAGAAAGTTTACATCGCTTAAAAGCATTCTGATTGACCGGTCAGAACGATGTTCAGGTGAGATATCGCTCACAAATATGATCCATTTAAATTATGTTGCTTTCTATTAGCTTAAATAAAGCTTATAGAGTTATCTCAGTGGTTATCGGAATTTCATACCATCTATGAGTTACGAAATTCGTAAAAAAGTAATAAACCTATATGAATGCTCGCAGTTGTTCAAATTCTGCCTTTAGAGGAAATCTGAAAGAATAAAAGATGGCGTCAAAAAGAGTTGTAAAGGCGATAATTTTCTTAGCTGTATTTGGTGCCTTTATAGTGGCGGCCTACGAGACCTTTTTTTGGTTTACGCACGTTTATGAGAATGATGCGCGTGTTGAAACAGATTTGAGCCAAATATCTTCGCAGGTAAACGGAAAAATCGAAAAAATTCTCGTCACTGAAGGTCAATCCGTCAAGGTTGGCGAACCGTTAGTCAAGCTGGTTGATAGTGATATTAGACTGAAGATTAAGGCTTTAAGAACCGATTTAGAATTGAAGAAAGCGGAGAAAATTAAATTAATTTCTGAAAAAATAGCGTTTGAAACTGAATTAACATCTAAGCTAAAGACACAAAAAGAAAAAATTAAAACAATTAAGATGGAGCAAAGAGCTACAGAAGATAGATTAGAACTGGCAAAGAAAAATATAAAGCGGGTGGAATTTTTATTTCAAAAAGATTTAGTAGCTGAAGAAAAAATGAACTTAGAAAAAGATAAGTTCCTCGTATTGAAGGGTGATTTGGCGATAAAATCCGCTCAAATAACAGTAGCAAAAAAAGAACTTTTAGAACTTATTGCCAAGCAAAAGCAAACAGATGTGATTTATGAAAAAATAAAAATATTAGATGTCGAATACTCTCGCATAGAGGACAGCATTAATTTGCAAAAAATAGAACTTGGCTATCGCCTGCTCCGGTCCCCGATCAATGGAGTGATAGGCCGTATCCATAAATTTGGAGGCGAATATGTAGAAGATGGAATCAACGTTGTTACGCTTCACAATCCATCTCAATTTTGGATAGAGGCTTATGTTGATGAGAGTCAAATTCGACATGTGGTAATAGGCAAGAAAGTCTTAATCGATTTGGAAGCTTTCCCTTTCCGGGACTTTTTTGGCGTGGTAAGTCATGTAGGAAACTTAACTACCGCGCAAACTGGTTTGAAAACGAGGACATCTGCAAGCAGCTTTGGCGGCGGTATTGAGCGAGTGCCAGTTAGAATCAAAATGGAAAATCCTCCTAAAAACTTAGCTCCGGGGATGCAAGCGAGTGTCAATATTAGAATTTACGACGGTATAAAACTCTGGTAGCACGCCATTCTGGCCCACGTCAGAGACGTATATCGTGTCTTTTAGAACACCAGTCCTGCGCTAATTCGATAACTCTTTCGAAATCTTCTTCCAACATAAAACCTTCTTTAATTAAATCAGTGGCCACAGCACTAATTTTCATAAGGAAATTATCTTTTGATGTATACCTTTCCTCTATTGATTTTCTAGGGTCGTTTGTCATTCGCCGAACGGCATCTGTTTCGGGAAAGATAAGGGTGCTGCCTGAAAATTCATGCATGGCGCCTTCCCCAAAACTTTTGGAGCGAATGTTCCAGCCGGTATATGTTGCCAGCGGAGCACGCAACATGGGAACCCGGATCCCAGCTAATTCATTACCATCAACATCAACTGATGGAACCTTTATAGCGTAGTTACAATTTTGAATCTTCCTTGGCGGGAGAGTATCAAAAATACCGAGGTCTGCTTTTGGACCGTAGTCATATATAGAGAGTTTGTTCGGTTCCCGTGGGGTTGCCAAATTTGGGATCTTAGGAAATTGTGATTCCCAATATTTGAAATCAACCAGAGTACCTTTAGAGTTGGTAGGTATTTGATTTTCTGGAGGGATTATTGCTTTGCTCACCCAGTTATCCATTGCATCTAACAGTGCCCTAAATATCATAGAGGTTTGTAAAACGTTCTCCGGGTTTTGACATATGCCCCGTGTGGGACGCCTTTGGAGTGGATTTCCTACATGCTGTGCACTTGCCCAATGGTATATTCTTACATTGTCTGGTGGTACTAAGTCATTACCCTTGGTGTCGGTATGAACTAATGAACCTCGGCGTTGCCAGTACTCGGTACTAGTTTGAGTATGAAAAATAAGTGGATCGGACAAAGGCCGTTTACAGATGGCATCAACTTTTCCTGTATTGTGGTCAGTTGACTTGTTGTATGCAAAAGGAAATTGATCTGAAACATTGTCATGCTCCTCGTACTGTTGGCCTCCCGGTACAACAGCGTTGGCAAACCTTTGATTGAGCCACATTTTCCCGGCTCCAGCAACATGAGTTAGTGCTCCGTCAAATACTTTTCGTCCAACATGATCCTCATTGAATCCGTGATAAATGAAATCGCGGATGCAGCGACCCGTTTGTGAGCGTCCAAAACAAAAGGTTTTTTCGATTTCATAATTTGAAAATGGGTTTTGAGACGTTTTATTATAGCGTAAAAAACTAACGGCATCCCTGACGACTAAGTGTCCAAGACCCATAACAAGTGGATCCTTCGCGGTGTAAATCAGTTCATATATCCAGCCTGTTTGAAATGTGGATGGGAGGTGTATGTGGATGTCAGAGGATACAACGGCTGTTTCTTTGCCTTGGAAATCCATTCCTTGTCCGCCGTCCAGCCGTGCGAAGCTCCACTTGCTTGGAGGAATGATTTCCCTCTCTTCATCTGGATATTGGCGCCTTGTCAACTTTGCTTTACTTGTATCTAGGGAAACTGTTGGATGACTTCTGGTTGAGATCCAGCCACTCAACGGAAATGTCGTTTCACCCTCTTTGGTTGCAATGAATTCTGTTCGTACTTTCCCAGTTATAGGACCGTTCTTGTGGGTTGCTTTTGGCAGGCGCATTGTCATTCGGCCATCACCTGGTAAAAGGTCTCCCTGCCAAGCCACCCAAACTATGGCATAGCCTCTTCGGAACAAAAATCCGTTGCCGCATTCTTCTGATGAAAC
>CACOPQ010000003.1 GCA_902629125.1 uncultured Alphaproteobacteria bacterium
CTATCGAGCGTGAGGGGATAACGGCTCACCATAGAAGATCCTTCAAGCCAATCGCGAAGTATTTGTGACATCAACTTGTTGTTACTCGAAAAATGTATCCACTACATCTTGTGGATAAATTCCATAACTCATTGAGTCCAAACAAAAAACTCACGCAAAACTTGACCCAACATTTGCTATAAGCAATTATGCCGACTCTCTCGATAAGAAGATGGCAGAGATGGTTAACTATTTAGAGTCTGTAGAAGATAAGATCGTATTGGGTGACTGTATAGAGGTGTTAAATCAGATGCCTGAAGAGTCTGTCGATCTGATTTTTGCGGACCCGCCCTATAATTTACAGTTGGCTGGAGAGCTGTTGAGACCTAACAATTCAAAAGTTATGGGCGTGGATAATGATTGGGACCAATTTAATAGCTTCAAGGAGTATGATGAGTTTTCTAAAAAATGGCTTAAGGCTTGTCAGCGGGTTTTAAAACAAACAGGTTCTTTATGGGTTATAGGGTCTTATCATAATATTTTTCGCATAGGCGCGGTTCTCCAGGATTTAGGGTTTTGGATACTTAATGACATCATTTGGCGTAAAACAAACCCCATGCCAAATTTTAGAGGGCGCCGATTTACGAACGCACATGAAACACTCATTTGGTGTGGAAAGAATTCTTCGGCTAAGGGCTACACTTTTAACTATGATTCTATGAAGTCACTTAATGAAGGGCTGCAAATGAGAAGTGATTGGTTGCTGCCACTCTGTACAGGAACTGAGCGATTAAAAAGGAACGGTCAGAAAGCCCACCCAACACAGAAACCCGAGAGTTTAATCTCGAGAGTAATTCTATCCACTTCCAAGCCCGGAGACCTCATAGTTGACCCTTTTTCTGGATCCGGAACCACGTCTGCAGTCGCGAAGCGATTTTCACGCCGATTTATTGGAATTGAACAATCTAAAGCGTATGTGGAAATCTCTCGCCAACGCTTGCGGACTGTTCAGGTTCTTAACGATCCAGATGTTCTGGAAATTGTAACAAAGAGGAACGCCCCGAGAGTGCCATTTGGAAGTCTTCTCGACCGCGGCCTGGTGAATCCCGGTGAGCTGATGTTCGATGCCCGTCGGCGTTGGCACGCTAAAATTAGAGCAGATGGTCTTTTGATCTCTGAGAGTGCAAAGGGCTCTATTCATGCTGTAGGAGCAGCTGTTCAAGGCGCTCAGGCTTGTAATGGATGGACCTTTTGGCATGTGGATAGAGACGGCAGTGCTATCTCAATCGATATATATAGGCAGATGATAAGAGACGAGCTTTCAAAATAGCAAAGCTGTTAGATATTAGTTTTCATAGATGGTTTCACAAACGCCAGCAAGATTAGTCCAATTAGCCAAAACGCAATAGCAACGGACATGCCTGCTCGCTGTGTTTCAAATAAAATCGTTAGCCAACCAAAAAGCATTGGACCAATGAAACTTGTTGCCTTACCTGACATTGCAAATAACCCATACATCTCTCCATGAAGTTGTTTTGGAGATAAGCGGGCAAGAAATGCGCGGCTTGCCGACTGTGCAGGACCAATAAAAAAACTTAATCCGAGGCCACAAGCCCAAAAATAACTTAGGGCTTCAACAAAAAGCAAGGCACTGCCAAAAGCCACAAGCCCAATCAGAGAAATAAAGATCGTTGTCTTCGAAGTAAGCCAATCCTCAAACCAAGCGAAAACAAACGCTCCAAGCCCCGCAAAAATATTCATGGCTATCCCGAATTTTAGGATTTCGGCAAATGTCATGCCAAATGTACCGGCCGCGTATATACCACCAAACTGAAATACTATAAATAAGCCATCTGCATAAAACATCCTAGCTAAAAGAAATAACATAATCGGCTGGTAGTGCTTTACATTTTTGATAGTGGTAAATAAACGATTTAATCCCTTTAAAATGTGGCTGCTTGAAAAACGGGCAGTCCTATCCACCTCTTTGAAGAAAATAAAAAAGGGAAGGCTAAATATGAACCACCATAATCCTACAACAATAGTGGTGGCCCGAATATGCTCTGATCGGTCGATGTCGAGCCTTAAAAATGAAAAATTCCTTTCAACAAGACCAAAAAGACAAATAAGAAGGCATATTATCGCGCCGATGTAACCTGCTGCCCAGCCGAGCCCGCTTATTTTCCCAATTGAGCTGGAGTTGGCAACCTGGATGAGGGTAGCGTTGTAAAAGATTGTAGAGAATTCGAAAGCAATAAGGCTGATTGCGATAGCTATAAGCGCTAAAGGGATGGATTTTTTGTCTGGTAATACAAACCATAGGCTCAAGGTTGCGAGCATTGCCAAAATACTAAAAACTAATATCCATATCTTTTTTTTCCCGGTTTCATCAGAAATTGCACCCAATATAGGAGCGAAGAAAGCCAAAAAAAGCCCTGAGAAAGCTATAGTCTGGCTCCATAAAAACGTGCCCGAGATTTCGTCTTCTGCCACTAACTTCGTAAAATATGCTGAAAACACGAAAGTCAATATGATAGTGGGATAAGGAGAGTTGGCCCAATCAAATAAGCACCAAATAAAAACTTTTCGGTCTTTAGTAAGGAGTTCCTTTTTCATTTTATTTGCATTATTAGGTAGTTATCCTTCGAACAGATTTGCTTTATATGTTGGGAACAACTTAACAAAGCCAACTAAATTTTAGGCTTCGATTCCCAATTCTGTAATATCAGGCGTATTACACTAATGAACGCCATCGGCTGATCTAAAAGCAGGTGATGTTGGGCCTCTGGAATTGATATTACAGGCGAACCTTTTGGCATAAGACTGCGCATGAATGCGACGGTTTTCTCATCTAAAAGAGAACTTTTTTCACCGTAGATTAGGCCAATGTTGCATTTAGCCTCCTTTAAATATTGATGGTAAGGCTCTTTGAAACGCTTGGCGTGCATCGCGCCTTCATCGAATTTCCATGTCCAACCATCAGGTGTCTCGGATACGGAGTGGTGTGCTATGTGCTTAACTAGAAAGTCGTTTGAACAATCTTGCTCTGGCAGCAATCGGAACCTCGCGATCGCAGAAGCAAAATCGGGGTAATACCTCTTTGCTCGGTGCGGGGGACGTTTTCGTCTGGCGTTAACATCAGGGGGGCGGATTGGTGAGTCAGCGATTAAAGCGCCGGCGATTTCCTCGCCGTACTTCTTTGCAAACTTTGCCGTCATCAAGCCGCCAAAGCTGTGTCCGATGACGTATGTAAACCTTCCCAAGTTAGCATCTTTTATGACACTATAAATTTCCTCAGCTCTTAACCCTGCATTATATTCTTTGCGTCTACCACTATCTCCCATACCAGATAGATCTAAAGCAGCAACTTTATAGTTTTTGCGGAAAAAGGGAGCCAAAAAACTCCACCAGTGGGAATGTGCTGCCCCACCATGAACAAATAAAATACTGCCTGATCTCTTCTTCTCGTCAGGATCATCCCATAAAAGGTAATGAATTTGGCAATCTTTTACTGATACGAAATGCGACGATGGCGCATTAGACATTGCCCACTTAAACCAGTCGGGTATATCGTTATTACTACTTTTTAGGAGCGTTCGTTTCTTGCCCGGTTGCATAATCTCGATTTTTGAATTGCTGTTCATTTAAGGCTCAATGATAGATGACTTATTTAAAATTGGCATAGCGACTTCTGCGAAAAGATAATAAGCTTGGAATACATGTGTTTTTAAAAACCTGCAACGGATTTCAGTCGCTTTAGAAGCGGGGGTCAAAATGGTTAATATTAAGCTAGGTATACTTGAAATGGTTGAAAAAGCTAGAGCGGTTATCGAGGAAGTGGATGTAGAAGATGCAATCGCTGAGGCCAGAGACCCAGATTGCTTGATAATTGATGTCAGAGATATAAGAGAGAGGAAACGGGACGGCTATATACCAGAGAGTTTCCACTGTCCTAGGGGCATGATCGAATTTTGGTTAGATCCTGAAAGTCCTTATTTCAAGAAAGTATTTGATGAGAAGAAACGATTTTTATTTCATTGTAAGGCGGATTGGCGGTCCGCTTTAACGGTTCAGACTGTGACGACTATGGGCCTTGAGAATGCCGCACATATTAAAGGCGGACTTACTGCCTGGTGCCAGGCTGGTGGTCCATTTAAAAAGGATGAAGGATGAAGCTAGGGATGAAAAAATGCAGTAAGTCAACTAGCTCCCAACGAGAACAATTTGAAAGTTGGATGGACCCTGTCGAAGCGATATCCGATTTAATAATAGAGGCGCGTGATGAAATTGACAACGATCGTTGTTTGCCTAAAAAAGTTTTGAATGCCTTGCATCATGCAAAAATCTTTCGAATGTCGTTGCCAAAAAAACTAGGGGGCGGAGAATTCACGCCTGAATTATTATCTCAAGCTGCAGAGCGTTTGGCTAAAGCAGATGCAAGTGTGGGCTGGTGTTTTGGTCAAGGGACAGGATGCGCAATGTCGGCTGCGTTCTTGGAGGATGATATAGCAAAAAATATCTTTGGACCCGGCGATTCGGTTTTAGCCTGGGGAGCAGGCCAGGCAGGAAAAGCAGTTGCTTGTGACGGCGGGTATAAAGTTTCAGGCACATGGCGTTTTGCCAGTGGTGCGGGTCACGCTACTTGGTTGGGTGGTCACAGCATGGTCTTTGAGAAGGACGGTAGTCCAAGAATTAATAAAGAAGGTAAGCATGTTGACCGTACAGCCTTATTCATGAAAACTGCGGCCATTATGAAAGACGATTGGCATGTGGTTGGGCTTAAGGGGACACGAAGCGAAAGTTATTCTGTAGAAGACATGTTTATCCCGGAGAGTCACACATTAAACAGGGAGGCGCCAGAGGAATGCCGTGTAGAGTCTCCACTATATATTTTTCCAACCACATTAGTTTACGCATCTTGCTTTTCTGGGGTAGCACTGGGCATTGCTAGAGGATCGCTGGATGACTTAATCCAACTTGCGCAAACAAAGATACAAAGAGCTGCCCGCTTGTCTTTGCGTGAAAGTCCTGTTTTCCAAAGCCAGCTTGCAGAATTAGAGGCTAAATGGGGAGCTGCGAAAGCTTATCAACAAGCTACACTCATAGAAATAACAGATAGGGTGGTGGATACCACGCTTCTTTCAATGAGTGATCGAGTTAAAATCCGTTTAGCTACTACTTATGCAATTAACGAGGCTACTGATGTCGTGCAAAAAGTCTATCGATTAGCTGGATCGACGGCCATTTTTGAAAACCAACCCTTTGAACGTAGGTTTCGAGATATGCATGCCGTTTCTCAGCAGATGCAGGCTCGCTATACCCACTTTGAGACGGTTGGTCGACACCTTATGGATTTAGATAACACGGCTACACATATGTAAAGTAAAGGAAACGGAGAAAATCAGCCAGTAAAGCTAATTAAATTGATTAAAAGCCACAAATATACCACAACACTGATTGGAGAATGAAATGTCGCTAGTTCATGTACTCGCAGTAATTACAGCAAAGCCCGGAAAGAGAGCGGAGGTGCTGGAGAATTTTAACAATAATGTTCCGGCTGTTCATGCAGAAGAAGGCTGCATAGAGTATGGAGCTGTTGTAGACACGCCAGATGCATCGAGTTTTTCGGTGCCATTTGGTCCTGATACCTTCGTTGTTGTAGAAAAATGGGAAAGCCTAGATCATCTAAAGGCTCATGCTGCGGCACCTCATATGAAGGCTTATGCAGAAAAAAATAAAGATTTATTAGCTGATAGAAAAGTGCATGTGATGACATCAGCATAGAGCAAGTAAAGTATGTGGTTAAAAGGGGACCGTCCCCTTAACCACTGTGCGATGAAGTATTCTACGATGTCTGTCCATCTTAAAGTTTTTATCACCTCTGTGCAGCAAACAGCGATTATCCCAAAGCACTAAATCGCCACTTTGCCATTTGTGTCTATAAATATTTTTTGATGTGGTGGCTGCTTCTAGCAATTTATCTAACAAATTTTTACCCTCAATCTCTGAAATACCTTCGATGTGACTGGTATGCATTCCTATGTAAAGTGATTTTCGTCCCGTCGCCGGATGAGTGCGGATAATCGGGTGGCTAACGGGCGGGCGTTCGCGTTTTTGTTTTTCAGTTGCCGGAATATTCTGAGTGTTTTTCCTGCTAGCTTCCCAACTATGTACCACCCTTAAATTAGCAATCTTCTTTTGTTCTTTGGGTGAAAGTGCGTCGTAAGCCATATGCATATTGCAAAAAAGTGTATCGCCGCCTTCCGGTGGGATATCGACTGCGTGTAGCAGCGTCATCAAAGACGGTACCGCATGGTATGACTTATCCGTATGCCAGTAGTAGTTCCCGTCGGTATGTGGGGCTGTGGTAGGTTTTCCAGTCAAAGTATCGACATTTGTCACTGTGTGGACATTTGGTAGGCGCTGCCCGTTGGGAAGTCTTCCTACATGCCCCTCAATTTCACCAAAGTTTCTTGTGAAACTTTCTTGTTCTATTTTTGAAAGGTTTTGTTGGCGAAAAATAAGAACATGGTGTTGTATAAATGCTTTCATTATTTTTTCTAATGCAAATTCTGGAAGAGGTTTGCTTAAATTAATATTTAGGATCTCGGCACCAGCAACATCACTGACTTTGTTGATATCAAGTCGTTTCATAATACACTCATTTGCTTTAGATGTTTGGAAAGCTTCCTCAGATTGTTGCATATCTTGTTCTCTATAGCCTCAATAGTAAAACGCTTTATTCCAGGAGAGTATCGCAAATTTAATAAAAAGTGTTGATGGGAATGATTAGAATTTATTTTGGGCAAGTTCGCCGTCATAGTCCAAACGCTAGATTATGCCTTTGGAGGGAAGATTATGAAGATGATCTTTTTTTGGGAAAATATACCGCCAATGCACTCGGCAGTTTGATTGCGGTTTCAGACGTAAAGCAGCGGTTGAGATCCCGCTAAGTCAAATACGTCGGACATTAGAGGAAATAATGTTTACCCGCTGGGAGTATGACATCGAACTTGTAGCAAGCACGCCTGATGGAACAAACAAACCGAGAGTCACCGCCGCGCTGAGGGCGAGCCGAGCATTTTAGACAGCTATTGCTTTGGCAGAGCGTAATATGGCAGATATCATCGCTACAGCTCAAAAAACTTCAGCAGCATATAAACCTGCGACCTGGAACATAGGCTCAGCTAATTGTGTCAGGTGGCATCCGGTAGCCGGGAGTTGATTCTGATAAGGCAATTTCTTCACTAGTCATCTCTTCTTCTATTTTTTCAAAAAGTGGAGATGACAAATACCGCTCACCTGTATCTGGGAGCATACAGAGGATGGTTGACCCTGGTTCAGCAGTTTTTGCAATATCAACCGCTACAGCAAAAGACGATCCCCCGGAAACCCCGGTAAGGATTCCCTCTGACACAGCTAGTTTTTTTGCCCATTCTATACCGTCAGCACCTGAAACGGGCACTAATTGGTCATAGTATTTTTTGTCTATAGCTTCTTGCAGAACGAGAGGAATAAAGTCAGGCGTCCATCCTTGTATTGGATGCGGCTCCCAAGCTGGATGACTATGAGCAGGCGAACCGTTTTTAGTTCTGCCTTGCTTTTCACCGCTGCCAACAATCTCGGCATTTTCTGGTTCGGATAATATTATTTTCAATTTTGGTAATTTATCTCTTAGAACGCGTGCTACGCCAGTAACGGTACCTCCAGTTCCGTAGCCAGTGACAAAGTAATCCAGTTGTGTTGATTTGAAGTCAGATAAAATTTCTTGTGCTGTAGTCCGCTCATGGATATCAGCATTATCTGAGGTTTCAAATTGACTGGCGAGGAACCAACCGTTTTTATCTGCCAATTCTTTTGCCTTGTTGTACATTCCAAAGCCTTTTTCTGTTCTAGGAGTAAGAACAACTTTGGCTCCAAGGAAACGCATCAACTTCCGCCGCTCGATCGAAAAGCTATCGGCCATAGTGATGACAAGGGGGTAGCCCTTAGCTGCACAAACCATAGCCAAGCCAATTCCCGTGTTGCCGCTTGTCGCCTCAACTACAGTTTGTCCTGGCTTGAGAGTGCCTCGCTTTTCCGCCTCTTCAATGATACTTATTGCAAGTCGATCCTTCACTGATCCGGCCGGATTGAAAAATTCTGCCTTGACATAAAGATTTACCCCATTGGGTGCAAGGTTATTGATCTTCATGCAAGGAGTGTTTCCGATTGTGTCTACCACAGAGTCATATAAATGACCTCGGCCGGCTGTCACTCTTGCAGCTTGTTTCGCCATTGCCCCCATTCCCGAAAAATTGTTTCAAAATTTTAACAAAATCTTAAGTTAATAGTGTGAGTATTTACAATAGCGTCGCAAAAATAAAAAATACCGTTCACAAATAATAAAATAACAGAAAAATGTGCCTCAACTATTAAAAGGTATTACATAAAACGTTCGGAAAAATTCGGGGATTGGAGCGGGCGATGAGATTCGAACTCACGACATTCTCGTTGGCAACGAGATGCTCTACCACTGAGCTACGCCCGCATAATATAAACATTACATGTGCGAGGGATAATACTCTTTGCTTTTAACATTGCAAGTTATTGGTTGAAAATAGTTGTCAAAAACTTTTTAGTTCTAAAGGTAGGGGTATTTAAGGTGCCAACGCTAGGTAAGGAGATAAACAGTGGAAGGCGATGATGAAAAAAATGGGCATGGAGACACTACATCGCAGGAAATTAATCCTAATATTGTTTTTGATCGTTTAGAGCAACTAAATATAAAGACAACAACACACGAACATCCACCGCTGTTCACTGTAGAAGATTCCAAGAAACTAAGAGGCGATTTGCCAGGTTTGCATTGTAAAAATTTATTTTTGCGGGCAAAGAAAAATGAGATGTGGCTCGTTGTATGTAGGGAGGATCTTAAAATCGATTTGAAGGAGCTAGGGCAAAAGTTAGGAGGTAGTCGACTGTCTTTTGGCAGCCCAGAAAGGTTGCTTAACTTCTTGGGTGTTATGCCGGGTTCAGTATCTCCTTTCGCGCTCATAAATGATGGCAATAAAGCTGTTAAGGTGTTGTTGGACAAGAACATGATGGAAGGTTCTTTATTGAACTTTCATCCACTGACTAATGAAAAAACAACGTCTATTAAACCAAGTGATCTACTGAAATACATAACTTCGTGCGGCCACGAATTTGAGTTTTTAGATCTTAATTAAATATCTCCTAGAGACTTGCTCAAGCGTAATTAAGCGCCATATAAAGGTTAGGTAAGTTCGGCTAGGGAGGAAAATGAGTATGGATATTGATAATATGGCTGCAAACGGCCCTGTTGGTGGTTTAGGAAGTGAGCACATCAAGGACTCGTCAACGGCAACATTCATGGCTGATGTCGTTGAGGTATCTTCTACTACTCCCGTAATTGTTGACTTTTGGGCTCCCTGGTGTGGCCCGTGCAAACAATTGGGTCCTGTGTTGGAGAAGGTAGTAAATGAAGCTGACGGGGCAGTAAAATTAGTAAAAGTAGATATCGATGAAAATCCTGAAATAGCTCAACAGCTTAGAGTCCAATCTATACCCGCTGTTTTTGCTTTCAAAAATGGTCAGCCTGTAGACGGGTTTGCTGGATCCTTACCTGAAAGTCAAATCAGAGACTTTGTAAAGAAGTTGACAGGAGGAGCTGCAGGAGAGTCCCCTGTAGCAGAAGCATTAGAAGCGGCCGAAGCTTTTCTAAATGAAGAGAACTATGACGCTGCAAGTGGGCTCTTCAAACAAATTCTTCAGCACGATCCATCAAGCGCCAGGGGGCTAGCTGGTCTATGCAAATCGCTAATTTCACTAAATAAGCTAGATGAAGCAAAAGAAGTAGTCGATAATCTATCAGAGGAGCAGAAGAAAGAGCCAGAAATAAAAAGCGCTCTTAGCCAATTGGATCTAGCGCTAGCGAGTGGTGATGCGGGCGATTTAACAGAACTGAAACTCTCAGTGGAAGTCGATCCCAAAAATTTAGAAGCACGATTTGACTTGGCGATGGCTTTATATGCCGCAGGTGATAACGAGGGGGCGGTAGATCATCTCTTAGAGAGCATAGCGATTAACCGAGCCTGGAATGACGAGGCCGCCAGAAAACAACTGGTGAAATTATTCGGTGCATTTGGTCAATCAGACCCCTTAACAATAGAAGCTCGTAAGCGATTATCGTCTATCTTATTTTCGTAGTTGCTTTTATTTAAAGCCGACCTAGGGAGAAAAAATGGTCCACTCGGGATTCTCTATCGATTTCAATAATTTGCCGCAGACGCTACCTATTTTTCCGTTGGGAGGTGTATTACTGTTACCTTACGGGAGACTGCCATTAAATATTTTTGAGCCGCGGTATTTGGCAATGACGGACGATGCTTTGGCAACGGATCGTTTGATCGGGATCATACACCCGGCGACTTCCGAGGTTCAAGAAAATCAAAATTCGGTATTCAAAACTGGATGTGCCGGCCGAATAACGGCATTTTCTGAAACGGAAGATAGAAGATACCTCATCACCTTATCAGGTTTGGTGAGATTCAATGTAGGAGAAGAAATTCCGACTTCTCGTGGGTATAGGAGAGTCGTGCCTGACTGGAGCCCATACAAAACAGATTATTCGGATGAAAAAAACTTTGAATTCAATAAAGAGCGTCTCTTGGTTGCGTTAAAAAGATATTTTGAGAAAAAGGCAATCGATGCGGATTGGGAAACCATAAACAAAATGGACGATGTTCGATTAGTTACTACGTTAGCTATGATTTGTCCATTTGATCCACCAGAACAGCAAGCCTTGTTGATGGCGAAAAATATAGAGGAAAGAGCGGAAACTATAATCTCTCTATTGGAAATTTCTACTCATGAGACGAATGAGGTTGGTGATGTCCGGCACTAACGAAAAAAATCTTGCGAAGTCGTCAGACAAAATTCCTAATAGCGAGCACAACGAGGTCGACCCTAAGCTCCTTGAAATATTGGTTTGCCCGCTATCTAAGACACCGCTTATTTACGATAAGAACGCAAACGAATTAATAAGTAAGAGTGCTGGCTTGGCATTTCCAATTAGAAATGGTGTCCCAATTCTTTTAATTGATGAAGCGCGTCAATTGGATAAGTTTGGGTGATTTTTCTTTTAGCTAAACTACGGATTGATCAGCTACGATGAATGAAAGCATAGAATATGATCCGTGGCCGTTGGAAATTAGTGTTTGTGAAAATGGTAAAGTATTAGAGTTAAGCTTTGACAATAATGACAAATTTTTAATCCCCGCGGAATTATTGAGAGTTGAAAGTCCCTCTGCTGAAGTACAGGGTCATGGGCCTAATGAAAAAAAAATACTTTCTGGAAAGCACGCCGTTGTAATATTAGCTATCGAACAAGTTGGGAACTACGCGGTAAAACTGCGCTTTGACGATGGGCATAAAACTGGAATCTACACTTGGAAATATCTATATCATTTAGGAAGTCACAGAAAAGAGGTGTGGGATAAGTATCTCGAACAGCTTTCAATTAAAGGATTGAGTAGAACTTAGCCCACCTTTGTTTTAGTGGAGCAGAACACCCAACTCAATCGTTGGGAAGGGGGAGACTTCCCTCGAGCAAACTTGGAAGTTGTCCTAGGTGTCCCATCGCCGCCCTCATAAATATATGTTTCAAAGGGGTAGCCATATTTACCCCAGACAGACCAACTCCCCTCAATGATTTTATTATACGGGAATCGTTTGAAAAAAGACGGTTCAGGCCATCTGTTGCTGCAATTAACGAGGTGTTATCGACAAGCCGTGACGATTGAAACCTTCTTAAAACCTCATAGCTCCCGAAATCTATACCAGAGTGCTGAGCTTGCGCTAGTTTATCAACAAGATGGGCAATATCCCTTAAACCTAAATTCAACCCTTGACCAGCGATTGGGTGTATCCTGTGCGCGGCATCACCTACTAACACTAGGCGATCTGCTATTATATTTTCTGCATAGGTTAATGATAGGGGGTAAGTTGCCCAAGACCCGATCAGGGAGAGTTTGCCAAGGCAGTCATCTATTCTTATGCTGGCCCCTCGAAGGAAATCATCAGCAGCTAGATCTGTTAACTCATTTGCTATGTTTGTTTTCTCTGTCCAAACCACAGAAGATCTTTGTCCGGTCATCGGTAAAAAAGCAATTGGGCCACCTGGGAGGAATCGTTCATGAGCAACGCCATTATGGGGTAACGTATGATTTACCGTAAAAACAATGCTTGTTTGCTTGTAGTCTATTTTAGTTGTTTTTATACCAGTTAAAGTTCGGATGTGGCTATTTGCACCATCTGCAGCAACTAGGAGGTTGCTATTCAGCAAGTCGCTATCGGATAATTCTAGTTCAATAGTTGCCTGTCCGGTGGAGAAGCCTTTTACAGGTTGACCAAATATTAGGCTGACGTTTGGTGAGGCTTTATTAAAGTCGATAAGCGTCTTTTTAATGATTTCGTTTTCTATGATGTATCCCATTGGTTCATTATCTGCATCTACATGACTATAATGGACAAAGCCTTTGGTATTTTTTTCTGAAACTCTAATATCCAAAATAGGCTCTGCATTTGATTTTAGTAGATCCCATATACCTAAGGTATCAAACATAACTTTGCCGCTGGCCGATATCGCGGAAGTCCTTTGATCACCGCTGCTTTTTATTAGTTTTTCTAGGGGATTTCTCTCAACAACCGCTATATTGAGACCCAACTTGGACAACGCTAAACTGGCGGTTAATCCAATGAGACCGCCGCCTAAAACTATACAATCGAAATGCTTATGAACCATTTTTTGTTTTCCGGTGGGGTTAGAGAGTTTTTCCATACTAATATAAAATTCTGTCATCTGAGGTCAAAGGCCTAAAAGATTGTCATAGTAGAAAAACGACTATCTTTAGAGGCTTGGACACCATTCCCCGTTCAGTCTATTTAGAGTCAACTGATTGTGGCTTACTTCTATAAAATTACCTTAAGGTTGTCTGTTAACCAATTATAATATATAGTTGTTTTGTATTTTTATCATCTGAGCGGCACTTACATGTTGAACCCTAATCTATCGACACTTAATCACTACACCTTCGCTCGTCTTGATGAAATATTAGGTAATATAACGCCTACATCAAACAAGGAGCCAATATTATTTTCTTTAGGTGAACCTCAAAAACCTACACCCGAAATTTTAAGTAAAACGCTTGAAGCAAATAATCATCTATGGAACAGGTATCCTCCACCGAATGGCGATAAAGAATTTCGGGATGCCGCCGTTGCTTGGCTTAACCGGAGATATAAACTTCCGTCTGACTTCCTTAGTGCAGATGCTAACATTATGCCGGTTCCAGGAACCAGGGAGCCGCTTTATCAGATAGGGTTCATTTGCACACCTCCAGAAAAAAATGGAAAGCGTGCGGCCATCTTGATGCCAAATCCATTTTATCACGTTTATCAGGGTGCAGCGCTGGTGGGTGGCGCTGAAGCAGTTTATCTTCCTGCCGAGCCTGAAAATAACTTTTTCCCGTGTCTTGAAGATTTATCTACGGACCTTTTGGAAAGAACGTCGATTTTTTTTCTGTGTAGCCCAACAAATCCGCAGGGGACTGTAGCTGATAAATTATATTTGAAAAGGCTGATAGAACTGGCTCGAGAATATGATTTTATAGTTGCTTTTGATGAATGCTATTGTGAGATTTACAGGGAAGATCCACCGTTGGGTGGCTTGCAAGTGTGTGCCGAATTTGGATTAGGTGTATCAAAAGTACTATCCTTCAATTCGTTGTCAAAAAGGTCTAGCGCTCCTGGTTTAAGGTCGGGGTTTATAGCTGGGGACCCGGAAATAATAAAGCGCTATGGACAGTTTGTTACCTTTGGCGGCGCACCTCTTCCTTTACCTATTTTGCATACTTCGACAGCACTTTGGAGTGACGACACACACGTGGCCGAAAATCGTGACTACTATAATAGAAATTTTGAACTTGCAGCTGAAATTCTTGGGGGCCACTTCGATGTAAAAAATCCACCCGCAGGTTTTTTTCTTTGGTTGGAGGTAGGTGATGGAAAAACCGTCGCAAAGAGGCTTTGGGAGAAGGCTGCATTAAAAACTGTGCCTGGCGAATTGATGGGACGGAATAATGTGAACGGTAAAAATCCAGGGAAACCTTATTTACGGATAGCACTTGTCCACAATCCAAGTGTGACAGAGATTGGCTTAACCAGAATGATTAAAACTTTATTCGAATAAAAGAATAATGAGTTCGAGGGATAAAAAGTATGTCACTGAGTGAAAGAGAGATATCACGAAGATTTTTGCCGAGAAACGCAACTAAGTTTTTACATAGAAGAATTATGGAATTACTTGGTTTATGTTTGTTAACTTTGGCTTTTTTACTCTTGTTAACACATTTGACCTACAATTCTGCGGACCCCTCATTCAACACCATTGGTTCGTCTGAGGCAACAAACTTACTTGGCTCGATTGGAGCTGCTGTTGCGGATATATCACTACAAGGTCTGGGATTAGCGAATATAGCTGTTATTATAGTTTTGGGTGCATGGGGGATACAGCTTGTTTCTCAGCGGCTAATTGGCCGCGCAATGCAGAGGGTATTTTGTTTATTTATAGCCATAGCAATGATAGCTACTTCATTTGCTGCTTTGCCGCGTCCGGAAATCTGGCCATTAAATACGGGACTGGGGGGTGTAACTGGTTGGATATTACTTCAACAAGTTGTAAGAGTGGAGAAAGCTCTAAACTTTAGTGAAAGCGTGTTAGTTTATGTCGTAGCACTAATTGGTCTAACTATTTTTTTATGGTGTGTGGGTATAAAAGTGCGGGAATATGTTTTCCTTGCAAAAGCAATCCAAAGAACGTTCAACTTAATATTGGCTACCTGTATCAAAGTAGTTCCGGTAGGTTCGCAACTTTTTACTTCCTCCCTCCGCTGCTTTAGACCGAAAAGCAAGAAATTTATAAAAACTGAGAGTCGGCTAGAACCATCTTTCGCAACGGACATTTCTACTAGAAGAGTGGGCGAATTTATTGGTCTTGAGGAAAACACTGGAAAGGATGGTTTTAATTTAGAAATAAGTCCTGGCAGGTTAAAGAAAAGTTTTTCAGATGGACCTTCTTCAGTAAGGATTGAAAAAAAGCCAAAAGATAGAAGGCAAAATAATCAGGCGTCCTTGGAGTTAATTCGAGAAGGAGAATACCAGTTCCCGGTTTTAGATCTCTTATCTTTACCAAAGAAAATTTCTATAAACACTCCTGAAAAATCGGCTCTCGAGGCAAACGCCAAATTACTTGAATCAGTTCTCCAGGATTTTGGCGTTAAGGGCGAAATAGTCCAGGTACGGACTGGTCCGGTTGTTACCTTATATGAACTAGAGCCTGCACCGGGAACAAAATCATCAAGGGTTATAGGTTTGGGCGATGATATTGCCCGTTCAATGAGCGCTGTATCGGTCAGGGTAGCAGTTGTTCCAGGGCGAAATGTGATTGGGATTGAGTTACCTAATCAAGATAGAGAGATGGTGTTCCTTAGGGAATTATTCCAGTCTCCTGAATATGCAGAAGCAAAGGATAAACTGCCAATAGCCCTGGGCAAGGACATAAGCGGGAGCCCAGTCGTAGTGGACTTAGCAAGAATGCCTCACCTTTTGATAGCGGGTACTACTGGATCAGGAAAGTCGGTGGCGGTAAATACGATGATACTATCGCTCCTTTATCGAATGACACCAGAGCAATGTCGAATGATCATGATTGATCCAAAAATGTTAGAGCTTTCTATTTACGATAATATTCCACACCTGTTGAGCCCAGTTGTAACAGATCCAAAAAAAGCAGTCGTGGCACTGAAATGGACGGTTCGGGAAATGGAAAGTCGCTATAGAGCTATGTCGAAACTAGGTGTGAGAAATATAGATGGATATAATGCGCGTTTAGAGCAGGCACGTAAAAAAGGAGAAGTCCTGAAGCGACGAGTTCAAACAGGCTTTGATGCAGAGACAGGTAGACCTGTATTTGAAGATCAACCATTCGATTTAACACCGTTGCCTTTTATAGTGGTAATTATTGATGAAGTAGCTGACTTAATGTTGGTGGCGGGAAAAGATATTGAGGGTGCTGTCCAAAGATTAGCTCAGATGGCACGTGCTGCTGGTATACATGTTATAATGGCGACCCAGCGTCCGTCTGTAGATGTCATAACCGGGACTATTAAAGCAAACTTTCCCACGAGAATTAGTTTTCAGGTAACGTCAAAAATAGACAGTCGGACGATACTAGGAGAGCAAGGGGCGGAGCAGCTTCTAGGTCAAGGGGATATGTTGCACATGGCTGGTGGTGGAAAGGTCACTAGAGTACATGGGCCTTTCGTCTCAGATGAAGAAGTGGAAGATGTTGTTCAGCATCTTAAAGGGCAGGGCGAGCCAGAATTTAATGATTCAATAACAGAAGAAGAGCATGTTGGAGATCCGCTTTCCGAATATGGACTGGGTATTGGAGAAAAAGAGGAAAGTGGTGATGAGTTGTACGATCAAGCAGTTGCGATCGTAGCCCGTGAAAGAAAAGCCTCAACCAGCTTTATTCAACGGCATTTGAAAATTGGTTACAATAGGGCTGCCACTATTATTGAACGCATGGAAGCAGAAGGCGTCGTTAGTGGGGCAAACCATGTTGGGAAAAGAAACGTTTTGCTACCTGACCATTCTGAAGTCTAAATTAGGCGCTTAAACTTGTTATGGACCTTATATGATAAAAAAGATTTTGAGTGGCCCAATACTAGCTATTATTACCCTATATAATAGTCCATTAATTTGTCTGGAGAGAAAAGACGACCTTGTTGAAATAAAGCGTATAGAACGTTATCTCAACGACATAACAACATTAAAATCTAGTTTTATACAAATAAGCAGTAACGGTGAAAGATTAGATGGAGAGCTTTTCATTAATCGGCCAGGACGGCTGCGTGTGCAGTATGAGCCTTCTTCACCAATTCTTTTGGTCGCTAACGGTTCAACTCTCACCTACGTTGATTGGGAACTAGAGGAAATTAGTTACATCCCTATTTCCGAAACGCCATTGCGGGCGCTTATCGCGCCACGAATAGCGTTGGACAAATTTTTCAAATTGGGCGAGCTAGAACGCGGGTTAGGTACTCTTTCGATAACCCTCTATAATTTAGAGGGTGAAAGTGCCGGCTCTTTCAAGATGCTTTTTGCCGATAGGCCGCTGCAGTTGAAGCAATGGTTTTTAAAGGACGCTACAGGTACTTCGATCAAAATATCTCTTTTGGACGTAGAGCGCGATGTAGAGCTAAATAAAGACCTTTTCACTGTAGATCCGTTTCTTTTTGAAAAAAATAAAGATAGATAACTTACTTTTATTTTGCAAAAGGGCGGATAAGAAGCCAAATTATGCTCACATCGTTTTTGTTTTCAACCTCTACAGCCGAATTAGCCGCTCTTCGTTCGCGGTTTCGAGATCTAAAAATCACATCCCAACAGCTCAATATAGTTGAATTATTGGAGTCTGTATCTTTTTGCATAGCGTGATGATGCGTCCCATGGATGGACGGTGTAAAGATAAAGGTAGAGATCTAGTCCTCCCATTTTAAAGAAATTTCAATTTTTGAATGATGACAACCAGATTAAATCAAAACCACAATTCCCAAGACAAAAATAATAATCAATACCAAAAGAACGATTGCTATCTTGTAATGTATCAAGGTTTGCGTAAAGTCATACATGATGACCATGTGTCACTTCTGAAATGCAATGCCAAGCACCGAAAACAAAAATGCAATAAGCTTATTTAGGCTAGAAGAGTATGAAACATGCAAAACGACGCCCATTGATTGGAATATCTGCTTGTCGAAGCGAGGAAGCTATTCATCCTTTCAACCGAGTGAGCGAGAAATACATTCTGGCAATTTTAGAGCCCACATGCGGTATTCCTTTTATTATCCCAGTAATACAGGATATGGGACCTGAAATAGACCACTCAATTTATTTAGATGGCTTACTTTTGACCGGCAGCCCAAGCAATGTGATCCCAGCGGAGTATAATGGAAAGCCGAGTGTCGAGGGAACTAAGCATGATGCGGCGCGCGATAAGACAATGATCCCGCTGATAAGAAGATGTTTGCAGAAGAAAATCCCCATTCTTGGTCTTTGTCTTGGTATCCAGGAGTTAAACGTTGCTTGTGGTGGTTCATTACACCAGCGCATTTTTGATCTCGAAGATAAATTTGATCACAGAATGAGGCGAGATGTGGACGATCATGAAAAAAGATATCGGCCAGCACACAACATACGGGTCACCGAAGGCGGTCTGCTGAATAAAATCACAGGAGAAGAAGAGGTGAATGTGAATTCACTTCATGCACAAGGTATCGACCAGTTGGGGGATGACTTAGCAATAGAGGCAGTTGCACCTGATGGTATTATAGAGGCTGTTAGCTTGAAAAAAGCCGATCAGTTTGCCCTTGGCGTCCAGTGGCATGCGGAGTGGCCAAGACCAATAGGTTCCTTTAATGAGAAAATATTTAGGCACTTTGGAAAGGAATGTCAGTATTATGCAGAAACTAAAAATTTAGTTTGTTGATTTTTTAGGCAACGCGGTCACCCTTTTTGATTGTTGCCGCACGATTGTCTACTCCCGGTAGCATTTTTGCTGGGTCACGAGTAACTACGAGGTCGATAACAGTTGGGCAATTGGTGTTACTTAGTCCTCTGGAGATGGCGTCCCGAATCTTGCTTGGGTCTTCAACTCTTATGCCTTCGCACCCCAGTGCTTCGGCAGTGCTTGCATAGTTTGTTTCAGCCAAATCGCTAGACTGGTACGCACCTTCGCCATACATAAGATGCTGCAGTGCTTTCACATAACCTGAAGCGGCATTATTAACGACGATAATAGTAAAGGCTAAGTTCATTCTTCGGGCGGTCTCCAATTCTCCTAAGGTCATATTGAAGCCGCCATCCCCAGTAATAGAAACGACAGGACCTGCACCAGCTAGACTGGCTCCCATTGCGCCAGGAAGTCCATAACCTATGGAAGCAAAACCTCTATCCGGCAGGAAGCCTCGGCCTGCCTGTTTTGTATCAAACAACAAACCTCCCCAATGGGCTGCAAAACCACCATCGGCAACAAGAATTGCATCTTTAGGAAGAATAGAATTTAGTTCATTCATTAGCCGTGCCATGTTTATAGGTATTTCATTAGAAGTTAATCTTGGTACTACTGATTTCCGCCACTCTTCCATTTTTATTTGAACAGTCGAGCAATAATCATGTCGCAACTCTAATTGGCTTTGTACATTATTATTCATAGCCATATCTAACTCTTCTATCGTTGCTTTTGCATCCCCCCAAAGGCTGATGTCTGGTTGGACGGTGCGGCCAATTTCTTCAGCTAATAATTCAATATGGATTAGTGGGATATTGCTAGGTGGTAACGAAAACCGCTTTGTAGCGATCTCTCCCAGCTTGCATCCAATCACTAAAAGGCAGTCACTTTTTTCTATGAAATTATTGGCAATGCGATCATATCGTCCAAATAGTCCTGCATTGAGGTTGCTTGTACAGGCTATTGCACCCTTACCTGTCATGGTATGAGCTACGGGAATTCCATATTTCTTAGAAAAGTTCTCGAGCGTATCTGCTGCGCCGCTGATATGCACACCACCGCCGGCCAGAATAAGTGGTGATTGTGATTTTTCGAGTAATTCTTTTGCTTTTAATATTTGCCCCTGAGATGGCCGTATTCGCATAGCGGGTGCGGATTGAAAGTTTTGAATAGTGTCGAGTTCATCGGGATTGAATGGAAATGTCGCGTGGCATATGTCTTCGGGTATATCTAGGACCACAGGCCCAGGCCTGCCGGAAGTTGCAACTTGGAATGCTCGACGAACAAGCTCCGGAAGCCGTTCTATGATTTCAACTCTTATTAGTTCTTTTACAGCTGGCCTCAATATCTCAATCTGGCGACTTTCTTGCGTCATATTTTTCCAAGAATGCAGCCTGTGGCTATTCCCCACGACAGCTACCAAAGGAGTGCCGGCGTTTAACGCTTCCACCAGTCCAGTAACCAAGTTCGTTGCGCCTGGACCTAGAGTAGCGTCCACAACCCCGACACGTTGGGTGATCTTTGCATAAGCATCTGCCGCGAATACGCCACTTCTCTCATCATTAATCAGCGAGTGTGTTAATCCTAGGCGTCGCGCTGCGTCGTAAAATGGAAGTAGTTGAAAACCGCCCATTCCAAACATTGGACCGATACCCTGAGCTCTTAAGAGACGAGCAATCGCTTCTCCACCTGTCATTTCATTGGTATCAGCCATTTTAAATGTATCCCTATTTCGATTATCAAGTTTGTAATACAGCAACCGTTGAGAGGTGCTTGCAGAATGTACAATAACAACTTGATGTAACGAAAGAGAGAAAATCTTCAGTTCGATAGCTCAGCTAAGCTATTGTCTTAGAACCATCATCTTTTTAATTTCCGCTATTGCTTTAGCAGGGTTTAAGCCCTTGGGGCATGTTTTTGTACAATTCATAATGGTATGACAGCGATATAGTTTGAAAGGATCCTCTAGACTGTCTAACCGCTCTTTTGCGTAGTCGTCCCGTGAGTCAGCTATCCAGCGGTAAGCCTGAAGGAGAATAGCTGGTCCTAAATATTTGTCCCCGTTCCACCAGTAACTGGGGCAAGAGGTCGAACAACTAAAGCACAGTACGCATTCCCACATGCCGTCTAGTTTGGCTCTGTCGTCAATCGACTGAACTCGTTCTGTGTCTTTGGTAGGCGTATCTTTAGTTTTTAACCACGGCTCGATGGATTCAAGCTGAGCATATGCATTAGAAAGATCGGGGACCAGGTCTTTGATGACCTCCATATGGGGCAGCGGGTAGATCTTTACATCGCCATTAACTTCATCAATAGGCTTTAAGCATGCAAGGGTATTTGTCCCGTCTATATTCATAGCACATGAACCGCAAATACCTTCTCTACAAGAGCGACGAAAAGTTAATGTTGTATCAACTTCATTCTTAATTTTTATGAGAGCGTCGAGAATCATTGGCCCGCACTCATCGAGGTCTATTTGGAATGTATCGATCCGAGGGTTTTCCTCATCATCAGGATCATAACGATAGACTTTGAACGACTTTACCCGCGACGCGTTCTCCGAAGCTTGGTAAAGTTTTCCTATCGTCATCTTTGAGTTTGCTGGCAGTCTAAACTCAGCCATATTGCCTATTCTTTCTCACTGGTGCTATCTTAAATTTTCCTAGAATCAGTTGTCAGTATACTCTGGCCGCTGGCGGAATTGGAGCAATCTCATTCGACAGGGTGTATTGATGAACGTCCCTGTAAATCACATTGTAATCATATTTACTGTCAAGCCACATGCAAGTGTGTTTCATCCAGTTTTCGTCATCTCTATCGGGGAAGTCCTCGTGGGCATGGGCGCCTCGACTTTCTTTTCGAAGATCGGCTGATGTTAGCGTAACGATCGCTTGTCCCATCAAGTTGTCCAGCTCTAGCGCTTCGACAAGATCTGAGTTCCAAATTAAAGAGCGATCACTTACAGATATATCCGGCATCGTTCCAGCTATTTCCATAATATTTTTAACACCTGCATTTAGGCTCTCAGTATCCCGGAAGACGGCCGCGTGGCGTTGCATGGCGAGTTGCATATCGCTTCTGATCTCTGATGCTCTCCTTGGACCGGAGGAGTTTCTAAGTCTATCTAGGCGACCTAGTGCAAAGTCGGCAGAATCTTTTGGTAGGTGTTTGTGCGCCTGGCCCGGTTTTACCGTTTCAGAGGCTCGATGCGCAGCTGCGCGTCCAAAGACTACGATGTCAAGTAGACTATTAGTGCCGAGTCGATTAGCCCCGTGGACCGAAACGCAGGCAGCTTCGCCAATAGCCATTAATCCAGGACAAACTCTATCTGGATCCTCTGGGGTTGGCGAAAGCACTTCGCCATGATAATTAGTCGGTATTCCGCCCATGTTATAGTGTACTGTCGGCATTATAGGTATGGGTTCTCGTGTGACGTCGACACCAGCAAAGATTTTAGCGGTTTCTGAGATGCCGGGTAGTCGGAGTGCTAACACCTCAGGATCAAGGTGCTCCAGGTGTAAATTGATGTGGTCATTCTTTGGGCCGACCCCTCTACCCTCATTAATTTCTATGGTCATAGATCGGCTTACAACATCCCTAGAGGCTAAGTCTTTAGCCGTGGGAGCGTACCTCTCCATAAACCGCTCTCCTTCAGAGTTTGTAACGTAACCACCCTCTCCTCTTGCTCCCTCAGTAATTAAACAACCTGCTCCGTATACTCCCGTCGGATGAAATTGGACAAACTCCATGTCTTGGAGAGGAAGCCCTGCTCTGAGTACCATCCCATTACCATCGCCTGTACATGTATGTGCTGAAGTGCAGGAGAAATATGCCCTTCCATATCCGCCTGTCGCGAGTACTGTTTGATGTCCTTTAAATCTGTGAATTTGGCCTGTTGCCAGATCCATTGCCATCACACCTCGACATTCGCCGTCCGAATCTATTATAAGATCGAGCGCAAAGTATTCGATGAAAAACTCTGCGCTGTTAGCAAGGCACTGCTGGTACAGAGTATGAAGAATCGCGTGCCCAGTTCTATCTGCCGCAGCACATGCTCTTTTAGCCATACGCTTGCCATTATCTAGCGTATGTCCGCCAAAAGGTCGCTGGTATATTTTGCCCTCCTCTGTGCGAGAAAACGGAACACCGTAGTGCTCAAGCTCGATCACGGCCGGTATTGCGTTCCTGCACATATACTCGATAGCGTCTTGATCGCCCAGCCAATCAGAACCTTTTACGGTGTCGTACATGTGAAACTGCCAGTTGTCCCCTTCGCCCATATTGTTTAGTGCCGCTCCTACGCCTCCTTGTGCTGCCACGGTATGGCTTCGCGTTGGAAAAACTTTTGTAATGCAGGCGGTCTTCAGTCCCTCGGTTGTCATTCCAAGGGTCGCTCTTAGGCCAGCACCGCCCGCTCCAACTACGACGACGTCATATTCATGATCGATTATTTCATAGGCACTCATCTTAACTTACCTTTTCAAAAAAAAGTATTTTTGCGATAGCGACCAGGGCGATGCAGCCCAGTCCCGCAAATATTAGCTTTGACCCAATCAAGGTTAATTTGTTTACTGACTTATTGTGTATATAGTCCTCTATTACAACTTGAACACCCAGAGACGCATGATAAAGTGACGTTATCGCGAAAAAAGTTATCAAAATTGCTATGATAGGATTGCTGATCCACTGAATTGTCTCGGAATAGCCGGAGCCTGGTAGCGTAGTGACTGAAACTACAAACCATAAAGTTAAGGGGATTAGCGTGACAGCAGTAATGCGTTGCCATCGCCAGTGGCTTAATCCTTCGTTTTTAGGTTGTGCATTCCCGATTATACTTTTGTTAAACATTTCCAATCCTTCAACTAGACCAAAAGCCCTGTGGCCCAAGCTGCGGATGTTAAAAAAACCGAACCCACGAGGGTTGCCCATCCCGATCTGTATACAGTGGTAAGTTCAAAACCGTATCCCGCGTCCCAAAATAAGTGTCGGATTCCGTTGCATAAGTGATAGGAAAGTGCCCATGTGTATCCAGTAAGAATAATCAAACCATACCATTGTGAAGCAAGGTAATGCGCAATATCAAAGTATCTTTCCCCGCTAGCTAAAGCTACTAACCAACCCACGACAAAAAAAGTGCCTGTAGATAAAGCAATACCCGAGGCTCTGTGTGTAATAGACAGAATAGATGTCAGTTGAGGTTTATAAACCTGTAAATGCGGCGACAGAGGTCGTTTGGATCCCATCATAGAGTGTATTTTTCCCCAAATTCTCAGTAGACAGGGTTAAAGTACAATGTGTTACCGTTACATGTCGAGAATAAACCCAAAATTATGTGCAAATTCACAACAAAGTTTGAACGAAACACAGAGATGTTTTAGCAAAATATTGTTTGTTGGATCAAATAAGTTGCTTAAACTGATATCTTTACGTGTTAAAAGCTTATTTTAAACATTTAAGGTATATTGTTTTGCTTAGACCACTGCTCCGGAGGATTTTATGAGTGACGATAAAATTTTTAAAGTAAATAACGAACTAGAGCGTGTGTCTAAGATCGACAATAAAACATACCTCGACATGTATTCCCGATCGATTGAGAACCCTCAGGAATTCTGGGCCGAGCATGGAAAACGGATTGATTGGATAAAGCCTTACTCTCAAATAAAAGATGTCTCCTATTCTGAAAACGATTTGCACATTAAATGGTTCTACGACGGAACCCTGAATGTCTCTTCGAATTGCTTAGACAGGCATCTCGAAAAAAGGGGTGACCAGACAGCGATAATTTGGGAGGGAGATGACCCCAAAGACGATAAAAGGATAAGTTTCAAAGAACTGCATTCTGAAGTATGTAAATTCGCCAATGGCCTCAGAGAGTTAGGTGTAAAAAAGGGTGATCGTGTAACGATTTATATGCCAATGGTTCCAGAAGCGGCGGTCGCAATGTTAGCTTGTGCACGGGTAGGGGCTATTCATTCAGTAGTCTTTGGCGGGTTTTCACCCGATGCTTTAGCTGGGCGTATTCAAGATTGCGATAGCAGTTTAATCATAACCGCAGATGAGGGTATTCGGGGCGGCAAATCAATTCCATTAAAAGCTAACACAGATGCAGCGCTGATCTCATGCCCAATGTGTAAAACTGTTGTGGTAGTGAAGAGAACTGGCGGAAATATAGGCTGGGTTGAAGGTAGGGACTATTGGTATCATGACATTACCTCAACGCAATCAGAGGAATGTCAGCCGGAGGAAATGAAAGCTGAGGACCCTCTCTTCATCTTATACACGTCCGGTTCGACAGGGAAACCAAAGGGCGTAATGCATACATCGGGGGGTTATATAGTTTATGCGTCAATGACCCATGAGTACGTTTTCGATTATAAGGATGGTGAAGTTTATTGGTGTACAGCAGACGTAGGATGGGTGACGGGTCATTCATACATTCTGTATGGACCATTAGCAAATGGAGCGACAACTTTGATGTTTGAGGGCGTTCCAAATTATCCAAACTCAAGTCGTTTTTGGGATGTATGCGACAAGCATAATGTATCTATTTTTTATACTGCACCCACTGCTTTAAGAGCATTGATGAGGGAGGGTGAGGGTCCTGTAAAAGCCACAAGTCGCAAATCTCTTCGGCTCCTTGGGTCCGTTGGGGAGCCGATAAACCCTGAGGCGTGGCTTTGGTATTATAATGTAGTGGGGAACGGTAGATGTCCGATTGTCGACACTTGGTGGCAAACCGAAACGGGCGGTATCCTAATCACTCCTCTTCCTGGTGCAACGGATCTAAAGCCAGGATCAGCCACTAGGCCATTTTTTGGAATAGAACCAATAATCGTTGATGCGGACGGAAATGTACTAGATGGCGCTACTACAGGAAATCTTTGCTTGGCAGATAGTTGGCCGGGGCAAATGCGCACTGTTTATGGTGATCATGATCGATTTTTTCAGACATATTTTGCTACTTTCCCCGGTCGTTACTTTACCGGTGATGGGTGTAGGCGGGATGAAGATGGCTATTATTGGATAACTGGACGCGTAGACGACGTCATAAATGTTTCAGGTCATAGAATGGGAACAGCTGAGGTAGAATCTGCGCTCGTTGCTCATACATTGGTCGCCGAAGCTGCAGTAGTAGGCTACCCTCATGAGATAAAGGGGCAAGGTATATACGCTTATGTAACGTTGAATGTTGGAGTAGAACCCAATGAAGAGCTTCGGAAAGAGTTAATTCAGTGGGTGCGAAAAGAAATAGGGCCTATCGCCAGCCCAGATCTAATCCAATGGGCGCCGGGTCTACCAAAAACCCGTTCTGGAAAGATAATGCGAAGAATACTCAGGAAAGTTGCCGAAAATGATTTTGGATCATTAGGGGATACGTCAACGTTAGCAGAGCCCTCTGTCGTGCAAGACTTAATAGATAATAGAGAAAATCGAGGTTAATCCGTATAGTCTTTTATCTCTAAATTATCTATCAGACGGGTAGACCCTAACCAAACTGCGGCAAACAAACGGCCGCTGGTTTCAAACTTTTCTATCAACTCTAAGGTTTTGGAATGTCGAGCCTCGAAGTAATCTATTCCCGAGAAACCAGCAAATATTAATTCGCTGCGGGCTTCTTCGCAAGCGACCAATATGTCATTTCCCAGAGCGATAGTTGTTGCGGTTTTTTTCAAGATTTTAAAAACGTTAGATGCGGTTTCGCGATTATTTTGAGAAAGATATACATTTCTAGAAGAAACAGCTAACCCGTCTGCTTCTCTAATCGTGGGCGCACCTATGATCTGCGCAGGAATATCAAGATCGCGAGCCAATCTCTTTATAATCAAGAGTTGTTGATAATCTTTTTCACCAAATATGGCTATGTCTGGTAAAGCTTGGATCAGTAATTTCGTGACAACCGTTCCAACTCCATCAAAAAATCCTGGCCTAGACGTGGCGCAGAGACAGTCGGTTAGTTTGGAGATGACAACCGTAGTGGACGCGTCTGGTTGATACATCTCGGATGCATTTGGTGCAAAAAGAAGATCAACACCCATTTCAACAAGTTTTTTAATATCTCTGTCTTCGTCTCTAGGATATTCTTCAAAGTCTTCGTCGGGTAGGAACTGCCTTGGATTTACAAATATAGTTGCAATTACTCGGTTACATTTCTGTTGTGCGATTTTGATTAAGGATAGATGCCCATCATGTAAGGCGCCCATCGTTGGTACTAAGCCGATCGTTTGCCCTTCAACATGCCAACGTGACGTATGCTGCCTTAATTCGGCAATTGTTCGTAAAACTTCCAATGTGGTATCGCCTGAGGTTTCTAAATCTTTCGAACCGGGTTGATAGAACGTTTATCCTGTTGTTTCAATAAGGAATCGATTTCATACCTGATATGGTGTGGAGAAAAGCGCTCTTCACCATCAAAAGTTGCTCGCTAATGAGATTCTCTTAGAATTGGAGTTCCGCTTTTTCCAACAAGGAAGTCTAAGTCTGCACCCTGATTAGCTTGATTTACATGTTCGACATAAATCTTTGTATAACCTCGTTCATAGGGGGATGAAAAGCCATTCCAGCCAGCTTTCCGTTTTGCTAACTCTTCATCATTGATTTCCAGATTTAGTTTTCGGTTTGGAACATCTAATTCGATGAAATCTCCATTTTTAACGAACGCAAGGGGTCCCCCGGCTGCTGCTTCGGGGGCAGTATGCAGAACGACTGTGCCGTATGCGGTGCCACTCATTCTTGCATCAGAGATACGAACCATATCAGTAATACCCTTTTTTAGTACTTTTGAAGGTAGACCCATGTTTCCAACCTCTGCCATACCGGGGTATCCCTTCGGTCCGCAATATTTTAGCACCATTATACAGGTCTCATCGATATCAAGTTCCGGATCGTCGATTCTTCTGTGGTACTCTTCAATGCTCTCGAATACTACGGCTCGTCCTCTGTGAACCATTAGATTTGGTGAAGCTGCGGACGGTTTAATAATGGCTCCATCTGGGGCTAAATTTCCCTTCAATACAGCAATACCCCCATTGGGTTTAAAGGGGCTGTTTACGGAATAAATTACATCTCTATTATAGCATTCAGCGTCCTGACAATTTTCCCAAATGGTATTACCATTGGCGGTCATTGCATCTTTATTAATCCATTCCTCAAGCTCTTTAATCACTGCAGGTAATCCTCCGGCATAGAAAAAGTCCTCCATTAAGTATTCGCCAGACGGCATTAAATTGACCAAACACGGGATATCTCGTCCTAACCGATCCCAATCGTCTAGTGTTATGTTAATTCCCATACGCCCTGCAATCGCTAACATGTGAACTACCGCGTTTGTTGAACCTCCTATGGCGCCATTTACCATGATAGCATTTTCAAAGTTTTCTTTTTTTAGCAAATCTGACATTTTAATATCTTGTTGAACCATTTCTACGATCCTACGACCCGCTAACTGGGCTAAGACATACCGTCGGGAGTCAACAGCAGGTATTGCCGCGTTAGTATGTAAAGCAATGCCAATTGATTCTGCAAAACTTGCCATAGTTGAGGCAGTCCCCATTGTCATACAGTGCCCAGCGGATCTTGAGTTATCTTGCTCGGCCGACATAAATTCCTCTAGCGTCATTTCGCCTGCTTTTACCATCTCGGAAAATTTCCAGGTATGTGTACCAGATCCCATTAATTGCCCTTTATACCGACCATTTAACATCGGCCCTCCAGATACAACGAGTGTTGGTAAATCGCAGGAGGCTGCACCCATCATTAAGGCAGGAGTTGTTTTATCGCAGCCAACTAGGAGCACAACGCCATCCATAGGTAACCCGCGAATGGACTCTTCTACATCCATAGACGCCAGATTTCGGTATAACATCGCTGTTGGTCTTAGTTGGCTTTCAGAGTTAGAAAAGACAGGAAACTCCATAGGGACCCCCCCAGCCTCATAAACCCCTCGCTTTACACGCTCTGCTAAATCTCGGAAATGAGCGTTACATGGATTGAACTCAGACCAAGTATTACAAATCCCAATAATTGGGCGGCCATCGAATTGATCGGCGGGTAGTCCTCTATTTTTCATCCAAGATCGATGACCGAAACCATCTTTGTCGGCTTTTCCATACCAATCAGAAGATCTTCTGCGCCCTTTATTAGGGTCCTTTCGCTTTTGGTCTGACATTTCCCCCCCTTTTTTATTCACTGGCTAAACGCGCCGTTCCGGACTATCGTTTATAACTTATTTATGAACTCCTGAACAAAGTAGTCAAATAAGTTATCTCTTTATAACCTCTCACACAGTCAATATTAAATACGATAAATTTAGTGACTACAAATTTGTTGTTCGTGTTTTAAGAAATATATGACTTCTCTCAAATTAATTCGTAATGTTCAAAATTCTTTTTGCTTAATTAAAATAGGAACAGCGAAATGAAAGTTTGTATTTTTGGCGCTGGTGCAATAGGAGGTTTCTTAGCAGCCTATCTATCTAGGGCAAACAATGAGGTTTCTCTTATTGCTAGGGGAACTAATTTGGAGGCTTACAAAGAGAACGGGATAACACTGCACCACGGAGACCAACTTGTTCAAGCATCCCCGTTTGCGACAAATGATAGCGGGGAAATCGGAACTGTCGACCTTGTTTTCGTTACAGTAAAAGCTCCTGGCTTATTCGATGTGGGAAAAAAAATCAGGCCGCTTCTAGCTCAGAAGACAAAAGTAGTATTTGCAATGAATGGCATCCCTTGGTGGTATAAACTGGATGACTCTAGGGAAAACAATTTAGCCAGAGATATATTAGATCCAAGTGGCATATTGCATCGTGAGGTTGCTTTTCAAAAAATAGTAGGTTGTGTCGTTGATTGCCCGGCCTTTGTTAATGCACCGGGAATTATAATATCTAAGAGAAATAGCCAGGGTATTTTTACTCTTGGACTACCCAAGTTTTCAGAAACTGGGAATCTCGAGGTTATTTCTAAATGTCTGTTTGACGCCGGTTTACAAGCCCCTATCGTCGAAAATTTTGAAGAGGCAGTATGGAATAAGCTGATTGTGAATTTATCCAGATCACCTCTGGCAGTTTTGACTGGAGTAAATGAAATGGAACTTGCTTATGATGACGAAATCACTGAAATCACAAAAGAAATGATATTAGAAGCAGCTCAAGTGGCGGATGCTCATGGAATAAAATTGGAACTGGATTGGGACAGACTGTTAAACGCTGATTATAGATCAGAACACCGGTCATCAATGCTTCAAGATTGGGACGGTAAAAGGCCAATGGAAATAGATGCAATTTTGAAGGTTGTGTGTTTATTTGCTAAGAAGGCAGGGGTGCGCTCACCGACTATGAATAGAGTTTTGTCCCTGGTTACGATGAAAGCGCGCGCAGCAGGTATTTATGATGGTTGATCCCAAGGATTAACGATATGGGTCAGCAGCATCCCTAAGGCCATCGCCAAAAAAGTTGAACGCCAGGACCACTATAATTACTGGAATTACAGGCGTCATAATCCAAGGATACAGTTCGACAGCATTCATGTTTTGAGCCTCGGTGAGTAGAACGCCCCATGATGTTATGGGTGGTCTCAGTCCCAAGCCCAAAAAACTTAAAGCTGTTTCTCCAAGTATCATCGATGGTATGGACAGAGTGGCAGAGGCGATGAGATGGCTCGTGAAGCTCGGCAGTAGGTGGCGGGTTATAATCCGCTGAGGTTTTGCACCCATCAATTGGGCAGCTAGAGCAAAATCTTCTTCCCTAAGTGAGAGTAGCTTTGATCTAACTGCGCGTGCCAGACCCGTCCAGTCCAGCATTCCTAGGATTATGGTGATACCGAAATAAATCAAGATGGGGCTCCAGGTTACCGGAAGTGAGGCCGATAACGCCATCCAAAGTGGCAGCTCTGGAAATGACCTAATTATTTCTATCGCTCGTTGGGACAAGTTGTCCACCCATCCACCGTAATAGCCTGCTAAACCTCCAATAGTTATTCCAATAATAAAACTAAAAATTATACCTAATAAACCAACGGTTAGTGAGATTCTCGTGCCATAAACTATTCGTGATAAAACATCTCGGCCTAATCTATCGGTCCCAAGAAGAAAGAGCGTTCCACCAGCGCTAGGACAGAAAAGGTGAGCACGTGCAGCTACATGACCCCAAAATTTGTATGGATCGCCTTCGCAAAAAAATCGTATCTTTTGGATCGCTTTCTTATCCTCTTGATATTCGCGTTTAAGATTTTTCATATTTAGTTGATATTTTAGTCCATATACAAAAGGCCCTTTAAATTCACCTTCATGAAAGAAGTTAATAGTTTGAGGAGGGGCATAAATGAAATCCGTATTTCGGGTGGTTAATGCATAAGGAGCAAGGAATTCACTTATAATTACCGAAAAATACATTAAGGCTAAAACAGCTCCAGATACCATAGCCAATTTGTGCCGCTTCAGTTTCCACCACATAAGTTGCCATTGGGTCGCCATATAATATCGTTCTTGCTCTGGAGTAAGTATCTCCGTTGCATTTGGATCGAATGGAGCCTTATTGACGAAATGTTTGGAAGTCATTTTTCAGCACTGCCCCCTAGGCGTATTCTAGGATCTAGGTAGGCCAACGCTATGTCTGATAGAAACATCCCAACTACCGTTAACATTGCTAAAAATATTAAGAATGATCCAGCCAAGTACATGTCTTGGCTCTGTAATGCCGAAATTAACATAGGGCCCGTTGTGGGAAGAGACAGCACCATCGAAACTATTGCTGAACCCGAAACAATTTGGGGTAGCATATTACCGATATCTGCTATGAACGGATTCAACGATGCCCTGAGGGGGTATTTAAGCAACGCTTTTAGTGGATGTAGACCTTTGGCTTTAGCTGTCACAAAATACTGTTTTTGGAGTTCGTCAAGCATATTTGCTCTGAGCCGACGAATCATTCCAGCAGTACCAGATGTTCCGATAACAACAACTGGAACCCATAGATGTTCAAAAACGGATATAACTTTGTTGGTGCTCCATGGTTGCCCGATGTATTCCGGATCCATAAGTCCTCCAATTGATGTGCCAAACCAGACGTTTGCTAGGTATAGGAGTACTAGAGCTAAAAGAAAGTTGGGTGTCGCAAGGCCAATGAAACCAATGAAGGTTAGACCATAATCACCCCAGCTGTATTGATGGGTGGCTGAGTAAATCCCAATTGGAAATGCGATAATCCAAATAAAAATTATGGTGGCGAAATTTAAAACAAGTGTAAGAAACAGACGATCTCCTACAACTTCCGAAACGGGAAGTTGGTATTCAAAGGAAAAACCGAAATCGCCCTGAAGCATACCCAGTACCCACAGACCGTATTGTTCGATCATAGGACGATCTAAGCCATATTGCGCCCTTAAGGCCTCTATTTTTTCTATATCTACGTTTTCGCCTTGGCTTTGCAATTCTGCAATATAAGTGGATAAATAATCACCAGGTGGAAGTTGTATAATTACGAAGGTTATCACGCTGATTGCGACCAGTGTTGGTATCATTAATAATACTCTTTGTATTAGGTATGAAAGCATGACATTTCGCCTCTATTTTCGGTCTTTACTAGCGGTGGCGAACCAGAAAGTATCTGGCTTATAGATGCCAAAATGTGCCCCTGGATTCCAATTGTAAATAGCGGAAAGTGGCACGTTTTTTAGTCTATTAGAAACCACTACGGGTTGCAGTACAGCAGCTACTAAACCCACCGAGTAAATCTGGTCTGAATGGATTTTCAAAATTTTGTCCCATATTTTAGATTTCTCTTTTGAGGTCGCTGTATTTTTCCATTGCTGATATAGCTCTAAAAGTTGAATTATATACTTTCCTATTGGCTTTTCTCCTGCTTTACCATTGGTCTCGTAATACTGGCCCCATTTAGGCCATTGCAGTGATTGTTGAGAGGTAGGTACGAATTCGGCCGGTGAACTATTGGCCGTAACAAGTCCATTTTCAACACCTGACCAAATAGATATTGCTGTTTCACCAGAAAAAATACGATTCCTAAATACGTTACGTTGGGAGGGCTTCGAAAACACCTTTATTCCAATTTTCAACCAATTGTCTCTTACAAGCTCTAAAACGTCTGTTTGCTCTGTGCTTTCACCTGCTGTCTCAACAATCAAGTGCAGCGGGGATCCATCGGATAGAAGGCGGATCCCGGAGCTGTCCCTCTTCACGAGACCTATCTCATCTAAAAGCTGGTTAGCCTTCTCTAAATTGAAATTCGCCCATTTATTTCGGTATATTGGCCGGTACAACGGTGAATCAGGTAGTACGGAATTGTTGCCGCCAATCGCAAGGCCGTAATAAATGACTTGGTTTATCTCGTGTCTATGAACGCTGAGAGAGAGAGCTCGCCGAAACCGAACATCCCGAATCAGTTTTCGTAAAATAGGGTTATTTACATTCAGGTTTGGGAATAAAGCAAGATGTGCGCCCTTAGCCGTTTTCCAGAGCCGAGTAGAATACGGTGAACGCTCTTCTCCCTTTTTTAAAAATGTGTAGTCGTCAAAACGGAGATATCTTGCTTGCAGATCGACTTCGCCTGTTCCGGTCTTCGCTGGGATAAGTTTATTATTGGCTATCGTAAAAACAACAGAGTCAGCATAGGGTAACTGTTGCCCTTTTGGATCAACTCGATGAAAGAAAGGGTTTCGCTTGAATATGAGTCTGCTAGCAGAGGCTTTGCTTTTGGAAACCCAGGGCTGCAGGACAGGCAAATCAACATTGTCGTTTCGATAGAGGTTGTCCATTTTATTATGGAGAGCCGACCAGTTTCTTTGTTTGGATTTCTTTACGGTTATTTTTAAAACATCTTGATCTGTGTATTTTTTATGAAATTGGCGCATGTAATGAGCTGGCCGGTAGATGTAAAGTGGGCTTGCGCCAGCTAAACGGGGTAAAAAATCAGGATTTGGCCTTTGCCATGTATACCGAAATTTATATTTGTTGATAACTTCAAAAATAGGCAGTTCATCATTTATTGTCATTATTTTTGGAGGACCAACCGGGGATAGATCTTTATTATTAGCTACATCCTCCCACCAGTATCTAAAATCCTCTGAGGTAAGGGGATGACCATCTGACCACTTATGGCCCTTTCTCAGGACAAACGTAAAGCTTCTACCCCCATTCACTTCGAAACTTTCTAATATATCTGGCTCAAGTTCGAACGTTTTCGGATTGTAGCCAACAAGTCTAGAATAACCATATACCGACATTTGCCGCGCGTCTTTGGCTCTAGCCATAAGCATCCGAATGGAGCCGCCGTATTTCCCTATATTTAAACCTAAATCTTTGAAGTTTAACTGTCTGGGGTTGAATGGAAGTCGTTCTTCTACCGGAGGTAAATCTCCAGCGACCACCCTTTTTGCCAAGCTTGGAGCTTCATAATAAGCAAAAGCATTATTGGAAATGTAGAAAAATACTGAGAAGACTAGAGTAAGCATTAAAAATGTATTTCGATATTTCATTGGGTGAAACTCGAATTTAAAATGCTTTTACTCGCTCGAACCCAATGATTACTGGCAACATTAACGAGGTCCGGACTATGATTTTCATCTACCGTATATGGTTCTTCCCATAGATTAGGTATGGAACATCGCTCATCCATGATAGATTCAAAATTTAGCGGGTTATCAATATTAGGATCTGGAACCGCAGCCAGTAATGCCTTGGTGTAGGGGTGTTGAGGGTTTTTGAAGAGGTTTTCTTTAGAGGCGAATTCGACCAGTTGCCCAGCGCACATTACAGCGATATTGTCGGCAATATAATTCACTACAGCTAAGTTGTGAGAAATAAATAGATAGGTGAGGTTTAGTGTTTCTTTTAAATCTTTCAATAAGTTAAGGACTTGTGCCTGGATAGATACATCTAAAGCCGAAACGGGCTCATCGCATATAAGCAACCGAGGTCTCAGTGCTAGCGCCCTCGCAATTCCAATTCGTTGGCGTTGGCCACCTGAAAAACTATGTGGAAAACGACTTAAGTGACGTATATCTAA
Source organism: uncultured Alphaproteobacteria bacterium (assembly GCA_902629125.1). GTDB lineage: Bacteria > Pseudomonadota > Alphaproteobacteria > Thalassobaculales > Thalassobaculaceae. The sequence continues at coordinate 34,629 of CACOPQ010000003.1, forward strand.
GCCAACCAGTTGAATGAGTTCTTTGACTAGTTCGTTCCTGTAGTATTGATCCCCTATCTTATGGATGGTTAGTGGCTCGCTGATAATATCGAAGACTGTCATTCGGGGGTTCAAAGAGCTGAAAGGGTCTTGAAAAACAAATTGAATTTTTTTTCTAAAATTTATTAATTCGTTGTCCTTTAACTTTAAGATATCAACGGCCCCATCTTCATCCTTATATGTTAGTTGCCCCTTGTCTGGGGATAGTGCTTTCATAATGATTTTACTCAGGGTAGTTTTGCCACATCCCGATTCTCCTACCAGTCCAAGGCATGTTCCTGCTTCAATTTCAAAGCTAACATCGTTTACCGCTCTGACCATATCTTGGTTCCCTGAGAGTAAACCGGCGCTTCGAATACTAAATGCTTTGGTTACGCCAGATACAGTAAGTAGAGGTGCTTGTGGCTTTTGCTTGTCGATATCCCTTAATACTTGATCATGTTTAATTAATGTTCCCAATTCTGATTTTGCTTCTCGAATGGGTATCAGGCGCTCGTTGTCTTTCATCCCAAAGCGGGGAACGGCAGTCATTAGGGATTTTAAATAGGGATGCTCTGGGTTTCGAAAAATATCGTCTTTTGCCCCGCTCTCCATAATTTCGCCTCGATACATAACAACCACATCGTCAGCTATGTTTGCAACTACTCCTAAATCATGAGTAATCATGAGTATTGCCATTTCAAGTTCGGTTTGGAGATCGTCCATTAGTTTCAGTATTTGTGCTTGGATAGTGACGTCAAGCGCGGTAGTAGGTTCGTCTGCAATTAACAATGACGGCCTGCAAATAAGTGCCATAGCAATCATCGCCCTTTGTCTTAAACCGCCAGAAAGTTCGAACGGATAAGTTTTCAAGGCTCTTTGTGCATTTGGAAAACCCACAAGTTTTAGCATCTCACAAGCACCGTTTACTGCTTGTTTAATAGTTACTTTTTTATGGAGCAACAACGCTTCTGTAATTTGATCACCAACAGTATGCAATGGGGAAAGTGACGTCATCGGTTCCTGAAAAATGATAGATATAAATTTTCCTCTGATTTCTCGCATTGCAGGTGCTTCGCTGTTTAGCTTGGCTATATCAAAAGTTTTTTCTGATGCTACGAGTTTGATTGATCCTCTAGATATAGAAGCTTGTGGGGGAAGGAGGCCCATAATTGCCTGGCTTATAACCGATTTCCCAGAACCGGACTCTCCGACTAGAGCAACCGTCGAACCTTTTGGAACCTTAAAAGAAGCATTCTTAACTGCCAGAAGACGTCCTTCTGGTAAATCAAAGCCAACTTCTAAATTATCAACTGATAGGATGTAATGCTGCTCATTCATCTTTGGCTGGATCCATCAGTTCTTCATGAGGCTGGCCTGAGCCCATTAAGGAAAACCCGGAACTTGTGAAGTTATCACTTGTGGTTTCCGAAACTGTAATTCGTTTTTGGATCACAGTATCGGAACAAATTTTCATGATATTATCAAATCCCATTAATTCGGAGTCTATGGTAATTTTTATTATGCCATCTGACAATGTAAGTTGGTACCATCCATCTTTTCGGTCACGGCGAGTGGAAAAGTATTTTAAAGTTACATTATTTAAATTGTTCCAGGATAAAGAGCGCTTAAACAGCCCAATTCTTTCGATGTTGGTCTCTGTGACTATAAAACTTGAAAATTGTCGTAGAAAAGTCCGAAGTAGAAAACCAAAAAAAAGTATAGCGCCAGCTGCAAAAATATATTGAAAGATAGTAATTTGCGTTGCGGCTAACAGTAATCCGGCAGTTATAATTAGACCTATAGTAGCCCGAACATAATCGCCTGAAATGGATTTACGAGAGTATTTGCAGGTAAACATTTTTTTCCTTAATGAAAAAGTTCCAATGGGTCGACAAATCGTACCGCATTATTTTTTTTTAAAATGGTAAAGATGTTTCTAAATTCCTCCCAGTCGTTTTCTATCATATCGAGGTGATGTGTTAGTATACCAATGGGTTCTGAAGTGCCGCTTCTCTTTCGTTGGCGTCTTAAGTTATCTGTTATTTGTGATATCAGTGTCTCTCTTCCAATAAAATGGCGTGTATTACGCCAATCAATAACGTCGACATGAGTATTAAACCAATTCAAGTTTGACTCATGAATCTTTGATGATCGACTGCCAAAAGCAGAAAAGCCTGAAAATCCTAATTGCGAAAGGATAGGAATAATGTCTTCTCTAATCCGGTTCCATGGGGGAACAAAACAGTCAATAACAGAATTACCAAAAATATTGGAAAGCTGCTCTTTCGCGCGGATGATATCGATTTTTATATCATGAAGGTCTCTACTTGGGCCGAATTCAGACTTTCGAGCATCTTCAGGTTCATAATTTGAGTGTGACAAACCATGGACGGCAATTGGTAAACCAGCGGTTTCTAAAGCTTTTGCCAGTTCTTGTGAACTATGCTTTGGGATTGCGGCTAAAAGTGGTTTAAAGTCCAGAATATCAATTGTTTTTAGCATTGAATCTAATTTGGAAGTAGGACGGCTAACATCGTCGTCGCGCCACCAAATTCGAGCAACGCGGTTTTCTTGTGACCATTTGGTCAACTCAGCGATCAGGTTTTTTGTTTCACTGTCTGATCTCATATCATTTTTCTCAAAATCTCTGCAGTTCTCTCTGCGCCTTGTAAATCAATTCTAAGGGGCGTTTTCGTTCGGTTTTTCAAGGCTCTTGTAATCGCTTTGGCTAAAGTATGCCAATCCAGTTTATCTTCATAAACAACTTCAACAGCACCTCTTTTTGCCAAAAGATCTGCTCGGATCCGTTGTTCGGTCTCCTCGCCGCCCTCGAATGGGACTAAAATCGCAGGTGTATTGCAGGACAGCACCTCTGCCACGGTGTTGTAGCCCGCCTGTGAAATGGAAAGTCGAGCTCGATTAATTAAACTTGGTAGGTCCGGTCGCATTCGCTCAACAATAGTATTTTTCAGCGGGGATTGCTGCACCTCGTGCAACATTCTTTCCGGCATGTGTGGCCCAACAATAAATCTCCAAGGCGTATCATCCATTGAATTTTCTCTACGAATTTTAAATAATTTCGTTAATGTATCACTTCCAACCGCGCCGCCTCCTAAAGAAACGACAATTTCACCCGAACCGGCTGTTTCTTTCGTATCTGAAGCTGATGGATTCAGAACATACCCTGTATATTCTACTAGATGCGTTATCTCGTGGCTTAGAGGGAATGTCTCCTCTAACGTAATAATCTGCTTGTCACCATGTACCAAGACCTTGTCATAGTATTGATTTAGCGTTTGTGAAATTTCTATGTTTCTGTCGAGCCTAGATTTTGTAACAAGAATGTCCCTCATAGATGCTATCATCCTGGGTTGCCATTTTGCTGCTTGTGCGCGATCGAGGAGTGGTATCAACTCAAAGCGAAACTGCCGGCGACCAAATGGGAAAAGTTCTGTTAAGACCAAGGAGGGTCTTGTCTCCTCAAAAAGATTAAGCAACTTAGAACGCCGATTTTGTCTCCACGCGTCATCAATTTCTCGACCAGTTTCATCTACAAGTACTTTAAAATTTCGGTCAAGTGATCGTACGGGTGGGAGTTGATGAAATTTAGCACTTCCAATATCGAGGTTCGGGATGGGAATTCCGCCTGAGATAAAATTAACATCTAGGCCGATATCTACCAATCCGCGAGCGATAGCAGCGGCTCGGCGAAGATGTCCTATTCCGAGCAGGTTTTGTACATAAAGAAAAATATTTGGCGGTGTCATTCCTCACATATACCTTTTTTCAAGAGGTAAATTAGCCTTGTAAAGGCTCGGCGAACCACTTGCGTCCAAAGAAAAGATTTGAATGCATCCCCAATCTATTTTCACGGGTGGCTTTCCAAGCATATTCCATCCCGTGGCTAAACAAAGAAGTGCCCTAATTACCCCCTTATGACTAACTGCGCCAACAGTTTTATTGCTTTTTCCTATTTCTTGAAGAAGTGGTTTTAACCGATCTTGAACATCTCTTGGTGTTTCCCCTCCTGGCGGTTGCATATCGAGACCACGGTTTTCGTTCTTCCTCATTGATACAGCATGCTGTTCTCTCAAATCTTTGAGCTTCTTTCCTTCCCATTCACCCCAATTCATCTCTATCAGGCGAATGTCTGTACGGGTTTCTTCGAGACCTAGTATTTTTGCTGTCTCTCTTGCCCGTCGTAAGGGGCTAGTTATCCATTGCACTTTTTGAAAGAGACTGGGAACTGTAAGACTTGATAACGTATTCTTTCCATTTTCATTTAATGAAATATCGGTGCGCCCCTGTATTTTCCCTTCAAGATTCCAATCTGTAATCCCATGGCGCAGAATAGCGAGATTAGAACTCATGCTCTTACTCTATAATGACTGAGGCAACTTTTTATCAGGCGATCAATTCTTTTAGCGGCTATTTCGAAAGAATGCTCGGTTCGGGTAATTTTTGTGGCGGCGGCTCGCATTTTTTCTCGGTAGTCAACACCCTCTATGAGAGTGGTCAATTTGGACCTAAAATCTGGTAAATCATCGGGTTGTGTCAAAAATCCTGTGATTTGATCATTTAATATATCTGACACGCCCCCGTAGTTACCTACAACGGCTGGCAAACCTAACCATTGAGCTTCTAGAAGTGCCATGCCGTAGGCTTCCTGAATTGCGGGCCAAACAAAGATATCGGATGAGCAGTAGTATTTAAAAAGTTGATCCTCTTTCAATGCCCCAACGAAACGCGTTTCATTTCCAAAAATTTTTTCAATTTCCTTTCTGAGTCTTCCATCTCCAGCAACAATCAACTTCCAATTCTTATGTGTCTCAAGTCTAGCAAGAGCTTTTCCTAACATTTTATAGGATTCGAATTTTGCGCCTTCTCTCATCATCCCAACAGCAAGCAGCAAAACTTCATTTCTAGGAATAAGTAATTCTTTTAAGATTTCTTCCCGAAAGAAAGCCCGATTGTTTCCGCACGAGGGTGGTGCGTTAGGTCCAACAAATGGTTTAATAAATTCGTAGGTGCAATTGGATGAAATTACTTGTTTCACACAGCATTCATCATTGCTGTTTAAACCAATAATCAGGTCTGCGTGTTTGAGTGCTAGCACAACTTGTTCTTGATTGAATGACCAGTTGCCTTTGTTCCTTTTTGGTGCGTGAGATGCTTCGGCTATGACGTAAGGGATTTTCATAGCTTTAGAAATAGACGGCCCTAACCAATCGGGTGCTTTATAAAACATATGATAAGTAAACCAAACATCAGGTCGCCAACCATCAACTTCGAGGAAACGATTGGACAACCTCTCAACAATTCTCTCGCTGCGATTTTTTATAATGATTTGTTTGTGTCTAAGTCCATGCGGTTCTCTGCTTTTGAGGTGGCTTATTAATTTAACGTCGTACCCTTTGCTTCTCAGGCAGGCAATGAGCTGGCGAGCCATTTTTCTATCGCCGGAGGGTACTGGCGAGTCAGGTGGCTTCAAGGGTGCGTAAAAGGCAACTCTCATAGAATATCTTTTAAAACGTTTTTATTTTCATCTAATTCACTCTTTAGTAGCTTTATTATGTCTTGGACATTTTTTGAATGGGAAAAATGCGTTGCCAAAAAGTCATTAGCTGCTTCAGCTAACCTAACCCGTTTGGCAGGATCTTTAGAGAGGCTTATAATACCGCTCATTAATTCCCGGCAATTATTGGATGGTACAATCCATCCAGTTTCATCATGTTTGATAAATTCTGTTATGCCAGGAAGGTCGGTAGCTATACAACAGACCCCTTTACTGGCGGCCTCCATTAAAACATTTGGTAACCCATCTCTATCTCCATCGGTTGCGATGATGCTAGGCATAATAAATAAGTCAGACTGCCCATAAGCCTCGAATACCACCTTTTGGGGTTGCGCACCCTTCCAGGTTATTTTTTTAGAAAGACCCAATTTAGCCGATAATTTCTGGAGCGTTTTGAGTTCGGTGCCTCCACCAATATGGGTCCAATGCCAATTAATATTTTTGGGCATTTTACTTAGCGCCTCAAGTAATACAGAGAACCCTTTTTTTTTCACCGCTCTTCCAACAGATAAAAGTCTTAAGAGGTCATCTGAGTCAGTTTTACGTAAAATATTTGAATAATTTTTTAGTGGAAGTCGTTTGGTGTCCAGCCCGTGATAGTTAAGGCGTGTTTTATCTGGCACAAGATTGTTTAGGTGGATAAAACCATCGTTGGTGCATGTCACGGCCCAAGCACAGGATTGAAGTTTTTCCGTCTTTTCCCAATCGGGTGTTAACCAAATATCTTTTGCGTGAGATGAAACTGACCAAGTGCGACCAGTCAATAAAGACGCATAGTAGGCAACAGACGCCGGTGTATGTAGGAAATGTGCATAAATATGTCCGAGTTCAGGCGCTAATTCTGCTGCAAGAACCAACGCTTGCCCCCAACGCCTTGCACGGTTTGGTGAAAAATCACGAATGAGGTGTTTTAGCCATATTTTTCGGGCAGACTTATAGCGGGAATTTGATCGGACCTGCCACCAGCTTCTTAAAACTCTTATTGGTTCTTTAAATATATATTCTGGTAAATACAATACGGGGGCTTTGATTTTCTCATGCACCGTGTGGATATATGGGTCTGTTGGTTTTCGCAATGAAACGATGGTTATGGAGAGCCCAGCCTTCTCAAGAGATAAAATTTCTTGTGCTATAAATGTTTCAGAAAGTCTTGGATAACCTTTTAAAACTAATGCAATAGATACTTTTGGCTGGTTGCCGTCAATCTGCATACCAGGACTATTAGGCTCGCTGTCTCATTGGGATGTTCCTCAAATCTCTGCTTTTTTTGAGCCAACGCTTTGAAAGTCGATTAACTTGTGGCAATCCACCCAAAATATCGGTCGGTAAAATTTCTGAGGGTCTCGGCTGGCTAGGTAATCTACGGAGCGACTTGGCCATCTCTTTTGGATCATGATCGCCATTATCGACCAACATGCTTATCAAATCTAATTCTTCAGCTCGTTTTGCTCTGATATATTGCTCTAACCTTGGCTCGGTTCTTGGAATAATTAAGGCTCTTTTGTCGAAAGACAGGATTTCACAAAATGTGTTATATCCACCCATAGAAACCATTCCAGCGGCTTTTGACATTAAGTTCTCAATTCTCGCGTCAAAGGTCATCGCCTGAACGCGGTCCAATTTATTGGCCCTATCCAAAAATTCAGCTTGCTTCTCCTGAGACATAAATGGACCAAGAACTAAAACGGCTGGGTATGGCAAGTCTGAGTCGTATTCGTAGGCACGGAGCACCCATTCCATTAAACCCTCACCATCTCCACCTCCGCCTGCTGTGATAAGTATGAAAGGATCTTCTGGAATATGAAATTGTGGGGAGGCACCTACGGTAGGTACGTGTCGCTTTAAATAACCTGTATAGCGCGTTTTAAGCTTAACAGTAGCGGGTAAATCTAGACCATCAAACGGATCACAAATTTCTTTCATCCCATAAACCCATAACTCATCATATAATCCTTCTAGAGCTGGCAACACATTTTTACGTTCCCATTCTGGAGCTAATGCTGCTGGTTCATCCATAACGTCTCGCAAACCTAAAACCATAGGTGTCCCGCGCTCGTGAAGCATTTCCATGGTAGATCGAACCTCGCCGCGCAGGCCCCATGGTTCCTTGTCGACAATAAATAGATCTGGATCAAAGGTTTCGGCTGTGTGTTTGATGATTGATTCTCTTAATTCTAAAGTCTCTTCAATGTTGAGATGGAGGCTCAGCGAAGTGTAATCACCATTTCTCAACTTTATGACACCTGGAATTCTGACAAAATCTACTCGTGTCCTGAAGTCGAAACTGCCTATTATTGGAGAACCTGAAAGTATAAGCACAGATAGCCTGGAGTTTGACTCAACTAAATGGTGCGCTATTTCTCGGCATCTCCTTAAATGCCCTAGACCGAGTGTATCATGACTGTACATAAGAACTCGGGCGGGGCGGGTGTTTTTTTTGGGTGTTTTGGTCACAGACACTTAAGAATTTTCTCCACAAAAGTCTTCGAGCTATTCTATTGATTACTGTAGAACGCAGAAATAGCGGCTAGAAAAAGCGTAATGTACACTAAAAGTTTCCTAAAAGGGAGATTTTGTGAAAAATACTACTCGGGGTACATTTACCGGTATGGGCAGTTCGTCTACATTATCATGTAAGGGTGGTTCGATAATCAAAAAACTTTGGTAAAAAATTATGGAAAAAACTCTATTCAAATTTATTTGGCGATATAGTAAACGAGATCAAATAATACTGCTAATCCTCACAGCGATTTCATTTCCATTTCTCTACTTATCGTTGGATTTACCAAAGACAATAATCAATAAGGCGATCGGTGGCAAAGATGTTCCAGAAGAAATTTTTGGAATGACTGTCGATCAAATTGACTATTTGTTAATTTTAAGTGGAGTATTTTTAGCATTAGTTTTTGTTAATGGTGGTTTCAAGTTTTATGTAAATGTCTTTCGGGGACAGCTTGGTGAGCGGATGTTAAGGCGTCTTAGGTATTCGCTTCTAGCACGCGTTCTAAGATTTCCGCTTCCTCAGTTTAAGAAAGTTAGCCAAGGAGAGGTTATCCAAATGGTCAACTCTGAGGTAGAGCCTCTAGGTGGATTCGTTGGGGACTCGATAGCATTACCGGCATTTCAAGGGGGTACATTATTAACAATTTTGATTTTTATGTTCATACAAGATTGGATGTTAGGTTTAGCTGCTATCGCTCTTTATCCTATCCAAGGATATATCATTCCAAAACTTCAATGGCATGTTAATCAACTTGGTAAACAAAGGGTCCGAAATGTTAGGGTTTTGGCAGAGAAAATTGGCGAAGCAGTTTCTGGAATTGAAGAAGTCCATGCAAACGATGGCGCGAGAAGAATTTTAGCACGTTTCACTGAACGGTTAGGCGTTATTTACGGCATTCGCTATGAAATATTTCGCCGGAAATTCTTTATCAAATTCCTAAATAACTTCATTGCCCAACTAACGCCGTTCTTTTTCTATTCAATAGGTGGTTATCTCGTTATAAAAGGTGATCTAACCTTTGGCGCACTAGTCGCGATTCTAGCGGCCTACAAGGATCTTTCGGCACCTTGGAAAGAACTTCTTACCTACTATCAGAGGTTAGCCGATTCTCGCATCAAATATGATCAAGTAATCGAACAATTCGATCCACAAGGTATTTGGCCAGAAAACTATCAAATGGTGGAAATAGAATCAGATTTTAATTTGGCTGGCGAAGTTTCTGCAGGTAATTTATCTATTCTTGATGAAGAATCACAACCTATCGTCGAAAAATTATCCTTTGATATGGGTAAGTCCGAGCACGTTGCTCTGATTGGCCCTAGTAGCGGCGGCAAAGATCTTGCGACGATTTTAATGGCAAGGCTTTTGGCGCCGGATAGTGGACAAATACTTGTGGCAGGCAAACAAATCGCCGATCTACCAGAGGCTGCAACCGGCAGGCGCATGGGCTACATTGGGCCTAATGCGTTCGTCTTCAATGCCACGTTAAAGGAAAATGTTTTATTAGGGGCCATGCATCGGCCAATCTCACGAGATGAAGAACTGAATGAGGATTTAAAGAATGCGCAGTTGTCTGGCAACTCTTTGGATGACCTAGCATCGGAGTGGTTGGACTATAAAGCGATTGGGGTAGACTCAGAAGAGAGTTTAAAAGAACGATTGATACAACTTCTTCAGGTAGTTGATCTAGATCGGGATGTTTACTCAATGGGGTTACGGAGTAACTTAGATGGTTCCGATGATGAAAAACTTTTAGAACAGATATTAGCAGCCAGAAAAAAATTTCGAGAAAGGCTCGATAAATCGGACATATCAAATTTCGTAGAATCTTTTGATAAAGAGGTTTTTAACTCAAACGCATCGGTTGCAGAAAATTTGTTGTTTGGAACACCCAAAGGTGACAGATTTAACTCAGACAACATCGGAACTAACGTTTACGTGCTAGAAATACTTGAAAAAGTTGGACTCAAAGACGAGTTCATTCGTATGGGCAAGGATGTAGCATCGACGATGGTTGAGCTTTTTGCTGATCTGCCATCGGATCATGAGTATTTTTCTCAATACTCGTTCATCTCAAGTGAGGATTTACCAGAATTTCAAACTCTGCTAGCTCGATCGGAAAGGCTGGGATTAGACAATATGTCAACAGAAGACAGTAATCAGTTTCTGTCTTTGCCGTTTAAAATAATACCAGCAAGGCATCGGCTGGATCTTATTTCTGAAGATATTCAAAACCGTATATTAGAGGCAAGAAAACTTTTCGCGGAAGAAATTGAAGACGAATTAAGGGATGAAATAGAGTTTTTCGAAGCGGGATATTATAATAGGTCTTCTTCGATCCAAGATAATATTTTGTTTGGAAAAATCGCCTCAGATAGAGCTAACGCGATAGAAGAAGTAAATCATCTGGTTACGGAGATAATTGACCAGGAAAATCTTCGGCCGGTGATAATTAATGCCGGGTTAGACTCACAAGCTGGTCTGGCAGGATCCCGGCTTTCGCAAGGTCAGCGTCAGAAATTATCAATTGCTCGGGCTCTCCTTCGTCGTCCTGACCACCTAATATTGAATGAAGCAACGGCTTCTTTAGATTCGGGCAGTCAGACCTTAGTTATGTCCAATCTATTATCGGAGATGAAGGGTAGGAATATAACGTGGGCTTTACAGCGCGCCAGTTTAGCCGAAAATTTTGACCGGGTTTTAATTTTTAGTGGTGGTCAAGTAGTTGAAGATGGCTCTTTTAAGGATCTTGTAAAAAAAGAAGAAAGCGTTATCAACGATTTGTTGCGGGAGGAATAAGGTGACGCATTTCACCCCGGGAGGCCTAGTATGAGTTTAAACAAAGAAGTAGAAGTGTTAAGGGACGTACCCCTTTTTAGCAAAATTGACCATACTAAATTGAAACTACTGGCTTTCACTTCTGAAAATTTAATTCATGAAGACGGACAATTTTTATTTAAGGAAGGTGAACCAGGTGATGCAGCTTATATTGTATTAAAAGGGAAGGTTTCTGTGTTTATCGAAACGGAAAAGGGTTCGGTGGAAATTGCCCAGCTAAAACGGGGGGATGTTGTTGGTGAGATATCAATCCTATGTGACGTGCCGAGAACTGCGTCTGTCAAGGCTGTGGAGTCAGTTCAAACACTGAAAGTTACGAAAGATACGTTTATTCATCTACTAACGGAATTCCCAGAAATTGCGATTGAAATAATGAGGGAATTAGCTTCACGTTTAAATAAAACAAATATCCAATTAAGGGAAGCCTTAACTAGTTAGAGAGAAGTACTGAAATCTGCTTTGTTACTTAAGGAACGGAAGAATTGAGTAGGCTTGAAAGCGCAATCCGAAGACTTAGGGCTCAAAAAATAGCATTGGATTGGGCGGCCAAAAACATTTATGACCAACCAGGCTTTGTTTTAGAATTTGGGCTTGGTAATGGCCGAACATTTGATCATATGAGAGAGCTCTTTCCTAAAAGGGAAATCTATGTATTTGAAAGGAAAATTGCAGCACACCCTGATTGTATTCCTGATCCAGCATTCCAATTCATTGGCGATTTCCTGGTTTCTATTCCAAGAGCAATAGAGCAGTTAGGAAGAGGTGCTGCATTGGCTCACGTAGATATTGGGACAGGGGAAAAAAATACAAGCCTTGCACTAGCCAGCAAAATAGCACCATCTATTGAAAAATTGTTGTGCGCGGGTGCTATAATCGTAAGTGATCAACAAGTGGACAGATGGGATTCTCATAAAATTCCATTGCCCGGTGGAATTTCCAAAAACCGCATACACTTATATCGTCTATGAAGTACTGTCCTCGTTCCTTGGGGAAAATTCCACTAACTTCTCTACTTCTTTATAATGGTTTAAAGCCCAGTGAACGCTCGGAAAAGCAAGCTCGTTCCATGGGATTTCGGCCCATGAAAAAAAACGTACTTCTAGAGATTCGGGTCCAGCATTCACAATATCGTTAATCAATTTAGCCCTATAAATTAGATGTACTTGACTCAATCGAGCCACATTATAAACCCCAATAAGCTCATTAACCTCTATCTCTACTCCTGCTTCTTCCCAAGCTTCTCGTTTAGCCCCCTCCATACTAGTTTCACCCTCCTCCATAAAACCTGCAGGCATGGTCCAAAAACCAACTCGGGGTTCTATGGCTCGTTTACACAGTAAAAATTTCTTATCCCATGTGCAAACTGCACCAACGATCACTTTTGGATTGATATAATTGATGAACCCGCATTCATTACAGATTAAGCGCTCTATATTGTCGTGCGGCGGCACTTTAATGTGGATTGGTCCACCAGTCCGTTTTTCGTAGGAATTTGAAGTCATAATTTAATTACGTAGTGGTGGTAAATGCCGGATTTACGATCGTTTTTCAATAAATAAGGGTTACGACCCACAGATTTACACTAAGATATCTAAGTTATTGCCGCGCTCGGACTTCGTGGTTTTCAATTGTCTTTGAACGCGATTAACATCAGCGTCGCGGCGTTGCTCTTGGGCTTCAGCTTCAAGGTCTTCATCTAGCTGAGATACGTCATCAGTTGAGGGAGTTCGAACACCTATGTTTTTTGTTTGTTCAGGGCGACCTGGTGTGACCAGCCCCGGTAGGGACGCGTTGGTAGGTGCCATCGGTGGTGTTACTTGGGCCATAGGAACTCCTCAGCCTAAACGTTAGATAGTTGCGTCTAAAAAGTCAATATTGACTAATAAAATGGAAATTCATGGTTTCAAAGCGGCGACGCCGGGCAACTCTTTTCCTTCAAGCCACTCAAGGAAAGCCCCACCGGCGGTAGAGACATAATTGAACTTTTTGATAACACCCGCTTGGTTGAGAGCAGCCAATGTATCCCCCCCTCCAGCAATGGAATATAAATTACCTTTTCGGCTTAACTTACCTACTAATTTCGCTAAAGCTTTTGTTGAAGTATCAAAAGGTGGGTATTCGAATGCCCCCAATGGTCCATTCCAAATGATTGTGTTGCTATTTCTTACATGATTGGAAAACATTGGAATCGAATTGGGTCCAGCATCCAGAATCATGGCATCCTCTGGAATATCATATAATTCAACAGCTTTATAATTTGCGCCATTCTCTAGTTTCGTTGCTATTAGCGCGTCGTTTTGCAGTATTATTTCACATGAGTTATCTGCAGCTAAACGCTCAATTGTTTGAACTAAGTCGGTGAGATCTTTTTCCACAAGAGAATTTCCTATGGGAACGCCCCTCGCAAAAAGAAACGTATTTGCCATACCCCCACCAACGATCATTTTGTCTACAAGTTTTACGATGTTCCTCAATAAATCTAACTTGGTTGAGATCTTGGCTCCTCCAATTATAGCGGTGAGCGGTCTTTTGGGACTTTCCAGAGAGTTGGCCAATGCTTTTAATTCTAAATCCATGAGCGGTCCTGCGAAGCTTGGCATGAGCTTAGCAACCCCTGCGGTCGATGCATGGGCTCGATGAGAAACCGAGAAAGCATCGTTAACATAACTGTCGCCTAAAAAGGCAAGGTTTTTTGAGAACTCCTTGTCATTTTTTTCCTCTCCAGGATGAAACCTCAAGTTCTCAAGTAAACAGATTTCTCCATTTTTCATTCTTTTTATATCTTCCGCCACTTTTGATCCGATGGAGTGGGGAATGAACGTTACGGTGAAGCCTTCGAGGGCCTCGCAAAGACTTGGAAATATTTGGTCCATGGACATTTCTTTTACGATTTTTCCATTGGGCCTCCCAAAGTGTGAAATTATTATGACCTTAGCCCCCTGAGATGCCAGCCTTACAATGGTGGGAACAGCTTTTGTCAATCGGGTAGATTCCGAGATGATTCCATCGTGGGTAGGGAGGTTTAGATCAAGCCTCAACAACACTTTTTCTTGAGAAAAATCGTGGTCATCTAGCGTCCGATATTTGGTCATGCTTTTTCTCTAGTGTAAAATTGAATTTATATAGGCGATAAGAAATTCAAGATATAATAATACTTTACGCAGCTCCTAACCACCTTCGGACTAATGAGTTTTTTCCGCCCATGATGTGAGTTCCTTCATGAAGGATACGCATTGTGCCATCTGATCAATTTCTATGAACTCGTCAGGTTGATGTGCTTGCTGGATTGATCCTGGACCAAAAATAACACCTGGTATCCCAGCTTGTTGGAAGAGACCAGCTTCTGTCCCAAACGCAACGGTTCCAGATTCATTAAGACCTGTCAAATGGCGAATAAGATGTTCAGCTGCAGATTCATGGTCGGGGATAAGAGGAGGCGTTTCATTCCTAAGTTCAGTTGTAACGCCAGCTTCGTTAGATACTCGTTTCAATTTAGGCTCTATTTGCTCTTGTATGAAGGACCTTACTTTATTTTCCAATTCAAATGGATCTTCATCAGGCAAGCCTCTATACCCCCAATTAAATTGTGTATATTCAGGGATGATATTGTTTGCTGTCCCGCCTTCAATTACTCCCAGATCAAAAGTGGTATATGGAGGATCAAATAGACTATTTTCGTCGGACTCCTTTATTAGTTCTTCTTGCAAGCTTTCGATAAAATTAATAATCCGAGCTGCAGCCATAATAGAGTTTGCACCTCTATGCGGTTCGCTGGAATGACCAGGAACGCCTCTTACTGTGGTGCGAAATGAACGCCCCCCTTTATTCCCCCCAACAATTTTCATGGATGTAGGTTCGCCAACTATCACTGCTCGCGGGAGTGGTAAGTTGTCTACGACATCTTTAATAAGGTGCCGAACACCAACGCATCCAACCTCTTCGTCAAATGAAAAAGCAAAGTGTATCGGCACCTTAAGGTGTCGTGATTTCATCTCTGGGGCCATCGCTAGTGCTATAGCACAAAAACCTTTCATATCTGACGTACCCCGCCCAAAAAGTTTCCCCGACTCCTCGGACATTTTAAAAGGCGTTTTTGTCCATTCTTGTCCATCAATTGGCACGACATCAGTATGACCTGATAGAACTACGCCGCCAATATCCTGCGGCCCAATTGTGCACCAGAGGTTTGCTTTCTTTTTATTTTTATCGTGTGTAAGTCTCGTTGGAACACCCAATTCGTCCATATATTTCTCTATATCTGCAATCAGATCTAAATTGCTTAGTCGTGAGGTTGTATCAAATGCGATGAGGCGATCCAACCATTCTATAGAGCGTTTCAAAATAATATCCATTATAGAAAATCCAGTCGGGTAATTAAGAGTTATCTAGTCCAAAAAGCAGGGGAAAATATAACGAGAACGGTGAATAATTCTAAACGCCCAAGCAACATGCCAATCGAGAGAAGCCACTTTGCTGTTTCGGGGAGACTTCCAAAGTTACCACTTGGCCCTATCGAGTCGCCCAGTCCGGGTCCGACGTTGCAGATAGCTGTCGCTGCACCTGATATAGCTGTAATGAAATTAAGCCCTAGGGCCGATAGACAGGCAGCAAGTACAACAAAACACACGATATATAAAAAAAAGAAACCCATAACAGCGTTTGAAACGGTTTCTGGAATTTCCTTTCTGTTATAATACGGGATGAAGACTCCGTGCGGAACAAGTAGTCGGCTCAATTGGGCCCTGGCTGATGCCGCCAGGACTTGGAACCGAAAAATTTTGATGCCGCATGTGGTGGAGCCAGCACATCCTCCAACAAACATTAAGCAAAGTAGAAATATAGTTGGGAAGCCACCCCAGAGCCCAAAATCTTGCGTTACATAACCGGTTCCAGTGAGAATTGATATTACATTGAATGCGACATGCCTGATGGTATCATTAGGTCCAAAATTCGAACTATTCGACACCCAGAGTGCAACTAGAAACACTGATGATATTATTACAATAAAAAACCATCGGACTTGGCTATCCCGTATAATCGGTGACAGGTTTCCTCTCAGAATCCTAAGGTAATATAAAAAAGGTAGTGAACCTATAATCATTCCGCAAATGATTATCCACTCAGCTATAGGATTATTGAAGTATCCAATCGAACTGTCTTTCGTTGAATAACCGCCTGTGGCTATTGTTGTCATAGCATGAGCTATAGCGTCGAAACCAGAAAAACCCGTCATCCACAGGGCCAAAGCGCATAACCCGGTCATAAACAAATAAATTGCGAATATCCCACCGGCAATTTGAGCCGCACGTGGCAAAACCTTATCAGGCGTATCTAAAGCCTCTGTTTTGAATAATTGCATGCCCCCAACACTCAAAATAGGTAGCATGGCCATCGCCATGACAATTATGCCGACCCCCCCTAACCATTGCAGTAAAGCCCTCCAGAGTAAAATGCCGGGTGGAGCGTTGTCGAGGCCAACAATTACTGTAGAGCCAGTTGTTGTAATTCCGGACATTGACTCAAAAAATGCATCTGCAACGCTTATTTCCAACTCAGAAAACGCAAATGGAAGTGCTCCCACTGCTGCAACGGCGACCCAACTCATTGTTGTAAGGAGAAAAGCTTGGCGAAGATTTAAATTAGTCATTGATGTAGACCGCGTTGTCAGCATCAACGATACGCCAACGAACAACGACACAGCTGCAGAGCCAGCAAAAACCTGCCAGTCTGGATTGCCGGTCGCTAGATCCGCGATAGCGGGTAAACCCATGGCAATCGCCAACAGTGACATCAACAAGCCAATTATGAACAGTACGGGGCCAACAGTTATCAACCTAGCTCCAATCGATGCAGAAAATTGCTAATTATTCCGGTCTTTTAATTAAAGATAGAAATTCTGTTCGTACATCGGAGTTGTCTTTAAAGCATCCTATAAGCGTTTTCGTAACCATATTTACGCCGGGCTTGTGAACACCACGTGTTGTCATACAGCCGTGCTCAGCTTCTATGAGGACGGCTACTCCTTTTGGTTTAAGAGTGTCATTTATTGCATTTGCAACTTGTGAAGTTAGTTTTTCTTGAATTTGTAAACGTTTAGAAAAGAGTTCCACTGTCCGGGCAAGTTTACTTATTCCAACCACACGATTTTCTGGAATATATGCAACATGCGCTACTCCAGTAATAGGTATCAAGTGGTGCTCACAATAGGATTCCACTCTTATATCCTTAAGTAGTACGATGTCGCTGTAACCGTCAGTTTCTTCAAACGTACGTTCCAATATTTCGCTTGGGTCTTGAGTGTATCCACTAAAAAGTTCAGCGTATGAATTAATAACTCGCCTTGGTGTATCAATTAGTCCCTCTCTGGTTGGGTCATCACCCATCCATTTTATAAGAGTTCGTACGGCTTCTTCTGCTTCTGACCGAGTGGGGTGTGAACTTTCGCTGACGCTGCTTGGCGGGCTTTTAGGGTTCATGTGGTCGTCTGGTGACACAATATATTCCTCTTTACTTTTGTTTGTCGGCGGTC
Organism: uncultured Alphaproteobacteria bacterium; assembly: GCA_902629125.1. GTDB lineage: Bacteria > Pseudomonadota > Alphaproteobacteria > Thalassobaculales > Thalassobaculaceae. The sequence continues at coordinate 52,095 of CACOPQ010000003.1, forward strand.
TCAAATTCGCTAAAAAGTTTCATAAGATCTCACTTAAATTTTGCGAACTAAATCTGTCAATAATAACGTGCTTTTTTAATTAACTTGCATTGGCTGGTGTGGACTGTCCAGCGAGAAAATTGGGATGCTAACCTCAAATAATTCTCCAGTCGTACTTTCCATTTGGTAAACTCCAGACATTAACCCTGAGGGTGTATTGAGCGGCGTACCGCTGGTATATTCGAAGTATTCGCCTGGTTTCAATACCGGTTGTTCCCCGACCACCCCCGGACCTCGGACGGTTTGAGTTTGGCCAAGAGAGTTGGTTATAGACCAGTGTCTGTTGATTAGTTGGACGGTTTCCTGACCTAAATTTTCAATTTTAACTTCATAAGCCCAAACGTATTTAGCCTCGTCCGGTGATGAGTGCTCATCCAAAAAAGCGGGGACCACAGTAATTCGGATTGACTTGGTCGTTTCAGAATACAACTCTATAACTCCAACGAAGTTGTTAGCACATTAATATTCAGAACTAGGGCATTGACGAATAATTTCAACAAATTAGCCTCATTTCTAACTATTCGATCAGTCAGATAGCATTAAATGCACCGCCCCATCAAATTTTATTTTATTGAACGACGGTGAAAAATGAAATAACAAAAGGATAATTTAATAATTTACTTTTATTCTCCCTAAGACGTGGGTAAAGCTATGGATAAAGGAATACAAATACCTTCTCCATGTGTTGGTGTTTGCCAAATAAATGCTTCTACTAAATATTGTTTAGGGTGCTGGCGGACTTTGAAGGAGGTTGCTCATTGGTCTCGTTATTCAAACGATGAGAAAGAAACTCTGATTACAGAGCTCACTGAACGACAGAAATGTCATAGATCTAATAAACGAAGGGCCACAAGACGTTCAAGACGATTAAAGTAGTTCTTGAGCGACGTAAAAAATTTAATTCCGCGCCTAAATGTTTTTGCTGCAGTCGATCTGGAAACGGGTGATAAAGAACATGTGAATGAAAAGTATGGCAATAATTATAAATTCAATACCGCAAGATGCTTACCTTGAAACAAGCGAATAAGATAACGAGTCGTAATTTGTACCAAACGGACCAATCGCCATGGTACTCGGACCGTGGGGGCGATTACTTTGTTAACAAGGATGGTTTAACCTATGCTGGTGCGCACTTGATTATCGATATGTGGGATGTGATTAATCTTTCAAATACTGAATTTATTGAGAATACACTTAAAAAAATTGCAAAGGCGTGTGATGCTAAAATACTGCATGTACATCTCCATTGTTTCGATGAAAATCAAGGTATAACGGGCGTAATAGTTTTGGCGGAATCGCACATAAATATTCACACCTGGCCTGAAGTGAGATTTGCTGCGCTCGATATTTTTATGTGTGGAAAAACGAATCCGGTAGCAGCAATCCCTGTTTTAGAGAATGCCTTTAAACCAAAACTTATGGAAGTGCAGACGGTTACAAGGGGGATAATAGCCAAATAACTTGTTCTCATTGCAGTTTGACAACAGTGCATCTCTAACGAGGTTTATATGACCCATGCTAACCCAGAGTTTTCAATAATTATTGTTACATATAATTCGAATGATTATCTCATTGAATGTATTAAAGCCTTAGTTGCCCAAAGAAGTAAAAACTTTGAGGTAATTATTGTGGATAATAACTCTAGCGAAGATGAAATTAATTTTCATAATTTCAATTATTTAGACATAAAACTTATAAAACTTGAAAAAAATTTTGGATTCGCTGCAGCTAATAATATTGGAGCCAGAAGAGCTACTGGTAAGTGGCTAATTACGTTAAATCCTGATGCTATACCTGAAGATAACTGGTTATCGGAAATTGAAGTGGGAATAAAAAATTACCCAAAAACTAGAATATTTGGTTCTAAGCAGTTGAAATATAATAATCCCAGTAAACTGGATGGGGCGGGGGATCATTATCACTGTACAGGCATTGCATGGCGTGGCGGTGAAGGCGATTCTGCCGAAACAATCTTGGAAGACGTAGTTGTGATGAGCCCATGTGCCGCCGCAGCAATATACTATCGAGATATTTATGTTTCACTCGGTGGAATGGCTGAAGATTTTTTTTGTTATTATGAAGATGTTGATTTAGGGCTACGGTTTCGATTAGCGGGACATAAAACTATCCAGTTGGCTGGTGCGAAGGTTCGGCACGTAGGATCAGCAACGGCAGGAAAAAATTCAAAGTTTATAAAATATTATGTTAGCAGAAATAGGATTTGGACATTTGTAAGGTGTGTTCCTGGATTATTGTTTGTTGTGTGCCTACCGCTTCTGATTTTGAGTATACTCACGAGGCTTTGCTTTTCCATACTTGCAGGTGATACCTCCACCAAACTAAAGGCACTTATTGATGCATTCCGCAGGCTTTTTTGGATATGGAATGATAGAAAGATTATACAAAAAGCACGAAAGTCCACGGTACTACAATTCGGTTCCGATATGACGTGGTCTATTGGGAAATTGATTTTGAGGTCGACTGACGGTCGCCCTATTTCGCCCGGAAAAGTTAATAAAGAGCCAGGGTTTCCTTCTCAAGCAGGTGGTTTAGATGGTTGCTAAAATTTATCCCATGGTTGCTGCAGTGGTTGTTATCTTTGATCCAGATGATCGTTTTAGACAGCTTTTACATTCGTTGGTCGAACAAGTTAACAAAATTTGGATCATTGATAATCAGCCAAATTCTGTTTCTTGTAGTTTTATAAAAGATGAGCAAATTGATCAAAGAGATAACATCACACTGTTAGAAAATAAAAAAAATTTAGGTCTCGCTACCGCTCAAAATCAGGGAATTAAACTAGCTCTAGCAGATGGCGTCGATTGGGTTCTACTGCTAGACCAGGACAGCATACTTGATAAAGATTTTGTAAAAAATATGCTAAATTCCGCTGTCAAATATAAAAATAAAGACGATATAGGGTTTTTAACTCCAAGACACGAATTTGATGACGGTCGTCCTTCAGTTCCTACTTATTCAAAGGGATTATTCTTAAAACCAAGACGTTATCATATGAGCTTAACCGCAATTGATGATACACTTTTATTCGGACTGGCCTCAGGAAGTTTTATTCCTAGACACACGCTAGAAGAAGTCGGTCTAATGCGTGAGGAATTTTGGATTGACTACATAGATTACGAATTCTCATTCAGGGTGCGAAAACGAGGTTATAGAATTCTAGGGGTTGGAGGAGCGCGTTTGAATCATCGTCTTGGGATAACGAACTATCTAAAAATTTTAGGGAAAGAATTTTCTTATCAGGTTCATCCAGCCTTCAGAAGGTATACTATTTACAGGAATAGAATTACAGTTATCAAGGAATATGCAGCGCTTTTTCCAGACTTTCTATTGTTTGAAATTTTATCGATAGCTAAAGACTTCTTTAAAATCGTTTTATTGGAGGATCAGAAAATTAATAAGCTACGATCTATATTTATTGGTATTATGCATGGCATGACAGGTTCATTTAATCGAAGCATTAGGCATCGAGAAGGTGATAAATACTAATTTTTAGCGTCCCAAAAGCTTGTTGCCAAACCAAAGAAATGTGATTTTGGGTAATATTATTGCGAGGCGAAGGTAGATAGCTAAAGACAGTGTTTTTAGTGCCCAAGCTGGATATTGTTCAGAAAAATGTTTCTTGAAGTATTTGCAAAAACTTCGTGCTTTATGCCATTCAACCACACCAGGAAAACTATCACTGCTACTCTTCCTATGGGTCACGGAAACTTGTGGAAGATATAGAATCGAGCCACTCATTTTTTCAATACGCAAACAAAAATCGATATCTTCAACGTGGAGGAAGTAGTCTTCGTCCATGCCGCCTAACTCGATAAAAACGCTCTTTGGCATTAGCATGAATGCGCCTGATATACATTGAACACGTGCTATATCGGCCAATGGAGGTGTTTCATTAAGATTTAATCGCTTAAAATGTGGATGATTAGGAGCGAGTCGGTCCAGCCGAAATTGCTCAACACAGCAAGTCCACGGCGTCATTAAATTACGTCGTGCACCTCTTTGTTCACTGCCGTCTACGTTCTCTATTCTAACGGTAAGAAGTGAGGTGTCGGGGTGAGTTTGAAAAGCCTCCAATGCCGGAATGAGAGTATCGGTTTGCAATATAGAGTCTGGGTTTAATAGAAGGATATATTCCCCGCGGGCTCTTCTTACGCCAAGGTTACAACCCTTTGAGAAACCAACGTTTCCATGACCTGTTATAATTTCGAATTTTGGATTTTTGTCGGCTATTTCGTTCAATTGCTGCACGGCTTGTTTTGTATTTCCATTATCAACAAGTATCAACTGATGTAGTTTGCTTTGTTTAAGAACTGAGTGAATACAATCCATTAGCACTTCCCCAGTTTTATAAGAGACGATAATTACGCTACACACCCCTTTAGCTTCAACCAAGTTATCTGGAGATCCGCTCCCAATCGGCGCAAGCTTAACAACGTTGGTATTATAACTTGGCATGCTATTATCCGCGTTTTCAGCGTCGCTAGCTGGGTTCTTCATCTTTAATCCTAAATAAAAAATAGTGCTTATTTTGCTTGATTAATTTTACTTCAATCTGGGTCAGCAAAAATTGTTGACGGATCATATACTAACATAAAACTTAGCCAAAAGATATTTACCAACACGGAAGTATTTAGTCTCTTATTATCTTCATACCCTACAGTTTCATTGCGAAGATCTCGATTAAATGATAATAGAGCCATCGGCAAAATCAAAGATGTTAGGTTTGTTTACCGTGAAAATAGAACCATCTATAATTGATGATGTAAAGATTATTTGGCCGGATAAGTTTGGCGATCACCGAGGGTTTTTTTCTGAAACTTTCAGCTCTGAAAAATTTAAGCGGAGTGGACTAGATTTAACTTTTTGTCAAGATAATCACTCTTTGTCCGAAAAGGCGAGAACTTTAAGGGGGCTACATTTCCAGATTAACCCATATGCGCAAGATAAACTTCTACGAGTAACTCGAGGGGCTATTTATGATGTTGCCGTAGATATACGAGTTGGATCACCTACGTTCGGGAAATGGGTTGGTTATGAAATAAGTGCAAAGTTGTGGAATCAAATATTCATACCCGTGGGTTTTGCCCACGGTTTTTGCACGCTCGAAGATAATACTGAAGTGATGTATAAAGTGACAGCTCCATATTCTCCTGAGAGTGAAAGAGGGATAGCTTGGAATGATGATGAGTTGGCTATAGAATGGCCTATTGGCAGTAATGCACCCATCTTATCGGAAAAAGATACTTATTATCCCCAGCTACGTAATTTACCTACATTTTTTAAATATGAATTTTAAGCCAGATCTAAAATGAAAGAAGAAAATAAAAAAATATTGGTAACAGGAGGTGCCGGTTTTATTGGGTCAGCGGTGGTACGGTATTTAATAAATACAATTGGTTGTTTCGTGCTGAACGTCGATAAATTGACATACGCAGGCAACTTGAATTCGTTAAAAAATGTAATTTCAAATCCAAAATACAGCTTCGAAGAAATCGATATTTGTGATGTGCAGAAATTAGATAGGGCGATAAGTGAATATGAACCAAATATCATTATGCACCTCGCGGCTGAGAGCCATGTTGACAGATCAATCGATGGGCCCAGTGAATTTATCCAAACAAACATTGTTGGTACATATAACCTTTTAGAGGTTTCAAGAAGCTTTTGGAGTCGGTTGGATGAAGACGAAAAAAAACAGTTTCGTTTTCATCATATTTCTACGGATGAAGTATTTGGTTCCCTAGGTTTCCAAGGCGCATTCACAGAAACTACACGATATGACCCTCGGTCTCCATATTCTGCTAGCAAAGCGTCAGCTGATCATTTGGTTAGAGCATGGCACGAAACCTTCGGGTTACCGGCAGTTTTGAGCAATTGTTCAAACAATTATGGTCCATATCATTTCCCAGAAAAATTGATCCCATTAATGATTATAAAAGCACTAAACGGTGAGCCTATGCCGGTTTATGGAACTGGGAACAATATTCGTGACTGGCTGTATGTTGATGACCATGCCCGTGCACTTTACGAAATAGCATCGAAAGGGAGGGTGGGGGAAAGTTACAACGTCGGCGGCAACTCAGAAGTCAATAACCTAGAAGTGGTAAAAACTATTTGCACAATATTGGATGAGCTATCGCCAAAAAAAAACGGTGTAAGATACGAGGAGCAAATCACTTTTGTATCAGACCGACCAGGGCATGACTTTCGTTACGCAATTGATGCAACAAAAATAAAATCAGAACTTGGTTGGACGCCACTTGAAACGTTTGAGACAGGCCTCACGAAAACGGTTCAATGGTATTTAGATAACCGAGACTGGTGGGAACCCATATTAAACAAGCATTACCAAGGCGAGCGCTTGGGGGGCTCAGCTAATTGATATGCAGACAGGCAAGCAAAAAATATTGATACTTGGTGCTAACGGACAGGTCGGAAAAGAGCTTTCAAAGCGCGCGGGTAATTTTGAGGTGAACGCCACCGCTTTTACTCGCACAGAACTAGATATAACAGATAGTCAAGCGGTTGCGAGAACTTTGGAAAACTTACGCCCACACACTGTAATAAATGCTGCGGCTTATACAGCGGTTGATGACGCTGAAAGCCGTCCAGAGGTTGCTTATAAAGTAAACCGCGATGCACCCGAAAATTTAGCAAAAACTTGTGAAAAATTATCGATACCGATTATACACATATCAACCGATTACGTGTTCGATGGGAAAAAATCAACTGCTTATCTTGAGGATGACGTAGTCTGTCCATTAGGAACTTATGGTCGGTCAAAGGAGGCCGGTGAAGCTGTAATACAAGATAATACTGAAAAATACATTATTCTTAGGACTTCTTGGGTTTATGCGGCGCATGGGAACAATTTCCTTCGCACTATGATGAGATTAGCTAATGAACGCAATGAGCTGAACATAGTGGAAGATCAGTGCGGCGTGCCAACATGTGCAGTTGATATTGCGGATGCACTTGTGCTGATAGCAAAACGGATAACTGATAACACGCTGGAACCGTCGTGGGGAACTTTTCACTACACATCCAAAAACCCTACAACATGGCGTGGTTTTGCGGAAGAAATCTTCAAAGAGCTCCAAAATTACAAAATGAGCGTGCCAATCGTTAATGGTATTCCGAGTAGCCAATATCCTACGCCGGCATCCCGTCCTCTTAATTCGGTTTTAAATTGTGATAAAATAGAACGAGTTTTTAGTGTGCCGAGAAGAGATTGGAAAGAGGGCATGCGTGAGGTTGTTGCACAACTTTTAACAAATAAGCGTTGATCTAGTAAAAAGGGATATAGGCATGAAAGGAATTATTCTCGCGGGTGGTTCGGGAACAAGGTTATATCCCCTAACAATCTCAGTTTCTAAGCAGATGCTGCCAATATATGACAAGCCGATGATCTACTATCCTCTTAGCATTCTGATGCTAGCAGGCATTCGCGAGATACTAATAATTACGACACCCGAAGACCAATCTGCTTTTAAGCTCTTGTTAGGTGATGGAAGTAAATGGGGTTTGTCTCTTAACTATGCAGTTCAACCAAAACCAGAGGGTCTGGCCCAAGCCTTTATTATTGGGAAAAAATTCATCGGAAACGACCATTGTTGTTTAATTTTGGGTGATAATATCTTTTATGGACATGGATTATCAGAAATTCTAACGGAGTCTTCAGTCATGGAAGGTGGTGCGACCGTTTTTGGATATTATGTGAACGATCCCGAGAGATATGGTGTTGTTGCTTTCGACGAAAATGGTTTCGCTAAAAGTATAGAAGAAAAGCCCGTAAAACCAAAATCGAACTGGGCAGTTACTGGGCTCTATTTTTACGACAATAAAGTAATTGATATAGCGGAAAGCATTAAACCCTCCGATAGAGGCGAATTAGAAATAACCGATGTGAATCGCGTCTATCTGGAGCGCAATTCCCTGAAGGTTCAGCAACTTGGCCGAGGCTTCACTTGGTTAGATACAGGGACCCATGAATCTCTACTGCAAGCGTCGGAATTTGTAAGAACAGTTGAAGACAGACAGGGTTTGAAAATAGCCTGCCTAGAAGAGATAGCCTTCAACAAAGGGTTTATCGATTCAAAAGACATATCTAAGCTTGCAGAACCACTTCTGAAAAGTGGATATGGCCAGTATCTGATGGCTCTTATTGATTCAAGATAACTTGCACTCAGCTTATTAAATTTGTCTTTTTAGGCGATATGAGGTTCTAGTATTTGTCTAATAACTAACCCGTCAGTCAGTTTGTCAAATCCATCATTTACCTCACCAAAGCCAATACTTTTATTTATCAGTTTATCTACTGCAAGTTTTCCTTGCCGGTACAACTCTATATACCTTGGTATATCCCTTACCGGCACGCAACTCCCCATGTAGCTTCCTCTTATTGCTTTTTCAGATGTTACAATATCTGGTGGGCTAAAGGAAAACAGGGACGTGGAAGGCGCCAAGCCAGCTATTATAACCTGACCACCCATTTTAATTGATTTATAGCAGGTCTCGGTTGCCGCCACTGACCCTGCAAATTCAAATGCATAGTCAACACCTCCAGCTGTAATATCCTTAATTTGTTCTAAGTGGTCTTCATCTTTAGCATTGACGGTATGTGTGGCACCAAGTTGCCGTGCAAGCCCGAGTTTGTCGTCATTTACATCTACAGCAATAATTTTTTCTGCCCCAGCAAGTTTAGCTCCTAAAAGTCCATTTAAGCCAACGCCTCCCAAACCAACACACGCTACGGTATCGCCAGCCCGTATTCGCGCTGTATTCAGCACTGCGCCTACGCCAGTCATCACGGCACATCCAAAAATGGCAGCGTCTGCAAGTGGAAGATCTTTGTCGACTTTTACCGCAGTCCCTCTATCAATAACGGCGTATTCTGCAAAGCAAGAGACACCAGATTGATGGGCGATTTCGTTACCTTTGCTGTCAGCAAGCCGACTGCCTCCCGCCATAAGATGGCCTTTGGCTCGTGCAGTATCGTGGGTTAGACACAGCTGGGGTTTGCCACCAAGGCAATTACTGCATACGCCACATGAGGCGGAAAATTGAAAAACTATAGGGTCGCCAACTTTTATATCTCGAATACCTGCGCCAACTTCTACTACTTCCCCAGAACCCTCATGGCCTAGAACAAGTGGCATTGGACGTGGTCTGTTACCGTTTATAACGGAGAGGTCTGAGTGGCACAATCCGCCACCCGCTATTTTTATCATTAACTCACCAGCCTGCGGCGGAGCTAATTCAACTTCCTCAATCTGAACGGGTTGCGATGTGGCATAGGGCCGTTTCGCACCTGTTTCTCGGAGTACAGCGGCTAGCATTTTCATTTTTGCCTCCCAGCTTACTGAAATTTGTACATTGGACCTCTTAAGTATAAACGGATTTTGAGGTAAATGGCCTCTTTTAACGAAAAAATAACCAGAAACCTTTTATAACCAGATATACGATTTTTTCATTTCTAGTCGCGAGTGATAAATAGACGGTCTTGCTACGGAATTTCATCTAAAGCAAACTTTTATCGAGGAATGGAGACAAAAAATGGCATCTTGGACCAAATCACAATTACCAAGACCTACAAATGATCTTGATAAAGTTGCTAACGACATTGATAGATGGGGATATGGGCTCTTAGAGGATGCTTTAAATGAGCCACTATTAACAAAAACGAGAGCAAGACTTCTAGACCAAGCAGCTGCAGAACTGCAGTTTGGAGTCGCTTTTGAAGATGGTGGGCCCTCTCAAAAATGGGGTGATTTTCGTGACCCTGATGGTAGGGTGAGGTCTAAAGTGTTTACTTCGGCTAATGGTGGTATCAATCAGAGGGTATGGCTTTTGCCAAATAAAGGGGAAGAATTTTTAGCGGTTTTAGAAATAAATAGGATGCACGAAATTGTCAGCCATGTTTTAGGTGAGGAATTTCAGCTTTCATCATTTTCTTCTAATATTGCTAAACCAGGTGGGATGAAAATGGATCTTCATACTGATCAGTGGTGGGCCCCCGAACCAACTAAACCGGGTCGTCGCAATTTGCCGGTGGGATCGATGACGCGAAAGAAATTTGATTGTGATCTAGGATTTTCTGGCGCCAGGTCTGCGATAGCCCCGGCAGCTTGCTCCAACGTAATATTCATGATGAACGATTTTACTGACGAAAATGGAGGCACAAGACTTGTTCCTGGCAGCCATATCTTTGGGCGTCACCCTGATTTGGTAGAGGACAAAGACATTGAGACTGTTGCCGCTGAAGGTAATTCAGGAACAGCCTTAATTACTGATGGAAGGATATGGCATGGCACAGGTGCTAATGTAACAAAAGAAAATAGAATAGCCATGCTATTAACATTCTGCGGCCCTCAGTACAGACCACAAGTTAATTATCCGGTTGCACTCGACAGTGTAATCTTAAAGTCTGCTTCAGATCGACAGAAAGCCTTGTTTGGCTTAAAAATTTGGTGGGGCTATGGCAGGACAGGTAATCCAAATTTAAATTTTATTGATCCTGATGAGCAAACTTTAGGTAAATTAACTCTTTCTTAAGAAAATTGGAGAAAAGGATGAAAAAGGCGTTAGATGGCCTGCGGGTTATAGATATGACACATAATCAAGCAGGGCCTGCTTGCACGCAAATATTAGCTTGGCTTGGGGCGGAGGTAATAAAGCTAGAGGAACCTGGTAAAGGGGATGTCGCCAGAACAAACATGAGGGACAAAGATAGCGATAGTTTGTTTTTTCTAATTTTGAACTCCAATAAAAAAAGTCTGACACTCAATTTAAAAACAGATGAAGGGAAGGAACTCTTTAAAAAAGTAATAGAGTCGTCCGATGTGTTGGTTGAAAATTTTTCTCCTGGTGCATTGGAGCGGCTTGGCTTGGGTTACGATGTGTTGTCAAAAGTGAATGAAAAATTGATTTATGCAACAATAAAAGGTTTTGGAACCTTTGGTCCATATAGTGGTTTTAAGAGTTTTGAGCCTATTGCCCAAGCTATGGGTGGAGCAATGTGCGCCACGGGGTTTCCAGAAAACCCACCAACATATGTTTGGCCGGCTATTGGGGACTCTGGCACGGGTATGCATATGGCGATAGGTATACTCGCTGCGATACAACAAAGACATACTACTGGGAAAGGTCAAGAAGTAGAAGTTTCAATGCAGGACAGTGTAGCAAATATCATGAGAATAAGCTTACGAGATCACCAAAGGCTTGGGGGTGTTCAGAAACGTACTGGAAATCAATTAGGCCGAAATGTGCCTGGGTCGACGTACCCCTGTTCGCCTGGTGGGCCAAATGACTATATTTATATATTTGCCCAGCAACAAATGTGGAGTTCTTTTGCAAAAGCGATAGATCGACCAGATATAATAGATGACCCGAGATATGCAACAGCAGAAAATCGGTGGGAAAACAGAGACACACTTAATCCTATTATAGAGGGTTGGACACGTCAAAGGACTAAGTATGAGGCTATGCAGATTCTTGGTGATGCGGGTGTGCCCAGCGGTGCATGTCAAGATACCGGCGAGGTGTTAGAGGATCCGCATTTGAAAGAAAGAGATATGATACTGGACATAAATTATCCCCCAAGAGGAAATTACAAAACTGTTGGATGCCCCATCAAACTTTCAGATTCCGCTGCTCAAATAGAGCGACCTCCTTTTCTGGGGGAGCACTCCGAAACCGTTCTAGAAGACCTATGCGGGATTGATAAAGAGCAGTTTTCTAAATTTCATAAAAATGGAATAGTTTAAGGAAAAATAAATTGCCTAATGTCCTTGTATACTCTTCGAACGAGAAGCAGCCAAAACGTCCTATAGGAAATTATTTTTGCTTACCCTTAATTACCCTGATTGCAAAAGAGGCTTGTGAGTTTACATGACTATTTTGATCGAAAGAAAGCATGAGCACTTTGTTGGAGAAGTTTCCGGCATAGATTGCCGCCAAGTAGTGACGAAAAAAGACAGGAAACTATTGAACGAAGCTTTGGACCGATTTGGAGTATTAATTTTTCGCAAACAAGCAATTATAGATTTAGAGCAAATAACGTTTAGCAAGACTTTTGGTGAGATAGAATTAGCAAAAGGCGGTAATGTTACTAAAGATAAAGATCGCCGTCTTAATGTTCAAATGGCTGACGTTAGCAATCTTGATAAGAATGGTAATCTACTTGGGCGTTCTGATCGAAGACGAATGTTTAATCTCGGCAATAGGCTCTGGCATTCTGATAGCTCATACCGTGCAATTCCAGCAAAGTGTTCTCTTCTTTCCTGTCGGAGTGTAGCATCAAGTGGCGGCGATACAGAATTTGCATTCATGCCAGCCGCTTATGATGCGCTTGACGAAGATACAAAAATAGAAATAGAGGAGTTAGTGACAGAACATTCATTACTTTACTCGAGAGGACAGCTTGGTTTTACCGATTTTGATGAGGAAGAAAGAAAAACCTTTGCCCCAGTTAGGCAAAGGTTGGTCAGGATTAATGAATTCACGGGACGTAAATCGATATTTTTGTCGTCACATATTGGTTCGATAATAGGTTGGGAAATACCGGAGGCGCGAGATCTCATTCGGGAATTGATGGAACATGCAACAAGTCAGCCATTTGTCTACCGACATTCCTGGTCCATTGGTGACCTTGTAGTCTGGGACAATAGACAGTGCATGCATCGTGTGAGAAGATTTGATGATGCAAGTGAGCCAAGAGATATGCGCCGTACTACGGTAGCGGGGGCAGCGAAAACAGTTCCGCAATTAAATTAACAGTGTAAATAGGATAAAAATGTCTTTAAAAATTGAACAAGTACACAAATATTTTGTTGGGGAAGTCTCAGGGATTGACTTATCAGACCCGCTTTCGCAAAGCGAAGTGACACAAATTGAAGAAGGAATGGATCAGCTTGGCGTTTTGATTTTTAGAGAGCAATTTTTATCTGATGAAGAACAAGTGTCCTACACTAAAAACTTTGGTGAGCTAGAATTGCATGTAGGGTCTAACGTTTTGAAGGGCAATGAAAGACGTCTTAGCTTAGAGTTTGCGGATGTAAGTAATCTTGATCAAGATGGGGAAATTTTGAAAAAGGGTGATCGAAGGCGAATGTTTAATCTAGGAAACAGATTGTGGCATACCGATAGCTCATTCAGGAATATTCCGTCTAAATTTTCTATTCTTTCTTGTAGAAGTAGCCCAAATGTTGGAGGAAATACGGAATTTTCTTTTATGCCGGCAGTTTATGATGAGTTAGGCGAGGATACGAAGAAGGAAATAGCAGACCTCATCACTGAACATTCCCTAATTTACTCGCGCGGCCAGCTTGGTTTTTCAGATTTTAACGAGGAAGAAAAACAAATGTTCAAGCCGGTACAGCATGTTATGGTTCGAATTAATGAATTCACTCAACGTAAGTCTGTCTATCTCTCTTCGCATATTGGAAAAATACTGGGTTGGGAGATACCAGAAGGACGTGATTTTATAAGGGAATTAATGGAGTTTGCTACTCAGCGTCACTTTGTCTACGCGCACGAATGGAAGCCGGGCGATCTTGTGATGTGGGACAACCGGCAATGTATGCATCGCGTAAGGCCATTTAAAGACACAGGTGAAAAGCGGGATATGCGCAGAACTACCGTAGCTGGTACAGCACCAACCCTAATTTCTGCTGAATAAATCTTGAATTGTAAAACAGAAAAAAACTATTAGAGGGTCACACAAGTAGTTTTCGCAGTAATGGGAGATTTCATCTCTTGTCGACAAAAATTAAATTTATCCTCACTCTCGGGGTAGTGCTGCTTGGGGCTCTTTGCTCTTGGTTGGAAGCAACCTACGCGGACAGTTTTGTTGCCATTGTTATAATTGGGCTGACTGTTTTTATGATAATAGCGCTTTGGTTGTTCCCAGAAGCAGGTGCAAAGGATGATAGCTGATCCGATTTGATTTTCTAATAAGTCCGGCGATCAGTGTTTATGAATTGTCCCGAATGAAAGGATATATCCTCGTAAAGTCAGAGCCGGGTTCAGCTTTTTCAAGTTTTGCGAACTGATCAGCTACAATTGGCGCTATACTGCAAGGTGTGTTTGATCTTGAAACATTTTCAACGTATAGCCTTACATCTTTTGCCATCATTTTGGTAGCAAATCCTCCATCATAAGCCTCGTTGGCAACTCTATTTGGAAATTTATCCATAGTTGCTGTATTCCTTCCACTGGAAACATTTACTACGTCCAACATCGCATTCATGTTCAAGCCGTTTGCAGCGCCAAAAGCCATGGCTTCGCTGGTTGCAGCCATTGCTGTTGCTGAAAGAAAATTATTTAAAAGTTTCACCGTTTGTCCTTGACCAGGGTTTGGACCAACATGAAAAATATTAGCACCAATACACTTCAAGATTGGTTGGACTTTTTCAAAGATATTTTCTTTGCACCCAACCATAACAGCGAGTGTTGCTGCGTCTGCCCCGGCTATTCCGCCTGATACAGGCGCATCTACATATTCAATTCCTCTTTTCGATAATAGTTCAGCTGCTTTCTTTGCGTCTGGGATCCCAATTGTTGATGTGTCAATAACTATCTCAACAGATGAATTAGGCGAATTTAATATTTCTTGAGCGATTTCCAGTGTATCCGGACCTGCGGGTATTGATAAGATTAGAATATTAGCTTCTGAAATTACTTCCGAATTTGTGGTTGCAACATGAGCGCCCTGGGGAGCTGCTGAAGTGTCCATTTTATCGGTAACAAACATTTGATATCCATTTTTGGCAAGGTTTTTTGCCATTCGGTTTCCCATGCTTCCTAATCCGATCCATCCAATTTTATCTTGCATCTTTATAAAACCTCTCCCATAAGCCCAAAAATTCTGGTTATTCTGCTCTAATGTATCTAAAAAAATATGATGTAAAAAGTATTAACACCCTTCATCGCAATGAAAATATTTCTTAATTTAAATAGGGTAATAGTTATTTGTTCGAAAAATGAATAATATGTCGATGTATTCAACCGTTTAAATTTTGTAATATAAAATTTCTCGAAATATGGAACTAATTGCTTGTTTCCCTCAAATAAGACGGAAAGATAAAACTGATGACAAATAACTCTAAGCCACTGACGGGTATTCGTGTGCTTGATATAGCATGTTTTATAGCAGCCCCTCATGCTGCAACTATTATGGGTGAATTTGGGGCCGATGTTATAAAAGTGGAGCATCCAGTTGGAGGTGACCCGTGGAGAAGATACGGTACTAGAACGGATCTAGCAGATCAGTCTCTTGCATGGTTAAACGAAGCAAGAAATAAACGCTCAATAACACTCGATCTCAGCAAGAAAAAGGGTGCAGAAATTTTAAAAAAACTGATTAAAACAGCAGATGTAATGTGTGAGAATTTCCGCCCCGGTACGCTCGAAAAATGGGGACTCGGATGGGAAACTTTGAAGAAAATAAATCCAGGTTTGATACTTTTAAGAGTTTCGGGTTATGGACAAACAGGCCCATATAAAGACAGACCTGGATTTGCCAGAATAGCACACGCCTTCGGCGGATTGACATATTTGTCAGGTATACCCGGAGAAATACCTGTTACTCCAGGTTCCACCTCACTAGGTGATTATATGACGGGTATGAATGGTTGCATTGGGATCATGATGGCTCTTAGGCACCGAGAGGCCACGGGTGAAGGGCAAGTCGTAGATTGCGCTCTATTTGAAAGTGTCTTTAGAGCACTAGATGAAATTGCACCAAGATATGCAACTGATGGGTTCGTAAGGCAACCAGAGGGAACGGGAACTTTGAATGCGTGTCCACATGGGCATTTTCCCTCTGGCGATGGAAAATTTTTAGCAATCGCATGCACGACAGATAAAATGTTCGAACGACTTACAATCGCGATGGAGCGTAAAGATTTATTAGAAAAATTTGGAGAGCAAGCGACACGACTTGAGAATAGGGTGGAGGTGCTCGCAGAGGTCGAAAAATGGACGCGTAGTTTCCCAAGGGAAACACTCATCGACGTTTGCAATAACAATGGCGTACCGGCAGGGCCAATTAACTCAATTGCGGATATTTTTGAAGATGAGCACTTTAGGGCAAGGGAAACTATTAAACATGTGAATGTGCCCGGTGTAGGAGATGTTGCTGTCCCAAATGTCTTTCCAACGCTTTCAGGGACACCAGGAACGATTAATAATCTGGGTCCAGGACTTGGTGATCATAATGAGGACTTATACCGAGGGGAGTTGGGCCTTTCTGACTTAGAACTGAGCACATTGAAAGAAAGTGGCGTAATATGAAAAAACACGCAAATAGAACCTATTTATTCGCTCCAGGTAATCATGAAAGACGGGTTGATAAAGCGCTGGGCTTAGGCTCAGATGTTGTCATTTTAGACCTAGAGGATGCAGTAGCTATTTCAGAAAAAGAAAAAACAAGGCAAATCATAAATGAACGGCTCCAGCAAAAAAGGAATTGTGCAGTATTTGTAAGAGTCAACGCATACGATACAGATTTCTGTTTTGGGGACATTTATTCAATTGTTGCTGAAAACCTAGATGGAATTGTTCTGCCAAAATTAGAAAGTTCAGCTGACCTGAAATCAGTTGATTGGTTTTTGAGTAATCTTGAGAAAGAAAGAAATCTACCTGTTGGCGGTATTGAGCTTATGCCAATAATCGAAACAGCCAAAGGTGCTGCATCAATACGTGACATTGCCACAACCTCATCCCGTGTTCGTAGACTGGCTTTTGGTGGAGGTGATTACACCCGAGATCTGGGAATGGAATGGAGTTTATCGGAAGAGGAGCTTTTACCAATAAGGTCAGAATTTGTTCTGGCATCACGTTTTGGGGATTTGGAACCTCCAATAGATACAGTTTTTATTCATATTAAAGAACACAGTGCATATTTGAGATCGTGTCAGAACGTTTTGAAACTGGGGTTTCAAGGAAAGATGTGTATTCATCCTGATCAGGTGGCCGTAACAAATGAGACGTTCACGCCCAGCGAAGAAGAGGTTGTTTGGTCAGAACGAGTGATAAGCGAATTCGAAAGAGCAGAGGCGGAGGGCGTGGCATCTATACAAGTGGATGGTTATTTTGTCGATTACCCGATAGTGGAAAAGGCACAGCGAATAGTAGATATGGCAAATTTGCTCCATGAATTAGCTTCATCTAAATGAACGTTATAATGAAAAAATTAGTTTGTTGGGCAACTAGTAAAACGTGAAATACTTCCCTATAAATTCACCTCGTGTGTGTATCGGATTGCTCATCTTTATAATAATATTGGGTCAAGTCCGCGGATTAGGGTCAAAGGAGTTAGTTTCCCAAAACCCTTTTAATTTGTATGAAAATAAGATTCTATTTGATGTTGTTCGGGACGGAAAAAAAGTTGGATCACATGAAGTTAATTTCTTGGGTGACCAGGACGATTTTTGGGTAACCACTCGATTTGAATTAGAGATAAAAGTTTTATTTATACGGGCGTATGCTTTTAAATATTTTTCTAAGGCTAATTGGAAAAATAGTGTGTTAAGTGAAATTAGCATCATAGTAGATGACAATGGGGAGCCATTTTCATTGAAAGGAAGGCAAGAAGCTGGAGAATTTGTGGTGGAAAGCTCCAAAACAAACTTCAAAACACCATTGCCCTTGTTTCCAACTAATCATTGGAATTCCAGTGTTGTAAACGAGAAAGTGGTGCTGAACACTCTGACGGGAGAACTAAACAGGGTGGAGATAATTGCTCGGGGTGTAGAAACATTACAAAGTGGGCACGGAAAAATAAAAGGTCAAAGATACTCTTACACTGGCGATTTAGATACTGAAGTGTGGTATGATGAGAAAGGCCGCTGGGTTGGTATGAAATTTGAGGGCAAGGACGGTAAAACTATTACTTATGTCTGCCAAAAGTGTTTCTCATCAAAAGATCGAAATTAAATTTGGGGGCTACTAAAATAGTTAATACTGTTTGGATTACGGGCGCTGGCAAAGGTATAGGCAGAGAATTAGCAAGAATATTCGCTGAAAACTCATGGACAGTTGCTGTAAGTGCGAGAACAGAAAATGATTTAATAAGTTTGCAAAATGAGTTTGAAAACAAACAAATCAATAGGTATCCCCTAGATGTTTCAGACTTAGATGCCACTGTCAGAACTATCCACGAGATAGAGAAAGAAATAGGCTTTCCAAACCTAATTGTCCTAAACGCAGGAACACATATGCCTATTTCTGCGGAGAGCTTTTCAGTAGAAAAAGTTCGTACGTTGATGGAGGTAAACTTCATGGGTGTAGTTAATGCCTTGTCTGAAATCATCCCTAAATTTGTTTCGGCTGGAGAAGGTCACGTCGCTATCGTAGCATCATTGGCGGGTTATAGAGGTTTACCAACAGCAGCAGGTTATGGTGCTAGTAAAGCGGCTTTGATTAATATGTGTGAATCGTTACGGCCAGAGCTGATGAAATACAATGTACGGCTAACACTTATAAATCCTGGCTTTGTTGAGACACCACTTACCGATCAAAATGAGTTTGAAATGCCCTTCATTATTACCGCAAAGGATGCAGCGGAACGGATCTTTCGGGAAATAGAGGATTATAAATTTGAGATAGTGTTTCCAAAAAGGTTTGCTTTTATAATGAAAGCATTGCGTCTAATGCCGTATAGAATTTTCTTCTCAATTACAAAGAAACTAATTAAAAACGGGTAAAACATGTTCTAACTCGTTTAAGTGGAAAAACCATAAAGGCGGCGTTTGACAATTCCGTGTCTCTTTCGGTCTAAGGGAAAATTCCAGATGGTAAGCACGGTGATACACTTAAAGCCAATTGGAAGAAGTGCGTAAAGAAATACTAACGCGTTCCTTCCGCTTGCACTCGGCGTATCTGGGTCAAATCCCAACCAATCTAATAAAGGGAATGCTAGACCTACGCTGCAGGCTAGGGCCAGTTTTGTTGCCATACCCCAAAGTGAAAATAGTAGGCCAGCGCGCTGGCTTTTAGTTTGAAGTTTATCGAAATCTAATATGTCCGCTTGAATGGAAGGAGGAATAGATAAATCTGCCCCAAGACATGCTCCCGTTAGAATGCAAACAATGGAAAATAGGTAAAAGGCCCCCCCAGGTAAAAAAGGTACTAGCGAAAAAGCACCTATTGCAAGTAACATAGCATAACACCAAATGCGATGCTTATTATACATTTTGCTGAGTGATAACCACACAGGCATCGAAATGACCGCGGTTGAAAAATAAATAAGGATCAAGATGGCCCTTTGCGTTTCATTAACGCCTAGTATTTTTTCTAAATAAAGAAAAAATAAAACCGATGGTATTCCGTTAGCGACACCGTTTAAAAACCACGCCGTAAGTAATCGAATAAATAGTTTGTTACGATTAAGTTGCAGAAGTGATTTCAAAACTGATCTGCGTGAATTTCCTTCTTTCTTTAGTCGTATGATGTCGGCGTCCGGCAACTTTTTAAGTAAGTATGGAATAGAAATAGCGCCCAGACTTATTGTTACCCACCCTATTATGCCAATTGTTTCCACTTCAGAGATTTTCAAGTTGGTCGAAAGAGCAAATATTACTCCACATGTTAAAATGCCGAGAATACCTGCTGTCTCACGGGTTGTGGTTATAGAGGTGCGCTCGTTATAATCAGTAGAGAGTTCAGCGCCCCATGTGAGATAAGGTACCGCAACAAGTGTCCAGCCGAGATATAGTATGATAGACCAGCTTATTAGATAGACTATCCCGGCATCGTCAGCTGGATTTAATAGCTGATACAAACCAATGGCTGCAATAACTGACCCAACTGCAATCCAAGGTTTTCTGTAGTTTCTTTTTATTGGGAAACGATCACTTATTATTCCAACAATAGGATCGGTAATCGTATCAAAAATCCTTGCTAATAATAAAGCAAAACCGGTTGCCGCTAATCCCAGTTCAAGTGTTACGCCGTAAAAAGTTGGAAGATAAATGTAGAGGGGAATAGTTGGGATAGAAATAGCTAAAGCTGGAGAACTATAGATAAGCAAAAGTTTTTTATTCAGTGAGCGTTTAATTATTTTGATCCTATTAAAAATTGGCCAACATTGATATGACCAGTTTCGAATCCTGCTTCACAGTAGCTAAGGTAATAGCGCCACATCTTCTGGAATTTTTCGTCGAAACCAAGGCGTTTAATGTCGCCCCACTTTTGTTCAAATGTTGACTGCCAACGTCGTAGCGTTTCAGCATATGACTTGCCAAAATAATAGTCATCCAAAATTTTTAGCCCGGCGGAACTAACGGCATTATTTAATCTATCCTCACTTGGCAAAATCCCCCCAGGGAAAATGTATTTTTGGATAAAATCCGGCCGCCTTTTGTAGGTCTCGAAAAACTCATCTGAAATCGTGATACTTTGAATGCCAGCTAGTCCTCCCGGCTTTAAGCGTGTTTTGATCGTCTCAAAATAGTTTCTCCAGTGCTCTTCTCCTACGGCTTCGAACATTTCTATGGAGACGATTTTATCAAAAGTGCCCTGCACATCCCGATAATCTTCTATCCGAATATCAACTAAGTTAGACAGTTGTGTCTCTTGCATCCGCCTTTGTGCAAACTTGGCTTGTTCGTTAGATAAAGTTATCCCAACTACGTGGCATTTATATTCTTTAGCTGCCATCTCCGCAAAACCGCCCCAACCACAGCCAATCTCCAGTACACGATCGCCTTCTTTTAGTTTTAGAGCTTTTGCTAATCGTTGATATTTACGGTTTTGGCCTACTTCAAGTTCTTCACCAAAGTCGTTAAACAAAGCTGACGAATACGACATAGACTTATCTAGCCAATGTGAATAGAACTCATTTCCCAAATCATAGTGCGCGGCAATATTCCGTCTGCTTCCTCGCTTGCTATTGTCTCGTTTCTGGTGTCGGAGCCTTTCGATTAAATTAACGAATTTTAATGGGGTTACTGCATTCCCAAGGGCTCTCTCGTTTATATCGCCGAGCAATATTAGTTGACTCAAATTTGATGTTTCCCACTCTCCGCTTAAGAAACTTTCGGCAAGGCCCAAATCGCCTGACAGTAGGAGACGTGGAATTAGTTTCCAGCTATTGATTTGAATATCTGCAGTCGGCCCGCCTTGGGTTCCTGAGTAAACCTTTTGGAAATTGGAGGGGAAAACTGCTCTTAGCTTCCCTGCTTCTATTCGTGATAACCATTTGTCTAGAAGAGCCTCCCAAAAGAGTGGTCTTTTTCGCCGGGACTCAAGCTTTTTTTCAATTGATTTTTGTTGATTGTTATTCATGGGTAGCGGTTAGTTTCTTGTATCAGGTCTTATTTTGCTAGAAGCTACTTTCCTATCAGCCGGAGTATGAGCGAAATACGGCACACCCTTCAGCCACAACTTGAGGGCTTCCCAATGAATACCGAGAATAATTTTAGCGGACATAAACGGATATTGAAATACGTACTTAAATAAAGAAAGTCCAGTAATATTACGCCTTTTTCCAAGGAAAGAAGCTATAAGAAACACACCATCCTTATCATTTTCTTTGATCAACACACTAATCTCATGGTTTGGTGGAGTTATTTCAAAACGGTATTCAGCATTCATATCGACGAAAGGGGAAACATAAAGTTCTTTTTTGCACGTCTGTTTAACTATATCGGAAAGTGCAGATTTTACAGGAATAATGTAAGAATGACGTTCAAGAAAGGTATTACAAACTTCATAGATAATGCATACAAGTTTATTATTTTCTGAGTAGCAAAAGTAAATACTTAGAGGATTGAAACCGTAACCTAGAACGCGGGGATAGCATAGCAGCTTTACCTTAAGCTCTTTAAATTCAATATCCGCTGATCTGACTTGATCTTCGACCCATGTTTTTAGGGGGGTGCCTGCTATTGAACCATGATCTTTCTCGAAAAATGAAAAGATCCCCCGGCGGTTTATTGAAAATAAAGGAAAGTATTTTTCGAATGCTCCGAGATCATCTAAATCAAGAAGCAAAGAAAATACTTTATATGTAAGTCGATGCTTCTTTGGGCGCAAGCGTTGATGGAAAACAATACCTTCGTAAATTGAAGAAGTTTCTATCATGCTGATGTCCTATGCGACCTTGATAATTGGAGCCTATTATTTTGGCCAGCTACATTCCATGGCCGAGAAATGGACCCTAGCGCTTCGGCAACTGCAAGGCCAGATTGAAGGCCGTCCTCATGGAAACCGTAACCAAAATAACTTCCACAAAACCAAAGCCGGTCAACCCCTTGAAGATCCCAGAGAAATTTTTGTGATTCAAGAGCTTTTTCATCAAAGAATGGATGCGTGTATTCTTGCTCTAAAATAACTGTGTCTGGGTCAACTCTCATATTAGGGTTTAATGTAACAAAATAGTCATTTTTTGTTTCTAGGTTCTGTAACTTATTCATCCAGTAAGTCACTGAAAAAGTCTTTTTGCTTGTTTCAGCTTCAGCCTCAAGAAAGTTCCAACTAGACCAGGTTCTCCTCTCTCTAGGCATGAATTTTTTATCTCGGTGCAGGATAGTTTGATTTTTTGTGTAACGCCATGGAGAAAGCAGCTTGGTCTCTAGTTCACTTGGTTCTTCGATGAGTGTGATGGCTTCATCCGCATGTGTAGCGATAACAATTTGGTCAAAAAATAATGATTGACCACCTTTAGTTTTAATTTTTAATTTTTCGTACCTTCGACTGATCGAAACTACGGCATCTAAAACGGTCCTATCTTTTAATTGAGCTGACAGCAATTTTACATACTCGCGACTCCCCCCTGCGACTGTTCGCCAACTTGGACGACGAATGATATTAAGTAGCCCATGGCTTTGAAAAAAACGTATAAAGGCGTTAGCAGGGTAGGCTTTGATTTCTTCACTGGTTGTGGACCAAATAGCTGCGCCCATCGGTAAGAGATGATCATTTATAAACGTTGCATTGTAATTTTTCTGTTCAAGATATTCGCCTAAGGACATACTTTTGTCGTTCTTTTTGGCGAGAAAAGATGGAGCTTCTCTATAAAATCTAAAAATCCCTAACATCATTTTCCAAAATCGAGGCCTCACAATATTTACGCGTTGTCCGAATAGTCCATTGAGGTCAGTTCCAGAATATTCGAAAAGGCCATCATCCAAGGAAGCAGAAAATGACATTTCGCTTATTTTTGTTGGCACATCTAGGAAGTTGAATAATGCGGTCAGGTTTGGATAATTCATTTCATTATAAACAATGAAACCTGTATCGATGGGTATACGGCCAAACTCATCATCTGCAACCACAGTATGGCTGTGACCGCCGATATATTTATTTTTTTCAAAGACAGTAACGTCGTGTGCTTGGTTAAGTAGCCAAGCGGCAGATAATCCGCTTATTCCGCTACCTACAACGGCTATATTTAGTCGTTCTGTGCCTTGTCTGGATTGTTTGTTCAAAGTGTATTCCTGACTGGAGAATGTGGGTAGAACCGCTCTTATAGCTGGTAGTACTGTTCGCTAAAAGAGAAAACAAAATAAATGAGGTGAAAAAGTATTTTGAAAAATAGGTCCTTCTAAATACAATTAATTTTTTGGTTGAGCGGCTGTAAAATTTACTGGGAAGAGTAATGCAAATCTTCACCGAGAGTTTCAAGTCTAGTCCTTATTGGTGGGAGAACGCATCACGTCCAAAAATTGAAATTAAAAGGATACCAGCAAAGATTGATGTTGCGATTATTGGTTCCGGTTACACTGGATTATGTGCGGCCTTTACATTAGCAAAAGCTGGATGTGAGGTTGTTGTTTTCGATGCTGAGGATGCTGGCTGGGGATGCAGCTCAAGGAATGGTGGGCAAGTAAGTACCTCTATTAAGCCTGGGTTAAGTAAACTATGTGGGCAATTTGGGGAAGCCGCGGCAAATCAAATTATAAAGGAGGGCCAGAATTCCCTCGACTGGCTAAAGAATTTTATAGCACGAGAAAAAATAGACTGTTCATTTAAGGTTCCAGGTCGCTTTTTTGCGGCACATAGTCAAAGGGAATTCGATAGACTGGCGGCAAACTTAAAAGCTCAGCCTGCTTCTCTGAAAGTAAATGCAAAACTTGTTACTCGAGCCGAGCAACGGAAAGAGCTGGGCACTGATATTTATCATGGGGGTGCTGTCTTTACGTCACATGCGTCACTCGACCCTGCTCTTTATCACTCGGGTTTGCTAGCAAAAGTATTAAAAGCTGGTGTTACTATAATCACTAACTGTCGGGTCAAAAAAATAAGAAAGCATAATACAAAGTTTAGTTTAGATACCCAGCTCGGCTCTTTTAAAGCTAATAAAGTTATTGTTGGCACAAACGGATACACTGGCAAACTTACACCATGGCTTTGTCGGCGTGTAATTCCAATTGGAAGCTATATGATCGCTACCGATGTAATAAATGACAACTTAATGAATGAGCTAATGCCCACAGACCGGGTGATAAGTGATACTCGAAAGGTTGTATACTATTACCGCCCGTCGCCAGACCGTCGCCGGATCATTTTTGGAGGACGAGTAACAACTGGAGAAGTTGATGTTAAAAGAAGTGGTGCCCTTCTACGACGGGACCTCATAGGTATTTTCCCAGAATTGAAGAATGTGAAAATTTCACATTCCTGGATGGGTTTTGTAGCATACACTTTTGATGAATTACCACATATTGGAGAATATGAGGGAATTCATTATGCAATGGGCTGCTGTGGATCAGGGGTAGGAATGGCCAGTTATCTAGGAACAAGAGTAGCTGAAAAAGTTCTAGGGCTGAAAGAGGGTAATACTGCATTCGACAGGCTCACGTTTGAGACTCGGCCATTTTACACGGGTAAGCCATGGTTTCTGCCGGCAACAGTTGCCTACTACAGGTGGCGAGATGGGACAGATAAGCGTAATAAAACTAGCGTTGTTTAGCGCCGTTATAAAGTACATCATGTTGTCTTTTTAGGGCTTCATTTCTAACATTTTGGGACTCTTTATCAAATGACCTAGTTGGTCGGGGTTCATGATCAAAATTTCCAAAATGATCAATTCCTCTGGCTAATGTCGCACTTGTTTTTCCAGCTGTTTGTTTGACCTCTGTAGAAATATATCGAATTGCAAGCCCTATCCTGTCAACATTACTTTCATTACGTTCTGATCCGTGCACGATATTTACATGGTGTAGAGACATTTCTCCCGGTTCAAGTTCGAGATCAATTGCTTTGTTTTCATCTAAATCAGCGATAATTTCCTGTCCTCTGGTGAGGAGATTATCTTTGGAAAAAGTATCTTGGTGGTCAAGCGATGCACCTAGGTGGCTTCCAGGAATGACTCTCATACAGCCATTCGATGCCTTGCTAGGAGAAAAAGCCACCCATGCTGTAAGTACATTATGAGGTTCAAGACCCCAGTAATTGGCATCTTGATGCCAACTTACAAATCCAGCATCATGAGCTTGCTTCGCAAAAAAGCTTGAGCCCCATGCTAGAAGGTTTGGGCCAAGCATCTTACTCACGTGATCAGTTATAGCGGGACTAGTGACCAAGTCATAAAGCCATGGAAAAACTAAATGGGGCTTGCTACGCAGGACTGATTTCGCGTCAAATTTTGGATTATGGCGGAGGTAAAAAGTTCTATATTTTTTCAGATAGCTCTCAATTTGGTTGCGGCTCAAAATCCTTAGAGGGTAGAGAAAGCCATCACGATGATAATTGTCTATTTCAATTTGGCTTAAAACCGACGTCATGGTCACAACCTTTCAGCTTTATTGCAAGTATGCATTCTAAAATAAGCCATAGGAGTCTAGTTTAAATTGGGGCTTCTGAGAAGTTTAGGCGCGGTTTGATATGTCGTGTTGAAAATTCATTTTATAGATGATCGAAATATGCCCTTTTTAAGGTTAGTCTCTATCCAAGTTTGAATTTGTGGAGGAAATCATGGCTTTTTATGAGTTGCGGCAATACAAAATTAGGCCTGGGAAAATGTCAGAGTGGCTTGAATTTATGGAGAATAAGATCATCCCGTTTCAGGTAAGCAAGGGGGCTGTAATAAGCGCTAGCTTCAAAGGCGAAAAAGACGACTCGGTTTATTTTTGGATACGTAGGTTTGAAAGTGAAACTGAAAGAGAACAACTTTATAAGGACATTTACGAAAGTGATTTTTGGAAGGATGAAGTCGCTCCCAAAGTAGGTGAGCTTATAGACCGCGAAGCCATTCAAGTACAGCGGGTTACCCCTACTAGCTTATCAATTCTAAGATAAATCCTTTGCCGTGAGCCGAATTTTTCCCCTAAGCTGCGGGAATACTTGATTGCGGCTCCTATAAACTGTTCCCAGAAACATGAAAAAGTATTCAATAACAAAAAATCTAAATGTGAAATTTGGCTTCCATGAAGTTTAAAGCATTCTTGCATAGTTTCATGTATCATGGGTAATGCGTTAGACGACTCGTCCAAGGGAATAACATTTTTTCAGTGGATGATATTGGGGACGCTGACGCTTACCTCGACTCTTTATGCTATGAGTATGACAATTGCTAATATAGCGTTGCCGCAGTTGCAAGGCGCTTTAGGAGCGACACAGGATCAAATAGCCTGGACAGTGACCTTCAACATTGTTGGAACAGCAATTGTGACGCCTATGACAGGTTGGTTGACGCTTCGGTTTGGGCAAAGGCGTTTAATGCTCTGCGCGATCTTCGGTTTCGCTACGTCCTCGATTCTCTGTGGTCAAGCGACGGCACTCCCAGAATTAGTCATTTACAGAGTTTTTCAAGGAGCATTCGGCGGTCCGTTAGTGCCTTTATCACAAGCAATAATTTTGGGCGTTTTCCCGAGGCGGTTGCACAGCTTTGCTACTGCTGTCTGGGGGATGGGAGTTGTTTGTGGTCCTATAATTGGACCAACAGTAGGAGGCTATATTTCTGAAGCCTATAGTTGGCGCTGGATCTTTTACATTATTGCGCCTTTCAGCCTGTTAGCATTTTTAGGTTCCTGGCTTTATGTCAGGGATACAATGCATGATAAGCTAAGTAAGTTGGACTGGACTGGTTTTATTAGCTTGTCAATAGCAGTAACTGCTTTGCAATTGATGTTGGACAGAGGAAATAGGCTAGATTGGTTTGATTCCAAAGAAATACTTATAGAGGCAGCGGTTGCTATTATCTGTTTTTATATCTTTACCGCTCATATTTTAACCTCAAGGAATCCGTATCTAAATCCATGGTTATTAAAAGATAGAAATTATTTATTGGGATTTGTCCTTGTGTTTATTTACGGCACGCTAAACTTCACACCACTCGTTTTGTACCCAAGCATGCTTCAAGATCTGAGAGGTTATCCAGAGTCTATTATTGGCTTACTTTTAGCCGCTCGAGGTTTTGGTGCATTTATGGGAAATTTTTTAGTCCTAATTATTAGTAAACGAGATCCCCGTATTGGATTGGCTTTAGGCTTTATTGCTCAAGCAAGCTCATGTTGGTTGCTAGCGAATTTTGATATCAATATGACAACGTCGGGCGTTGCATGGGCAAGTGCAATTCAGGGTTTTGGGGTAGGCTTATCGTGGGTGCCACTCACTATTGTGATGTTTTCTAACATTGACCCTAAGTTTGTTCCTGAGGGGACTGCTGTCTTACATCTGCTTAGAAATATAGGGAGTAGCATATATATTTCCTTAACGATAACGATCGTTATCCGTTCAACATCAATTAACTATTCTGATTTTACAAATTTTATAAATCCTTTTAATGAGATTTTACTTTTTGGACGTGAAATGGATTCTTCGAATTCCAACATATTTCTCGATCTTAGTAACCTTAGTGGTGAAATAGAGAGGCAATCTGCCATGATTGGATACATTAATGCATTCTACTTTCTCGCCATAACCGGTTTTTTAGCTTTGCCGTTGATATTTTTCGTGAAATCTTTCACGAAAGGCAAAGAACACTAATTAAACCTCACACGCGGATCTAAGTAAGCATAAGAAAGGTCGACAATTACATTAATTGTTGCGAAAATTAGAACCAACAACATTACCAGATTTTGTGTAACAATGTAATCTGCGTTTTCTACAGAATGCAGGAGTAACGCGCCTATACCGTTAAGATTAAAAACTTGCTCTGTTATCACTAATCCACCTATTAGGAATGCAAATTCATTTCCTAAAACAGTGATAATCGGCAGACTTGAGTTTCTTAGTACGTACCTTTTCATTACGGTAAATTCATTTAAGCCATAGGCTCGGGCATTTAAAACATAATCCTCTCTTAGTATTTCTAGTATTGCGGATCGCGTCATTCTTTGTGTAATGGCGATATATCTCAAAGCAATTACAACTGATGGTATTATAAGTTGTGCTAAGTTGCTTGATAGATCCTCAAAAGGTGACACAAAAGTGATGGGGGGCATCCATGGGCTACCAGTAAGTTTCTGGGACGTGATTAAAATTCCTACTATAACCATGATGCCTAACCAAAATGATGGAATGGCAACACCAGCAATGGAAAAAATTTGTATAATATAATCTTGCCAACGACCTTTATAGTAGGCAGCTATTGCACCAAGTGGAACGGCGGTAAGTATTGTCAATGATAGTGCCATGAACGCTAGTTGAAAAGAGAGAGCCAGCCGGAGTTTTATCTCCTCGCTCATATCGTTTCCGGTCCACATGGACAACCCAAACTCAAGAGAGAAAGTTTTTTTTAAAAACTCCCAAAATTGGCTCGATATGGGCTTGTCTAACCCCAGTTTATGTCTACAAAAATTCAAGGTGTTAGGATTTAAATCTGTACCAAAGTCGACCCAGCGAGTTAGACAAATGTCGCCAGGTATTATGCGCATGAGACAAAAAACGAGTACGCCCGCTCCAAATACGGTTGGTATCATAAGTAGAATTCGTATTATGATATACCTATACATAGCTCTATTAAAAATTTAACAGTTATTGAACCTCTTTGGATACATTATGACACATCAAGACACAGACGTATTAGTTTTAGGTGCTGGAATTGTAGGAATTTGTAATGCTATTGCATTAAATGAGAAGGGCTTCAATGTTACGTTGGTAGATCGGGATGACCCATCTGAAGCAACAAGTTTTGGTAATGCGGGCGTCATTTCCCAGTGGGCGTGCATCCCTCAATCTATGCCGGGGCTCTGGAAAAAAGTTCCGAAGTGGCTGCTTGATCCATCAGGCCCGCTGTCAATTAGGTGGTCGTACTTCCCTCGGATGATACCTTGGTTAGTTGAGTTCTTGAAGTCTGGTAGTGTCGAGAGGTTGCCGGCTATAGCAGACGCTATGCTTAGTCTTAATCGACCCAACCTTGATTTATACAAGCAATTATTAAAGGGTACAGGGCACGAAAATTTAATCGAAGATTGCTCCTATGTTTTTGTAACGCGTAGTAAAGCTAAGATGAATTTAGAGACGCTTGAATGGAAGTTGCGTAGGGAACGGGGAGTGCCAATTGAAGCAATTACTGGGGATGAGGTAAGAGAATTAGAACCAGACCTCTCGCCTTCTATACAAAATGGCGTTCTGATTAATGGTCAAGGTAGGACAACAAACCCAGGTCGTCTCGGTAAAGTCATTGCCGAAAAAGCCATAGCCCAAGGGGTTGAATATTTTAAAGCTGACGTAAAAAGGATAATTCCCCTCACTAACGGAGGGTATGAAATTGTTACCGACAACGGCAACAAGCAGGCATCAAAACTTGTTTTAACAGCGGGAGTTTGGTCAGCAAAACTCTTAAAAGATTTTGGTGTAACGGTGCTGCTTGAGGCTGAGCGTGGTTATCATCTCATTTTCAAAGAACCAAACGTGACCTTAAAAAACTCGATATTAGATGCAGATAATAAATTTGTTTCTAGCTCTATGGAAATGGGAATGAGGAGTGCAGGTACGGCTGAGTTTGCCGGTGTTGATGCGCCTCCTAACTATAAACGCGCTTTAATCTTCAAAGACCACGCTAAATCGCTATTTCCCAAACTCAATACGTCGTCTGTTCAGGAGTGGATGGGAAGACGACCGTCTCCGCCAGATTCGGTTCCCTACATTGGAGAAGTTCCAGGGTACCCGGGGCTTTTTTATGGTTTTGGCCATGCTCATCTTGGTTTAACTGGCGCGCCAATGACGGGGAGAATGATTGCCGCACTTGCTTCAAACCAGCCACTTAACATAGATATGGCGCCTTATAGATTGGATCGCTTTTAGGTTTGCTTGGTAAAAAATTAGGGGTTTACTATAACAGTTCCAAATTTAGTCGAGCTTTCAACGAATTCGTGAGCTTTCGTGATATCTTCCAAAGAAAACTTTTTGGCGATAGGCCTCAACGAATTTGGTTTTTCAACCAACCAGCGATTTATACCGGAACGAGCATTATTAAGTACCTGTTGCGGAAGCGAATTTAAAATAAAGGGGCGGATTTGTATGTTTTTTCTCATAAACGAGAAAAAATCTAATTTTGGCATCTTCTCTGAATCTGAAGCATAAGCGGCTATGCAACTATTCTGTTGCATAATA
Organism: uncultured Alphaproteobacteria bacterium; assembly: GCA_902629125.1. Taxonomy (GTDB): domain Bacteria; phylum Pseudomonadota; class Alphaproteobacteria; order Thalassobaculales; family Thalassobaculaceae. The sequence continues at coordinate 82,659 of CACOPQ010000003.1, forward strand.
GAGGTCATCCAGGGAAGGTCCCCACCAAAATCTACGGTGATTAAGCGATCTATACCTTTGCCTTTCGTATAGGCATCGACCCTTTCTGCCACATCCTCTGTTTTATAATTTATTACATTTTCTGCCCCCGCCAGCAGAGCGCGTTTGGCTTTTTGGTTGCTGCTGATAGTGCATAGCACCTTAGCGCCTCCCCAGGAAGCGAGCGAAGTAGCATAAAACCCCACAGCGCCGGCTCCCCCAGTAACTAGGATGGTTTTTCCGTTTACTGAGCCGTCGGCAAAAACACTGTGATATGCGGTTAATCCTGGAATACCTAACGTGGCACCCTCGTCGAAAGAAACATGTTTAGGTAATTCTGTTACATAATTAACATTAATACAAATATACTCGGCGGCGGTTCCAAAGGCGCGTCCTAGCCGTTGTCCGTTGAATAGCCAAACACGTTGGCCAATACGGTTTTTAGATACGCCCCGGCCAACCTTGTCAATAATACCTGCACCATCACTATTCGGGATTACCCTATCAAAATTATAACCATAGCTAGATTGACCAGACCGTAATTTTACATCTGCTGGGTTTACACCGGAAGCGAATATTTTAATCCTAACCTCGTTGTCATAAACCTCCGGCGTTGCCATATCGCCAATTTGGAGCACATTTAAGGCCGGCCCTGTTTTTTCATACCAACTTGCGCGCATCTCAGTAACGACCTAAATTTTATTGACTTCGTAAAAGTTTACCCGGCAATTGACCGGTTGGATTGCCGTTCACCCACACTGGAATGCCGGATACAATAGTGTAGTCATATCCAGTGGCCTTTTGGATAAGACGTTTTCCCCCTGCAGGAAGATCGTAATGTATCTTTGGTGCATCAAGTTGAAGTTGATCATAATTAATTACATTAATATCGGCTTTGTAGCCGGCTTGGATTAATCCTCTGTCGTTTAGGCCGATCGCTCGAGCATTGTTGTACGTCATTTTTTGAACAATGTTTTCGACTGGAAGTAAGCCTCCTCGTGTTCGATCGCGGGTCCAGTGTGTTAGAGCATGTGTCATATCTGTTGCATCACACATTATTCCAACATGTGCTCCGCCGTCTCCTAACCCCATTAATGTATTAGGGTGCTGTAGCATGGAATGAACGCAGGACATGTCACCAGCACTATAGTTTGACATTGGGTGATAAAGTATTGTTTTTCCGTCATCTCCCATCATTAAATCAAAAGCTATTTTGGCTGGACTTGTATTTTGTTTTTCTGCAATTGAAGCAATGCTGTGTTCGGGAAGAGGCTCGTATTGAGGCGGGTTTCCAAGCAGAAAAATTTTATTCCAATCACGGTATCGTGCAATTTGTTCTTTTGTTCCGCCTGGTTCGTTAACTAATCTTTCTCTGAACGCTGGGTGTCTTAACACCTTAAATTTAGCTTTTATATCCAAATTTGCTACTTCACTCCAACTTGGGCAACCTAAGAAGGGGTTTTCAGAAAGTTCAAAACCAAGAAGAGTACTTGTTGGACGCCCTCTTACTTGGCCAGTGATCAAATGTCCTTCGGTATTTGCCGCTTCTATCTTCTCTAAAAGCTCAGACCATTCATTTGGCCAAGAGTCGCGTTGAAGCAACGTCATTGTAAGAGGTAACCCTGATTTTTCTACTAGCCGTTTTAGCATGGAGAACTCTGATTCTTGGCTTTCCCCGAAGTCAGCGACAACTTGCAGCCAGCCCCGCCCAGTCTTTGAGATAGCTCCTGCAATTTCTTGAAGCTCTTCTTCAGCGGCGCCATAAGAAGGAATTGGCTCGCCTTCAGCCGTGCGATGTTGTAGCAATCGGGATGTAGAAAATCCAAAGGCGCCAGCTTGGATACCTTCAGCTGCTAACTTAGCCATTTTTGCTCTATCTTCGGAAGAAGCGGGTTCACGGTCAGCACCGCGTTTGCCCATTACATAAACTCTTAAAGCTGCGTGGGGGACCTGGGTTGCAACATCGACGTCAAAACTTCTCTCTTCCAACGTATTGAGATAGTCAGCAAAAGTTTCCCAAGTCCAAGGCAGTCCCTCACTCAGAACAACTTCGGGTATATCTTCAACGCCTTCCATTAAAGAAATCAACATGTCGTGTTGATCCGGCTTGACCGGAGCAAAACCAACACCACAATTACCCATTAACACAGATGTTACTCCGTTGCAGGAGGAAGGAGTTATATGATTAGCCCATGTAACTTGGGCATCATAGTGCGTATGAATATCGACAAAACCAGGTGTGACGATCCGATTGCTTGCATCTATTTCATGGTCAGCCTTTTTATGAGATTGGCCTATATGGCTGATTTTAGAACCGGTAATTTCAATGTCTGCTTCATACGTTTGGCCACCAGAACCGTCAACGATAGTTCCGTTGCGAATAATTAATATCTGTGTCTCTTCCATTGCAATTCCAAGTCACCTGTTGGACATCGGGAAGGTTAAACGACATTTTCATATTGCGCTATAGTGCCTTCTATAATTAGCACATATCAGACTTAAGGCAGTCGAGGAATTAGCGTATTAGCTCTGTACTTTAGCTCGTACATGGGGGGGTATGGCTAAAGGTCTTTAACCCCTTGGGGCGTGTTTATTTTGAATACGCTGAAGAGTTCGTCGGTGCATTCTTAATCTCCTTGCTGTTTCGGAGACATTACGCCCACATTGCTCGAAGACTCTTTGAATATGCTCCCATTTAACTCTATCTGCGGACATCGGATTTTCTGGAGGTGGGGGTAGTGGGTTTTCACGTTCAAGCAAAGCTGCCGCTACTGCATCGGCGTCAGCTGGTTTAGGTAAATAGTCTATTGCGCCAGCCTTAACCGCCGCCACGGCGGTTGCGATATTCCCATACCCGGTTAGGACAATAATTCGTGCCTCGGGTTGAGAACTCTGCAATTCCTTAACTATTTCTAAACCACTTCCATCTTCTAAACGCAAATCCAGTGCAGCATAAGTCGGCTTATCGCGGCGGGCCACACTGCAGCCTTCAGAAACCGATGCCGCCGTAGTTACAGCGAAACCGCGCTTCTCCATAGCTCGCGCCAGGCGATTTCTAAAAGGTTCGTCGTCGTCAACTATTAATAGTGAATGTGTCTCATTGCCTTCAGAAAAGTCCAACATCAAAATCCCCAGAACCTTTTATTATTGTATATATTTAATGCTCGTCAGTTTAAAATCTTAACTTTTGCGTTGCCTGGTGTTGTGACTTCATCCTTTTCATTTTTAATATAAAGATATAGCACAACAATATTCGTGTCCGAATCGATAGACGTTATCTCACCCCCTGCATAAAGGGTTTCACCGAGGTAAGAAGCTCGCCTGTTTGAATAAGAGAACTCCAGTAGGTTTCCGTCATCTCTGATCCAATTCGTAACTGTCTGGCTAAGCCAGTCTCCTTGAAGTGGTCCATCTATTACAATATCTGGGTGATGTTCTATTTCTTTTGTATATTTCTCATCGTAGTGGATGCGATGGGGGTTCCAAATTGCTGCGTTGTAGCAGAACAGTGAAACATTAGAAGCTTTAAAATGTCGTATAGGAAGTTGTTGGCCAACGGAAAGATTTGCGATCTTCATCTTTTTTTACCTCAAGATACGTGTCTGTTCTTGGTCTAACACAGCTTCACCGTCTTTTGTCTCGCAAGTAATCGAATAGGTAACAAAAATGAGGGGGCCGGTCTTCCCTTCCTTCCCAACAATGTTGGACAGTGTTCGATTAAATATTAGCACGTCGCCTGGTTTCACTGGGCGGTGGAAGCGAAACGACACTCCGCCCGCCATCACCCTTCTTAGGGGCAAATCAGGTACAAGGGAAGCAGGTGGCAGGCCGTCGGCCCCCAGGTCATCAATCGGGATAATTTCGCGAGACAAACCAGCTACGAACATTGGAGGGGCTTCGTCTCCGCTAGTGTATTTATCTAATCGTTGTTCTGTGGCAATCGAGTATTTAATAATATCTCGGCGGGTAACTTCCACCTCAACTGGGTCGTCGGATTTTCCAATCCAAGCCTGCGCTTCTTCGCTAACCAAATCGTTCATCATTCACCCTTACAGATCGATTATCTAAAGATTTGCGCTTATTTATTCCAAAATCAAGTCTCTATGGTTCATAAAGACTATAAATTTGGAAACGTCCAGCCGGCGAAGTAAGCTCTGCAAAACTAATAAATTCATCATTTTTCTTAACAAGTTGCTGTACGCCAATACAGGGGGTTGCCCGTCGCACACGAAGTAAATCCGACAGTGAATTGCCTGCCCCGACAGCCCCTAATTCTTGTGTTACGGTAGGAAAAGGAATGTAATTCTTGATCCATTTACCTGGAGAAACAGATGAAAAATCAACCGAGCTAGCCTCGGGTGCTGAATGGAGGTTAATAAACCTTTTTTCGTGCTGTATGGGAATTTTATCACTGAAGTGTACGCATTCTAATATAAGAATGGGCGTTTCCTCGATAACGCCTGGCCAATGAAAGCCCCCAGACCCGTTGCTACCTTTATGATATTTTTCAAGTATAAACTGATAATGCTTGCCGATAGCTGTTACATGTTCGGATATCTCCATTAAAGAGATTTTAATCCCTTTTGGCTCTAACACAATTGTACCACCTCTTTTTCGCGTTTCTAGTAAGCCGTCCTGAGCCAGAGAACGTAAGACCTTATTAATTGTGGGGCGCGAGGCACCAAAAAAAGCAGCTAACTCTGCTTCAGTTGGCAGTTTTTCGCCAATTTTTAAATCACGGGAGTTAACAGCATTAATCAAGCTAGAACGTACAGTTTGAAATATTGTAGCCTCAGATATCTTTTTCTTTATTGGCAATTAGTCCATCCGGATTATTTTTTTAAAATACAAATTGAAAATTTTATTAATGACTATACATAAATTCTGAATTGGCGAAAGCATTTTTAACTGGTTATTAACCCGCCATCCACGTTAAAGGATTGACCTGTGATATTTCGAGCGCCATTTGACGCTAAAAATATTGCCATTGCTGCGATATCTTCTGGTTCATTGGCGCGTTGAAGCGGTATGTCTTTGCTCATCTCCTTCATCATTTCTGCTTTAGTAATACCTTGGGCCTTTGCTCTATCTACCGACAGTTTTTCCACTATTTCAGTTGTGGTAACGCCAGGGCAGATGGAATTCACGTTTATATCATACCTTGCAAGTTGCTGGGCAGCAGTACGGGTTAGACTAATTACAGCTCCTTTACTCGCTGAATAAGCGGCATTTGATGTACCCGAAAAACCCTTCCCGGCAATGGATGCTATGTTGATTATTCGACCTCCTAGACCTTGCTCAATCATTTGTCGAGCGGCGCCCTGTAGGCAAAAGAAGACCCCTTTTGCGTTGACCCTATGAATTCTATCCCAATCCTCTTCGGTGAGATCCATGATATATGCTGCTCGAGTGATGCCGGCGTTGTTGACAATTATATCTAGCGATCCGCAAACCGACAGGGTTTCTTTTATCATGGCTTCAATATCAGAGATTGAACCCACATCTGCACCTACTGCATGCGCAGTTCCCCCTTGGTGCTTTATCGCATCAGCAGTTCGTTGCGCGTCATCCATTTTGATATCGGCACAGCTTACTTTTCGACCGGACTTTGCCAAAGCCATTGCTGTAGCCCGGCCAATTCCGTTTCCAGCGCCCGTAATAAGAGCTGTTTGTATGTAATCAGACATCTCTGGTAACTCCTAATACCTTTTATGCACACAAATTTCCATAAGTGAGCACCCAATATAGTTATGCTTATGAAACGAGTTCATGGTTGCATTGAAACATCATTAAATAAAGCTGATTGGCATGGAATCATATCTAGGATCCTTGCCCGTTGCTCTATAAATTATCATTCTAAAAATAAAAGAACCGATGGAGATCACTTTGAATAAAGGAACTTGCGTCATTACAGGTGTTGGTTGGGGAACTGGAAATGCACTAGCACGTAAATTCGCCAACTCGGGCTACTCGGTGGCGATGTTAGCTCGTCGGGGTGACCGACTTGAACAATTCGAGAGCGAAATTGAAAATGCACATGCTTATCCTTGCGATGTAACAGACACGACAGCCTTAAAAGAAACTTTGAAAAAAATTGCTAAAGATTTAGGCCATCCGTCTGTTGTTATTCATAATGCCGTGTCTGGGGCCTGGGGAACATTTATGGAAATCGACCCCAGCGATCTTGAAAAAACCTTTCAGGTCAACACAATGGCCCTTTTACATTTAGCGCAATTAACTCTGCCTAAAATGATGGAGGTAGGCTATGGTTCATTGATTTGTACTGGTAATACGGCCGCCCACCGGGGGCGAGCCGGCTATGCGGCTTTCGCTCCAACGAAAGCAGGTCAACGAATACTGGCCCAATCAATTGCTCAGGAGGCTGGTCCTAGAGGAGTGCATGTCGCGTATATCACTATAGATGCGGTCATAGATTTGAGATGGACGCGCAAGAGATATCCCGACAAACCAGATGATTTTTTTATAAAACCAGACGAAATAGCCGATGAAGTCTTCCATGTTGCAAATCAGTCGAGGGGTGCCTGGAGTTTCGACGTTGAGATACGACCGCACGCCGAAAACTGGTAGCGTTTAGAGGGGATTACGGTGATAAGCAACAGCAAAAAAAAGCAAGCCTCAAGTCTCATCTGGGAAGCATGGCAAAACGGTCATTCATTGAAGGATTTTCCAGAAGAATTAGAACCATCCAATCGCTTAGAGGCCTATCAAATTCAAATGGAATATGCAGGCTTTAGTTCGAAACCAATATTCGGATGGAAGATCGCTGCGACAAGCGAAGCCGGCCAAAAACATATTGGGGTCAGTGTGCCTATCGCGGGGCTTTTGCTGCGTGAAAATATCTACACTTCGGGGTCTAAACTCATATTTGAAAACAACAGGATGGCAGTCGCTGAGCCCGAGTTCGCGTTTAGTATGGGCAAACGTTTGGAGCCAAAACAAGGCCTTTACACCGAAAATGAGGTATTAGAAGCAATTGATAAGCTTTATCTAGCTATTGAATTACCAAATTCTCGATTTGAGCATTTTGAAAGAGTAGGAGAGTATAAACTTATTGTTGATAATGCTTGCGCGCATCATTTTATAATCGGAAATGAAGTGGAATATAATTGGAGAGATACTGACTTGGCCAAGCAAAAAGTCGCAATATCAACGAGCCGCAGTACAAAAAATTTTGGTTCTGGGGCCAATGTCTTACGCCATCCAATAACCGCGTTGACATGGTTAATTAACGAACTTTCTCAAAACGATATAACAATAAATAATAAAGCAGTGGTGACAACAGGTAGTTGCACAACGCCCATTCCAATAAAACAAGGTGATAATGTGGTTGCCGATTTTGGAATATTTGGTTCCGTTAGCGTGGTGATAGAATAATGCCTGTTGTAGTAAAAGTGTTCAACGGATTTTTAAACGTCCTTTAGGTTTCACCGAGGAAACAGAGCTTATTGTTTTGTTAATTGACTCATCAAGCTCATCCCCCCGTGATTCCGTCATTAGATTTATCGGGGATGAGTGAAGTTGACCCTGATCGTTTACATATGGTTCCGAAGTTTTTATCCGCTCGATCGTCTTTTGGAAGGGATTGGTGGTACTTGATGATTTTGAATGTACCTTATCTTCATGCGTATCTTCCATATTATACAAATTTCGATAAAACTCGATCTCTTTTGCAGCGGAAGTTATAGGGTCTCCAATAACTGAAAAAGAGCTGAGGGCCTCATGTCCTGTAACCGAACGCTTGATATCGCTAATTGCGCTCTCCTCATAGTCGGTTCTGGAACTGTTTTTGGAAATAATTTGTTCAAATTTCTTTAATAGAAATTGTTCACGTTCATTCAATCCGTTTTGCTGTTGTTTTTCGAGTATGCTTGTCAGTTTTTCAGATTGGCTAATAAATTTTTGGTTGTACTCTTTCAAGATCGCAATCAATTCTTCTTTTTGTAAAAGTCTATCTTCTAAAATCTTGATTTTATCAAGCAACTTCTCTTTTGATAGTTCGGCTTCATTTTCTTTTTCGGGGTCGGGCATAGTATGTTCATCCAGAAGAGAGGTTGTTAATTTCTTAGACTACCATATAAAGAAATACGATAATACTCTGTATGGTTTTGGGTAGTTTCCTAAATTTAATTGCTAGAGTTATTAAATGAAGTTGGCGGTATGAAAGCGGCCTGTGTACCACCGTCGACGGGTATTGTTGTTCCTGTTACGTAGGATCCTTCTTTTGACAAAAGAAATTCAATTACATTTGCTATATCTGATGGCTCGGCGATTCTACCAAGGGGAGAAGGGCCAGACGGCCTCCAATTTCCTTGGCTCTGGGGAGTGTTCTTTTTGTTAACCATAGGTGTGTTTACAGTCCCTGGCGCTATGGCATTTACCGTAATTCCATACTTTGCGCATTCAACAGCGAGTACCCTAGTGAGCTGACTAACGGCCGCCTTTGAAGCCGAGTATGCTCCACTATCTATCTTAGGTCGCAATGCTGAAACTGACGATAGTAAAATAATTCTAGAAAGTTCGCCGCGACTGGCAGCATTTTTCAAAAGGGGGAGAGCTTCTCTTGCAGATAACCACAAACCTCTAACGTTAATATCGAATACTAAATCAAAATCTTCTGTAGACATATCCTCCAATGTCCCCAGTTTCAAAACGCCTGCGCAGGCAATTAGAGAATTAATTTTTTGTCGATCTTCCTGTATTTCGACAATAATGTTTTTGAGGACTTCCTCACTTCTTAAGTCGCATGGTTTTGCAATAAAGTTAGAATTATTTATCTCTTTTGAAGACCGCTCCAAACCACTTTCATCATTGTCAAGACCATAGACTTCCCAACCTTTTTTTAGGAGACGTTTGACTGTTTTCAGTCCTATTCCTGATGCTGCGCCCGTGATTAAACCGATATTTCTACTCATTCTAATATCCCCGTTGATTATTACCTTCGTGCGCGCTGTTTTTGCCTTGGTTGCTTTGGGTTTGGAGAAATATTTTTAGCCTTAGAAGACCTGGCCGATGATAATCTTATTACTCCGCCTCTCGGTAGGGGCTTGCCGTCTATAGTCATGCCTAGTTCTGCAGCCTCTAGGCGTTTGATTTCATCTCTTAACCGGGCAGCCTCCTCAAACTCCAAGTTTGCTGCCGCTTCTTTCATTTGGACTTCAAATTCCTTTATGATTGTTTTTAAATCTTTATCTACCAGTTCGCTGCTACTCTCGCCGGCATCAATTGTTATTCGGTCGCTTCGTTCGTAGACACTTTCAAGAATATCACCAATATTCTTTTTTACCGACTCGGGTGTAATACCGTGTTTTAGGTTATACTCACTTTGTCTTTTGCGGCGACGGTCGGTCTCATTTATCGCATATTCGAGACTTCCGGTAAGATTGTCTGCATAAAGTATTACCCGTCCATCGACATTCCGAGCGGCCCTACCTATAGTTTGTACTAGTGAGGTACGTGATCTTAAGTAGCCTTCCTTATCTGCATCTAGTATTGCAACTAGTGAGCACTCCGGAATATCTAATCCTTCCCGAAGTAAATTTATTCCTATCAGTACGTCGAAGACACCCAACCTTAAGTCACGTATAATTTCGATTCGCTCGAGCGTATCAATATCTGAGTGAATGTACCGGACCTTAACTTGTGCCTCTAGCATATATTCGGTTAAGTCTTCGGCCATTCGTTTTGTAAGCGTTGTTATAAGGACACGTTGTCCAAGTTCCGCACAATTCTTACACTCGGCAATAACATCGTCTACCTGGCTTTTTGTTGGCCGAATTAAACAAACAGGATCTATTAAGCCTGTTGGCCTTACAAGTTGCTCGGTAAATACACCGGCTGTTTTGTCTAACTCCCAGGGACCTGGAGTTGCAGAAACAAAAATTGTTTGGGGTCGCATCATGTCCCACTCTTCAAATTTTAATGGGCGGTTATCTAAGCAGGAGGGAAGTCGGAAGCCGTATTGTGATAGGGTTGATTTTCTGGCAAAGTCTCCTTTATACATTGCTCCTATTTGAGGCACGGTCACGTGGCTTTCGTCCACCATCAAAAGAGCGTTTTCAGGTAAGTATTCGAAAAGTGTGGGCGGTGGCTGTCCGGCCTCTCTTCCGGAGAGGTACCGTGAGTAATTTTCAATTCCGGCACAAGAACCTGTGGCGGCTATCATTTCTAAATCGAATGTAGTCCGCTGTTCCAAGCGTTGTGCTTCCAGTAACAGGCTATTTTCGTGCAGCTCTGCAAGACGGGCTTTTAATTCTATTTTTATTTCATTGATTGCTTGGTTAAGTGTAGGTTTTGGTGTCACGTAGTGGGAGTTAGCAAAGACCCTGACTTGTTCTAATTCCGATGTTTTTTCGCCGGTCAAGGGATCAAACTCCTGAATACTTTCCAGCTCTTCTCCAAAAAAGGAGAGCCGCCAGGCTCTATCCTCTAGGTGAGCAGGGAAAATCTCTAAGGTGTCACCCCTTACTCTAAAACAACCACGCTGAAAATTTGTATCGTTTCTGCGGTATTGCAATTCTACAAGCCGCTTTCGCAGGTTTTGAGGTTCTAGGGAGGCCCCAACCTTCAGTATAACAGTCATATTTCCATACGTCTCAACTGCTCCGATTCCATAAATACTGGAAACCGAAGCTACAATTATTACGTCTTCACGTTCCAACAGGGCTCGTGTTGCAGAGTGCCTCATTCGATCTATCTGTTCATTGATAGAAGCTTCCTTTTCAACATATGTATCGGTGCGAGGAACATAGGCTTCTGGTAAATAATAATCATAATAGGAAACAAAATACTCTACAGCATTGTCTGGGAAAAAAGCTTTCATCTCACCGAAGAGTTGAGCGGCTAGCGTTTTATTCGGAGCTAAAATTAAAGTGGGTCGTTGCACATTTTGTATAACGTGGGCCATGCTAAATGTTTTTCCAGAGCCAGTTACACCTAAAAGAACTTGATCCCATGCCGAATTTTTTAATCCATCTGTTAATTCAAAAATAGCTGACGGCTGATCTCCGGATGGCTTAAATTCTGATACGATTTTGAATTCACGGCCAGCGTCTTGCTTGGCGACAGATGATTTAAGGTCCGGAGTTGCAGCGCCGACTAATTGTTGTGAAAACTTATCGTGACGGCGCGCCTGGTTCTCTGCGGAACTGTCTGGCCGATTAATATCTTGGTGTTTGTTCATCAATTGCCTGTAAATATTTTTTTGGTAAACTAAAAAATGTAATCGCTCGCGATCAAGTAGACCAACGTTAACATTATAATTTAAGACGTGGAAGTAGCGGCAACTTTTACAAGGGCTTTAGTTAAAAATAGACATTTTAAGGATTATCATGACAAATACGTTGGTAAAATTTTCCAACCCGCTAATAACAAAAGATGGAGATCAGCGGGCTTTCGTTGATTTTAATGGTTTTAAAACACTTTGGTTCAATACAGGCACACTTTGCAATATAGCTTGTTCGAATTGTTATATAGAATCGTCGCCAAGAAATGATCGACTGGTTTATCTCTCTTTTGCTGATGTCGTTGAGTTTCTGAATGAATTGGAGAATATTTCAGGAAAAACTTGTGAGATCGGCTTCACTGGTGGCGAGCCGTTTTTAAACCCCGACTTTTTGAAAATGCTGGAGGAATGCCTCAGGCGAAACCTTTCAATTATGGTTTTAACGAACGCTATGAGGCCGCTGCAAAATAAAATCAAGGGGCTTTTGCAGTTGAAAGAATCTTTTGGCGCTGAAAAAATAGTGTTTCGGGTCTCTATAGATCATTACGACAAAGACGTGCATGAAGTTGAGCGAGGCGTCGGGACTTGGGATCCGATGATAAAAGGTTTGACGTGGTTGAGGGATAATAAATATACAATAAACGTCGCGGGTCGTAGCTTGTCACAGGAAAGTGATCACGAGTGCCGCGAGGGTTATAAAAACTTGTTTGAAGATCTTGGTCTGCAAGTGGACGCTCATAATCCTAGTGAATTAGTTATCTTTCCCGAAATGGATATCACAGTGGATGTGCCAGAAATAACTACGAGTTGCTGGGAGATTCTCTCTGTTAGACCTGAAACACAAATGTGTGCGTCCTCGCGAATGGTAATCAAACGAAAAGGACAAGAAAGACCCACCGTTGTCTCGTGTACTTTATTACCTTACGAGGAAGAGTTCGAATTAGGAAAGACTCTTTCTGAAGCTAGCAAAAAAATATATTTAAACCATCAACACTGTTCGAAATTTTGTGTTCTAGGCGGTGCATCTTGCAGTTAAAATCTTACTGCTCTTTTACCTTGAAGCCATTCTTGGTGTAGGCCATTTATCGCCATATTTTCTCAAGGGTAATTTCCATTCCAGGTTCTGATAACCGTTAATCTTAATTGTTAGATCTTCTGAGATGCAGATCTCTGCCCACGAGCCGCAAGCTGTGCCCCCAGAAAAGAAACTCTCTACTATTGAAGGAAGAGTAATATGATGTATTCCATTTAATGTGTTTAACCTCGGCCAGTGTAAATGGCCACCGAAAGTAATCTGAATGCCAGGGTGATTTGCGAGAATGGCCAAGACTCGCTCTTTATAAGGAAGGACAGCTGCCCAGGGATTGTTTTCGAACCAATAATTTCCGTCTAAATTTCCAGTAATTTGCGGAACGTGGCAAAAAAGAGCGGTTGGCCCCGAGTGCTTTTCAAGCGTAGTTTCTAACCAATCAACTGCTTTAGCATCTTGGGGAAATCCGGATTTTGTAGAATATTGTGTGTCGGGCGACCAAAAAATAAAATGCCAATCCCTCAAAATAAAGCTTCTACTTTCTACAGGGGCATTTAAGAGGGTTTCGTTATCGTTCCTACTCAGGAATGCAACGTCGTGGTTTCCTAGAACATGCTCTCTTTGAATGGAAATTTGCTTAAACTTATTTGCTACCTCTTGCATCAGTCGATAATCAGTTTTCTGATCGACATCGTTAATTCTATCGCCCAAATCGACTATGAAGTTAGGCTTAGTTTGACTTGCATGCTGCACAAAACGGTCTAATAATAATAACGCTGAGCTACTCTTTTTTGTTTCAAACGCTTGGCCGTGATGAATATCTGTGATCGCCAGGATTCTTATCATACTAATATAAGCTCCAAAAAAAATATTATATATACAAAATATTAAGCGGTATAAGTCATCTGAACTCCAACACCGGCACAGTCGGGATATACATCGATTTTTTTTGTAGTAACCGTGGCTCCTACAACACTTTTTTCTATAGTGATCTTTTCGAGGATCAGTCGGCAAAGTGTTTCTTGCAGATTGAACCTTCTGCTACCTACCAGCTCTTTAATCTCTGACCTTATGAGGTCATAGTCAAAAGTTGCTCCTATTTCATCGGCATCATCAATTTGAGCCGGGTCTAATGAAACGCTCACTGAAATCTGGAGACGTTGTGGTTGGTTGATTTCAAAATCATGAATACCAATGTCCACCAATACCTCTAAATTTTCGAGGAAAAGTTTTGTAACAATATCTGCCATGAGACTAAAATCCGATATCAATGATCATAAAAAGGCTACATCCCTATCAAGTTTTTGCAACCTTTGCCCGCCGTCAATCGTGATTATATGACCATTTAGAGATGTCGTATTAACAATAAAAAAAACTGCCTTTACAATGTCCTCGACTGAAGAAACTTTACCAATAGGGCTCATTTTTTGCCCTTTTTGAAAAATGATCTCTCCGTGTCCTCCGCTTTCGAGCGTTATTCCTGGCGCTATACCATTTACACGGACACGGGGAGCCATTGCCATAGCAAATGTTTCTGTTGCACATTGTAATGCGGCTTTACTGATTGTGTACGAAAGATAATCTGGATTGAGGGAAAAGATTTTATTATCGAGAATATTAATAATGCAACCTTGCTGCCCTTTTTTGATTAATTCGAAGAAAGCCTTACTTAGAAGTGCTGGTCCACGAACATTGGCAAAAAAATGTTGATCCATCGATACACTATTAATATTCGACATATTATCGTATTCAAATCTGGCGGCATTATTTATTAATAACTCGACTGGCGGTGCCGTCCTATCAATTTGATTGATTACTTCTTCACCGCAATCTGGATGGCTTAAATCCATATTTATCAATTGGCCACTGCCGCCGTTGCTTTTGATTTCATGGAGAACCTCTTTTGCTTCCTTGCTTGAGGAATTGTAATGCAGATAGACAAACCATCCCTGCTTACCGAGGGCCTTTGCAATCCCCGCTCCAATGCGTTTCGCTGCTCCGGTTACGATTGCTGATTTATTTATGGGCTTCACGATCTCAAACTAGCTAACAAGAAATAATTTTTCAAATAACTTCACTTAAAACTTCTCTTGCCAAATAAAGAAATTATATTTTTTTAGAAATTAAACTTTAATTCAAGTAAATACTAAGTTGTAGTCGATATTCAATATAGAAAAAATACTTTTATTTATATTAGTTAATACAATTTAAACGTGCAAAAACTGGCAGATAGTAATAGGAATATTGTAAATGAAGGGCTTGATTGTACACAGTTCCTAAATTTTGTATTTTTCAGCAATAAAAATCACATCAGACTAGCCATGAAAATGGAAGGATGAAACGCAAAAGAAAAAAACCGTTATTTTTCAATAGGTTAAAAACAGTGCCTATATTTTAAGCAAAATGTAATTTTTGAGGGTATCTGCGACGATAATCAATATCTCATCAGCTTATCCCCAGCTTTGTCCACAGCCATCGTGGATTAAAAAGCGGCTTCTTTTTTTTCTTCTGTTAAACTAAAATTCAGCATGATCAAATTCTAAATTTGAAGCAAGAAAGAAGAGCCTTGAACACTAAATCGCACATTGATTCTGACGGAAAAGTGCAAAAAACTAATATCCAAACAGGAACGGAGTTAATAAAATCGCAAATCCCGTCTCTGCCCCAAAAACCGGGTGTGTACCGTATGCTCGATGAAGGAGGAAACGTTCTGTATGTGGGCAAGGCAGTAAATTTGAAAAAGCGCGTCGTAAGTTACACAAAGCCGGAACGTATATCACAACGAATATTAAGGATGGTGAGCGAAACAAGAAAGCTTGAAATAATAACCACGCATACAGAAGTTGAAGCATTGTTGCTAGAAAGTAATCTGATAAAACAATTCAAACCTCGCTTTAACGTCTTGCTTCGCGATGATAAATCGTTTGCCCATATTTATATTTCGCAAGACGATGATTGGCCGATACTGACTAAACACCGGGGGACCCAAAGGCGGCCGGGTAATTACTTCGGTCCATACGCTTCTGCAGGAGCGGTAAACAGATCTTTAACGGCATTACAAAAAGCGTTTTTGCTAAGAAACTGCAGTGACAATGTATTCAAAAACCGAACGCGTCCATGTCTTCAGTACCAAATAAAGCGTTGTTCGGCGCCTTGTGTAGATTATGTTACACAATCCGAATATTTGGACTTGGTAAATCAGGCGCGTTCTTTTTTGTCGGGAGACAGTGTTTCAGTCCAAAAAACACTCTCTGTTCGTATGGAAGCAGCTAGTAAAAATTTAGATTACGAACGAGCAGCAATTTATCGTGACCGGATACATGCACTTACTCAAATACAATCGAAGCAAGATATTAATGTAAAAGGTGTGAGCGACGCCGACATTATAGCTCTTCATACTGAAAAAGGATTTAGTTGTATCCAAGTTTTTTTCTTTCGAGGAGGAAGAAATCTTGGAAATAGGGCGTATTTTCCGCGTCATCACAGACTAGACGACCAAGAATCTATTCTAGAGGCCTTTTTGGGACAATTTTATGAAAACAAGCAGGCGCCGCGGCAACTTCTCTTAAGTAATAACATTCGTAACGCTGATTTGTTGACTGAGGCGCTCTCATCGAGGTCAAGCGGTAAAGTGAAGTTGACAATACCTGCAAGGGGGGAACTAAAGAAGCTAATTCTCCATGCCCAGGATAATGCAAAAGATGCTCTAGCTCGTAACCGCGCTACGCAAACAACGCAGTTAAGTATTCTTAAGCGTCTAGCTGAAATATTTACGCTTCCAAAAGTACCAGAAAGGATAGAGGTCTTCGATAACAGCCATATTCAAGGAACTAGTGCTGTAGGCGCTATGATCGTGGCTGGTTCAGATGGTTTTGAGAAAAATTTCTATAGAAAATTCAATATTAAAGACGCGCTTATCGAGGACCAGTATCCTCAAGCACCTGAAAACTCAAAAGTTAAGGCCGCTCATAGAGTAAAAGCCGGTGGTGATGACTATTACATGATGCGGCAGGTATTACGACGGCGGTTCTCAAAGGTTGCCGATTCTTTGGAAAGCGGACATACGACAGTAAAACCAGATTTGGTTTTAATTGATGGTGGAGCCGGACATCTTTCAACCTCCTTGGAGGTTGCTAAAGAACTTAACCTAGTTGACATTTGTTTTGTTGCGATTGCTAAAGGACCTGATCGCAATGCTGGTAGAGAAGTCTTTCACCAATCTGGCAAAAGTGCTTTCTCTCTCGAGCCCAACGACCCGTTATTACACTATCTTCAAAGGCTTCGAGATGAAGCTCATCGATTTGCCATAGAAAGCCATAGGGCAAGACGTTTTAAATCACTCACACGATCAATTCTTGATGAAATTCCTGCGGTTGGACCAAAAAGAAAAAAAGAACTCCTTTTCCATTTTGGATCAGCAAGAGCCGTCGCAAGAGCTGGGCTTAGGGACTTGGAACTGGTAGACGGAATAAGTAAAAACCTGGCCAAACAGATTTATCACCATTTTCATGAAGATTAGAACGCAAGAACAATTGTTACGAAAATTAAGGAAACTATTTCGTCCAAAAAAGTTTCAGCTTAAGATGGTGAGATGAAAAGTCTGCCAAACATTCTTACAATGACGCGAATAGCAGTTATACCTCTGCTGATAGGATTTATTTGGATTGGTAGTCCGGGCTTAAGGTGGGCTGCCCTAGCGGTTTATAGCTTTGCTTGCTTGACAGATTATTTGGATGGATATCTTGCTAGGTATCTCAATCACCAAACTGCGATTGGACGCCTTTTTGACCCTATTGCCGATAAGTTGTTAGTGGGGGCCTGTTTATTAGAACTGTGCGCGTTTGACTACATTACTGGGTGGACCGTGCTTCCTGCGTTGGTTATTCTGCTAAGGGAGATCTTGGTTTCAGGACTAAGAGAGTATTTAGCAGAAATAAGAGTTGGTTTGCCAGTCAGTAAACTTGCCAAGTGGAAAACCAGCTTGCAAATGGTTTCTATTGGTTTTCTCATTATTGGTGACGCGGGTCCGAGCTACATCCCGGCTTTATCAATAGGCGAGGTTTGTCTCTGGATTGCAGCACTCCTTACCATTTGGACTGGTTATGACTACCTCAGGTCCGGGTTATTACACCTTACTTCTGAAAGTCCTAGAAAGAAGATAGTAGAAGATTAAATTTTACTTAATACTCAAGTTTAAATTCATAAGAACACAGCGATGCAGAAATTTGGTATAGCGGGTTGGCAAAATAGCGGAAAAACAACACTTGTAAAAAACCTCATTCCGACTTTTGCCAAAAAAGGATTAACGGTTTCTACAATTAAGCATGCACATCATAATTTCGATATAGACAAACCAGGAAAAGACTCGTATGAGCATCGGCGAGCTGGAGCTCAGGAAGTGCTTATATCCTCGCAACGTCGATGGGCTCTAATTCATGAACAAGATGACCAAAACGAAACAAACTTGCATGAATTATTAAGTAAATTACAACCAGTAGATCTTGTTCTTATAGAAGGGTTTAAAAAGGAAAATCACAGCAAATTGGAAGTACATCGTGGTAAGCTTGGAAAAGAGTTGATTTGTCAAACTGACCCAAAAATATGTATGGTAGTAAGCGATGTAAAACTTTCCGGTCTCGATGTTCCGGTATTTGATACAAGCGATTACAACGCGATATCCGAATTTATAATTGAATATTTGAAACTAAAAGTGACTTAAAATATGGTCCAATTAACAAGTGATTGTTTTGCTTTTGGCGGTAAGCTAACCCGAATAGACGCGGCTTTAGCCACTATATTGGATAGTCTTTTAATAAAAAAAGATACTGAAGAAATCGCACTCAACAGAGCGTTGAATAAAATTCTGGCGGAGGATGTTACTGCTTCGGAAAATGTACCGGCAGACAATAACTCTGCAGTCGATGGTTACTCGATTTTCTTCGATGATCTCAATAAAACGGGAAGCACGGAATTGCCGATAGCGGGAAAAGCTGCTGCTGGCAGACCGCTTAAATGTCTGCAAAAAAGAGGGGAGGCAGTCAGAATTTTCACAGGCGCGGTGATGCCGAATGGCCCAGACGCAGAAAACCCTGATACCGTCCTTATGCAAGAGGACTGCCAACTTGAAAACGGAAAAGTAATAATTCCGCCTGGAATAAAACGTGGATCAAACAGGCGGTTATCGGGAGAGGATATAGCCGCAGGCACGCGCGTTCTAAAAGCAGGAACGCGATTAAGACCGCAGGATATTGGATTGGCTGCGGCTACAGGTAAAGTTTCGTTGAGTGTTCGAAAACCACTTCGTGTAGCTGTATTTTCTACAGGCGATGAGGTGCTGGATCCTGGTGAAGAGCTCGCAAGAGGCAAAATCTACGACTCCAATCGCTTTACTCTACTGAATTTACTTACGGCGCTTGGATGTGAAGTGGACGATATAGGTATTATCCCTGACAATCCTGCTCTCATAGAAAAAGCGGTAGCATCATCAACCCAACAGAAAGATTTGATAATCACCTCAGGAGGGGTGTCAACTGGTGAGGAAGATCATGTAAAAAATTTTATTGAAAAGACAGGCGAACTTTTATTTTGGAGGCTAGCTATCAAACCAGGGAGGCCTGTTGCTCTTGGTCGATTTAAGGAAACGTTTTTTATCGGGTTACCCGGAAATCCGGTTGCAGCGATGGTAACCTTTCTTAAAATCGCTCGCCCAATAATTCTTCACCTTTCTGGCGCTAGAAACATCTATCCACAACCGTTTATTGGTCGAGCAGATTTTGAATATGCTAAAAAACCAGACCGAAAAGAGTTCGTCAGGGTAAAGGTACGTGAAGATAAAACGGAAGGGCTAGTTTTTCGTAAGTACGGAAAAGAGGGAGCGGGAATACTTTCGTCATTAGTTTTTGCTGATGGCTTGGTCGAATTACCTGAGGAGGTAACAAGAATTAGGAAAGGGGACACTGTGAAGTATTTTCCATTTAGCGAGTTTGGGATATGAAACTTCTTTATTTCGCTTGGGTCAGGACAAATCTAGGCGTCTCAGAGGAGTCAGTTGATGTTCCATCTGGAATAAATGATGTAAGGACTCTTTTGAATTGGCTGATTAATCGAGGTGAAAGCTACAAAGCTGCTTTTAGTGATCCGAGCCTCATTCGCGTTGCGGTAAACCAGGAGTATGTTGATCTAGATCATGCAATCACTGCAGGCGATGAGATTGCCTTTTTCCCGCCGGTGACTGGAGGTTAATGTTTTGATAAGGGTGCAACAAGAAGATTTCGACATGGGAATGGAGTTGGCAAAACTCACAAAAAACAATTACAAAATAGGGGGCCTGACTTCGTTTGTTGGGCTTGTCCGCGATATCACTGCACCGGAAAAAATCTCGTCTATGACGCTTGAACACTATCCTGGGATGACGGAAAAACAACTTGAACATATTGATTCCATTGCGCATCAAAGGTGGCATCTTGAAGCCAGTCTTATTATCCATAGATATGGAAAATTAGATTTAGGCGATCAAATTGTTTTAGTTGCATGTGCTTCAGCGCACCGCGAGGAGGCATTTGAAGCATGCCATTTTTTAATAGACTGGTTAAAGACTAAAGCACCATTTTGGAAGTTAGAAGAAACAGCGTCAGGCTCTAAGTGGGTTGAAGCTATTCATGCAGATAAAGATGCGGCTGATCGCTGGTCCTCTGAGTGAAGTAGAGTGTTGCTAAGATAACCTAGTTCCCTTAGAAATTGGACTGCCATTTAGATATTCAGTGGTGCACATCACTTTTCTTCCCTGCTTTTGTAAACGTAGTAACCGAAGACAATCTTGACCGCACGAAATGGTAAGATTGTTATCAACAGTCTCCCCAGGCGGGGATATTGGCTTCGAAGTTGGGATTACCTCCGTTTCAAAAATTTTTACTCTTGAACCATCGATTTCCGTCCAAGCGCCAGGCCAGGGGTATAGAGCCCTAACTAACTTTTCAATCTCCTGAGCGGACTTATTCCAATCTATATGCCCGTCATCACGGGAGAGTTTACTTGCATACGAGGCGCCCGACACGGGCTGCCCTATTGCCTTCAGGGCGCCGGTATCAATTCCATTAAGTGCGGTGTTTATTATGTCTGCACCAAGATTGGCCAGTATTTGATGTAAGGTTTCCCCAGTGGTTTGGCCCGTGATCTCTATTTCGCTAGTTTTAAACATAGGGCCAGTATCTAATTGCTCGTCCATCTGCATAATAGTAATCCCAGTCTTAGCATCACCAGCCATTAAAGCGCGTTGTATCGGAGCTGCTCCTCTCCAACGAGGAAGTATTGAGGCATGTATGTTGATGCAACCAAGACGTGGTGCTTCAAGAAATGTCTTTGGTAAAATAAGGCCATATGCCACAACAATCGCTGCATCTAACTTAAGTCTCTTAAAATATTGCTGCTCCGCATCATTTTTTAAACTCTTGGGTGTTTTGACAGTAAGCCCGTTCAACTCCGCCAAATAATGCACCGGAGAGATTTTATCTTTTTTCCCCCTGCCGGCTGGACGCGGTGGCTGGGTATAAACAGCGAGGATATCGTGGCCGAAAGATATGAGAGATTGAAGTGTCGGTACGGAAAATTCTGGTGTTCCCATAAATGCTAGTCTTAGTTTTCTATTATTATTCGACATGAGCCTTTATTGAAAATCCTAATGAACTTGTTCTTTTTTTGCCTTGATCATTTTTTTCAGTATCATATTGCGCTTAAGTGAAGAAAGGTGATCCACAAAAAGAATACCATTTAAATGATCTATCTCATGTTGAATACAAACTGATAGTAAACCATCGACGTCTATAGTCTGTTGTTTATTTCTTTCATCGGTATATCTAACTCTTGCCCTGGCTGGCCTTGTAATTTCAGCATAAAATCCAGGGAGAGAAAGACAACCCTCCTCTTCTGTAGTAAGTTCCTTTGATACAGAAACCAATTCTGGGTTAATCATACGGTATGGGTTAGGGGCTTCGTTTTTAGCTGAACAGTCGATCACGATAATTCTCTGTTTCACACCCACTTGTGGTGCGGCAAGACCAATCCCGGGTGCTTGATACATAGTTTCTAACATGTCTTCCATGAGACTAAGAATATTATCATCTATTACACTTACTTTCGTGCACTTAGTTTTAAGCACGGGATCTGGAGCCCAAACTATTGGCATAACGGCCATACTATTACCTCTTAAATTTGCACAAAAAATAGGTACGCCATGAGAAGTTAAGCGTCAAGTAATAGCCAAAAGTAGGCTCTCTAGACGCTTGATCATCTACAATATATTGTTGTGATTGTAACAAATATTCTAGTTGGATACTTTTTGTGAGTTTAGATTTATATACAACAATAGTACTGATTCTTTCTTTATTCGTAATATTAGTATTTGTAGTTGTCAGGAATGGGGCCTCTACCAGACAAGTGATTAGAGAGCTCCAGGAGACCCGAATCTCGACAAAAGATACAACCGATAAGTTAGCCATCACTCAAGGGGAGTTGGCGGGACGCCTAAACCAATTATCAGAAACCCAGACAACAAATCAAAACAGATTAGTTGATTTGATGCAGTCCCAAGAACGAGCAGTTAGTAAAAAACTTGAAGAGCGATTAGCGGATCTTGGGCAGCGATTTGGCGAAGGGATGGAAAAATCTCGCGTCAGTCAACAAACAAGTCTCGGTGAACTTAAGGAACGATTAGTAAGAATAGATGCTGCACAAAAAAACATAGAAGAATTGTCTAGTCAGGTGGTTGGACTTCAGGATATTCTCTCTAATAAACAAGCTCGTGGTGCTTTTGGTGAAGTGCAACTTGCAGATCTAGTAAAATCAATTATGCCGCCAAATTTTTATAGCTTCCAAGCTGCTTTATCAGGGGACAGAAGGGTCGATTGCTTATTAAATTTACCCTACCCGCCTGGACCGATAGCCATAGATGCAAAGTTTCCGTTGGAGTCGTATCGGTTACTCGTAGACGCTGAGAGTGATCGTGATAGAAATCAAGCAAGAAAATCACTTGCCACAGACATTTTGAAGCATGTCAGTGATATATCAGACAAGTATATTGTCCCCGGGGAAACAGCTGAATCTGCTTTATTATTTTTACCATCTGAAGCTGTCTATGCGGAGCTTCATGCAAATTTACCAGAGGTAGTTGAGAAGTCATGGAAGTCTAAGGTATGGGTCGTGTCGCCAACCACATTAATGGCAACGTTGAATACCATAAGAGCTATTTTGAAAGACTCACAGATGAGGGAGCAAGCTCATGTTATTCAGCGAGAAATAATGGTGCTTTTGCAAGACGTAGGACGATTAGATGGTCGGGTAGGAAAGTTGGAGAATCATTTCCGGCAAGCGGAGGATGATTTGAGGCAAATACGAGTTTCTACCGAAAAGATTACAAAACGTGGCAATAAAATAGAGGAAATTGAGCTGGAGGTAGAGGCAAACCAGCCCGGCATCGTAAAGGAGGGCAGTAAATCCGCTGATACTTCTTATCCGAGCTTAAACCTGCAAAAAAAATTAGAATAGGTTGCTAAATTTATAATCGAGAAAAAAGTTTATAGATGCAAAATGTGGTGGGTTTTTTGACTACCTTTCAATATAGTCTTGATCAGGATTTTGATGTTTCAATAGAGGATTAACCTATTTAATACTCTTAATTGACGTCGTGGCCGCATCAGCTTACTTTAGAGCGGTAAAATGACTTGGTTTTAAGGAGGTGTAAAATGTCTGAAACAAAAAAACTGGCGAACTTTGCTGCAAACCTCTCTTTTGATGATATTCCAAAAGATGTGGTAGAGCGGATTAAGTTTTTAGTTATGGACACTGTTGGTATATCAATCCGTGCTATGCATGACGCGGAATCAACACCAGCGCTTCTCTCTGCCAGCCAAGCCATGGGCTATCTTGGAGGTCAAAGCAGGGTCATGGGAAGCAGCGCGACATACACTCCACCTGCGGCAGCTATGATTAACGGGACACTGGCGCACAGCTTAGACTTCGATGACACGCATGCGGCGGGGTCGCTTCATACGAGCGCACCTATAATTCCAGCTGCCTTCGCTGCGGCTGAAATGGTGGGGGCAAGCGGCAGTGACGTAATCGCAGCGATCGCAGCGGGCTTTGAAGTGCAAATCAGACTGAGTTTGGCTCTTAATCCTACAGAGCACTACAAGAGAGGATATCATCCCTCAGCAACTTGTGGAACTTTTGGTGCTGCGGCTGCGGCTGGGTCGATCTTTAAATTAGATAGCGAAAATATGGAGAGTGCATTCGGCATTGCAGAGTGTCAGACTTCTGGCTCAATGAGATTTCTGGCTGACGGCGCTTGGACAAAACGATTTCAAGTCGGATATGCAGGGCACAACGGATTGATAGCTGCTTGCCTTGCCCGCGAGGGATTTAAGGGGCCAATAGGTTCGGTTGAAGGTAAAGATGGTTTTCTACAATCATACGCACCTAATCCGGATTTAGGAAAGGCCGCTCAGAACCTTGGTAAAGTCTGGGAGACTATGAATATCGCTGTCAAACCGTACCCTTCTTGTAGATACAGCCACGCGGCGATGGGCGCGCTCGCAGAAGTTCGAAGTAAACACCAAATAACTCCGGAAGAAGTCAAGTCAGTTGAGGTGGGATTACCGCATACAGGCTGGCGTATAATTGGCGAAACTGATGATGTTAAGCGAAGGCCAGTTGGAGCTGTAGATGGGCAATTTTCAATGCCATTTTGTGGCGCGGTTGTTCTAAGACAGGGAACCATGGGTTGGGACGATTATGCGAAACATTTGAATGATGTAGCGACGTTAGAGCTAGCTGGAAAATTCACTACAGTAACAGATCCTTGGGCGGAATCAGAGTATCCGGCCAATATGGCAGGTATAGTGAGGGTAAAAACGGAGCGAGGTAATTTTGAGGAAAAGATCTCAGTTCCTAAAGGTGAGCCAAGCAACTTTATGACGTCAGTTGAAGCGCGAGAGAAGTTTGACGATTTAGTCTCACCATACCTTCAAAAAAATCAGCTTGACGAGTTGGTAGATGTCCTTCTCACATTAGATAACGAGAAATCAATAATCGCGATGTTGGATCTCACGAGGTCTCAAGATAGTGGACTGCGAATGGCAGGGGAAGATTAAGAGGCATCAATGTCTTACGAAAGTAGAGCTGTTCGGAACGGTGAAGGCAACCGTTTCCGTGAAGAAATTGGTCGGTACTTTGAAGACTTTAACGTTGGAGACGTTTACGAGCACCGACCAGGTAGGACTATAAATGAGGCAGATAATTCCTGGTTTACGCTTTTGACGATGAATACTCATCCGCTTCACTTTGACGCAGAATATGCAAAAGATAGTGAATTCGGTAAAATCTTGGTAAATTCGTGCCTTACGTTGTCAATTGTCGCCGGGATGAGTGTGAGTGATGTAAGTCAAAAGGCTATTGCAAATCTTGGTTGGACAGACATTAAACTTCCAGCTCCTGTTTTCATAGGCGACACAATCTATGCTGAAACTGAGGTACTTGAGAAGCGAGTTTCAAAGTCTCGACCTACACAAGGAATTGTCTCTGTTAGAACTAAAGGGACAAAATCTGATGGGACAGTATTTATGACGTTCGATCGCACGATTTTAGTGGCAAAACACGGGCACGGAATTGCAAATTAACTACCTGCATAAACCAATTGTGGAAAAAGGAAAGTAAGAGAGAATTAGATATGGCTGTAGCTGAAGATTTTTCGTTTGAAGAGAGACAAGAACAAGAACGAATGGTTCTAGAGAGTGTCGACCGCTTTCTTGATAAAGACGTAGCACCTTACGCGCATGACTTGGAAGCTGACGATACTTACCCTCAGGAAATTGTTGATAAAATGGTTGATATGGGACTTTTTGGAGCCACGATCGGGGCCGAATACGGCGGTCTTGGTTTGTCCGTTTCCACATACGCGAAAATTGTTGAGCGGGTCTCAACTGTGTGGATGTCAGTTTCAGGCATCTTTAATTCGCATCTTATAATGGCCGCGGCGGTTGAGCGGGCGGGAACTGAAGAGCAGAAGGCGAAATGGCTGCCGAAATTTGCGTCAGGGGAATTAAGAGGTGGCATAGCTTTGACAGAACCTGACGCAGGTACTGATCTTCAAGGTATACGCACTAGAGCGGATAAATCTGGAAACGGATACTCTCTAAATGGAGCTAAAACTTGGATCAGTAACGCAGTCGAAGGTGGTGTTTTGGCAATTCTGGCAAAAACAGACCCTGAAGCAGAACCTCGGCACAAAGGTATGAGTCTATTTCTTGTAGAAAAAAGCTCCGAATTCCAAGTATCAAAAAGAATGAAAAAACTGGGCTACAAAGGCATCGATTCTGGTGAGTTTGTGCTAGATGATCTGTTTGTTCCAGGCGAAAATTTAGTTGGTGGCATTGAGGGTAGGGGGCTTCAGCAAATTCTGGGCGGCTTAGAACTTGGCCGAATAAATGTGGCGGCAAGAGGAGTTGGCATCGCGAAAGCGTGTTTGCTGAAGTCAGTCGAGTATGCGCAAGTTAGGAAGACATTCGGGAAACCAATCGCAGACCATCAATCAATACAGATTAAGCTTGCTGATATGGCTACACAGGTTGAGTCGGCACGGCTGCTAACTGAGCAAGCGGCAGCAGCTTACGACAAGGGTGAACGTTGCGATATGGAGGCCGGGATGGCAAAGCTTGCTGCTAGTGAAGCTGCTCTATACAATAGCCTTGAGGCAATGAGATTACACGGTGCTTACGGCTATTCGAAAGAATTTGATATAGAGCGTTATTACAGAGACGCACCATTGTTGGCTATTGGTGAAGGTACTAACGAGCTTCAGAAGTTGATAATAGCAAAGCAATTAATAGCAAGAAATCCTGTCTAGATAAGTTAAGTCAGTCAAATCCAAACTCAACTTGTGTTTACTGGTTGTAATCTGATCAGTAAAACAACGTTTAGTTGATCCTGTGTCGGGGACACGGACTCAATAACTGGCCGTGATAAACGGTCAAGCGAGGAGCCTATGGCGATCAATATTGGTGTAGATGTGGGGGGAACATTCACCGACTTTTCAGTAAGTGGCCCCGCATCTGGTACACTTTATTATAAACTCCCATCGACGCCAGAAAAGCCAGACCAAGCAATCATTGCAGGTTTGGAGGATTTGCTAAGAAATAATGCTTTAGAACCGAATGGTATCTTAAGGTTTTCGCATGGCACGACAGTGGGTACAAACGCTCTTATTCAACGGCGGGTGGGTAAGGTCGCGCTCATAACTACACGAGGGTTTAGAGACCTCATAGAAATAGGTCGACAAACTCGACCAAAAGTCTATGACATGCATCAAGATTTTCCAAAGCCATTAGTGCCCCGCTGGCTTCGTTATGAAGTATCTGAAAGAATACAGGCTAATGGCACGATCCATACTCCTCTGGATGAAAAAGAACTCAAGGAATTAGGCGCAACCATGGTGCTAGAGGAGGTTGACTGCGTAGCAATTTGTTTTTTGCACTCGCATGCTTTTCCAGAACACGAAAGACGTGCAGCTGAAATATTGAAGGAAGTCATGGGTGATAAAATATCAATAATGACGTCCTCAATGGTGTATCCAGAATTTCGGGAGTACGAGCGGTTTTCAACCACTGTTCTTAATGCCGCACTATTAACCGTTATGAGTGCCTATCTTGACCGATTGACGAGGGAAACAAAACGCATAGGCCTTAGGCCCGACCCAATGATTAGCCAGAGTGGGGGTGGTTTGATGTCCGCGGGCTATTCTAGACAATATCCTATTCGTTCTGCATTGTCTGGTCCAGCGGCTGGGGTTATCGGCGCGGCGTATCGGGCAGGTGTAGCTGAAGAGCGAAATATCATCACGCTGGACATTGGTGGTACGAGTGCGGATGTATCACTGATAGCGAACGGTGAGCCTTCCACGGTGCATGCGCGCCATCTTGCTGGTTTTCCTCTTAGACTTCCAGCGTTAGATGTGAACGCTGTTGGTGCTGGCGGTGGTTCTATCGCATGGATAGATAAAGATGCACTTTTGAAAGTGGGTCCAGAAAGCGCAGGCGCCGTTCCAGGACCAGCTTGTTATGATAAGGGAGGCTCAGAAGCGACTGTTACAGACGCTAATGTGATTTTGGGTCGCTTGCCAAGCGAAGCTCTTTTGGATGGTAGGATGCCAATAAATATGGAATTGGCGAGAACCTCAATTGAGCACTTGGCAAAAAAATTGAAAATGTCAATAGAAAATACAGCTATTGGCATTGTCCAAGTTGCAAGTGCTGTCATCGTAAAAGCAATTCGGGCTATTTCCGTTGAGAGGGGATATGATCCCTCAGAGTTTACGTTATTTGCTTATGGGGGTGCTGGTCCTCTCCACGCCATGGAGGTTGCTAAGGAGCTTGGGATAAAAAAAGTTTTTATTCCACCTAATCCGGGTATTTTGTGCGCAGAGGGGCTTTTGAGTTCTGATTTAATAGCAGATTTTGTTAAGCCTTTACTCTGTAATTTTGATGAAAAAGCCAAAGAAAATATTTCGATGGTTTGGGAAGAATTGAATGTCCAAGCAGAGAGATGGTTTGAGAGCGAAAATATACCCTCTCAAAATAGAAAGGTAAGTTGGACAGCAGATCTCCGTTATCGGGGGCAGAACTTTGAGCTCCCAATACCATTTGAAGTTAATGAATTTGGCACCAGAGAGATTGAACAATTAAGGTCAGCTTTTGATAATGCCCATGAGATTGCTTACGGATATGCTCAACCGAGTGAGACTGTCGAACTTGTTAATGTTAAAGTAAAGCTTTCGGGTGTTCTCACCAAACCATCCTTACTCAAGTTGCCAGTATCTGAAGAAGGTATTCCGATTTCGGAGCGTATGGTTTGTTTTGGCAATGAACAGTGGATGAGTACGAAAATCTACCGCCGGTTAGATTTGGCGCCAGGACAGTCACTGGCTGGGCCAGCAATAATAGAACAGATGGATAGTGTGATAGTAGTTTTTCCGGAAGACATAGCTAAGGTCGATAGTTGGGGAAATCTCCTAATCAATATTAATTAAATGGATGTAGCAAATGCCAGTCTTATCCCCTATTCAAATTGAGCTTCTAAGAAATGGCCTCACGAGCATTTGTGATGAGATGTTTTTAGCGATTATGAAGAGTGCCTATTCTACAAATATAAAAGAGAGACACGATCATAGCGCAGCTATTTTTGATGCCGAAGGAAAAGTTGTTGTCCAAGGTGAGAGTCTACCGCTCCACTTAGCGTCTATGCTTGGACTAGTTGAGGTTGTATTAGATCGTTACGGAAGAGACAATATCAGCCCAGGGGACATGTTTTTATCGAACGACCCTTTCGTAGGACGCGGTTCTCACTTACCGGACGTGGCTATTCTTGCGCCTGTTTTTCGTGACGACGAGCTGGTCATGTTTGTCTCCAATATAGCACACCATTCTGACATAGGTGGCATGGCGCCTGGTTCAATGGCTGGTGGAATGACAGAAATTTATCAGGAGGGTCTTAGAATACCACCTATCAGGATAGCAAAAAATCATGAGATACTAGATGATGTATTGGACCTGGTTTTACTAAACGTGAGAGTCCCCGCAGAGCGCAAAGGGGATTATATGGCCCAAATAGCAGCGAATAAACTCGGTGCGAGGCGCTTAAAAGAGCTTTTCACTAAATGGACACGAGAACAGATTTCCGAGGGTTGTACTGGGATAATTGAGGCTGTTACTCGAAGAATGCGTGCAGGAATTGCGGATCTTCCTGATGGAAAATATGAATTTACAGATGTGCTGGATGATGACGGCATGGGAACAACAAACATTCCAATTTGTGTAAAAATCGATATCCAAAGTGATGAAATATGGCTCAACTTTGAGGGATCGGCACCCCAAGTGACGGGTAATATGAATAATAGCTTTGCCGGACTTCAGGCAAGTGTTCTTTTTGCTCTTAAGGTTTTAATCGATCCAGATGGACCAACAAATCACGGCATGCTAGAACCTGTTCATATTGATGCACCTGAAGCAAGCGTTGTTAACGCCTCTTTCCCAGCAGCAACTGCAGCGCGAGCTCAAACCTGTCAGCGTATTATTGATGTTATATTAGGAGCCTTGGCGCCTGCAGTGCCAGAACGCGTTATAGCTGCTTGCAATGGCGCAAATGGAGTTGCAACCTTTTCGGGTGAAGGGCCCGATGGCCAATATTATCTTTATATGGAGACGATAGGGGGCGGGGCTGGGGGGCGATCGTACCAGGATGGTTCAGATGGGATACAGGTACATGTCACAAACACGTCTAATTTACCTGTTGAAGCACTTGAAAACGAGTATCCACTTTTGGTTGAAAAATACGAACTCGTTGAGAATTCGGGTGGTGCAGGGAAATGGCGAGGCGGGATGGGACTTCGACGAGTTTATCGGGGCTTGGGCCATACCTTAACATTTTCGGGGCAGGGCGAAAGAGCAGTTACGCCTCCTTGGGGACTATTTGGTGGTAAAGGCGGGGGCACTGGTTCAATATCATTAATTAATCCAGACGGTAGTAAGGATGAGCTAGACATTAAACCAGCATCTCTTCAGGTCGAGCCAACAAAAGCAGTTTGTATAGAAACACCAGGCGCCGGTGGTTATGGTGACCCGGTTGATCGAGATACTGGGTCATTATTAGAAGATTTCAAGTCCGAAAAGTTCTCAAAATTATTTCTTAAAGAGCACTATAATTTCGAGAATTGACGTCAAGTTGTATTGTTAGCATCAACTCTGGGAACCCAAGGTGGGCAATGTTCAAAAGCGTGACTAGGACATTTCTCGCATTTGGCTTGGTTATGTTCTACATGGAGGTTGCTCCACCATCAATAACGAGTTCTCCACCGGTCATATATGAAGACTCCTCAGAAGCTAAAAAAATTACTCCAGATACAATCTCAGCTATTGTTCCAAGCCTTCCAAGCGGTACACGGCTGAGTCTCTCGGCTAGAATTTTGGGATCAGACATGGCTTGATGAACCATTTCTGTATCGATTGGACCTGGAAAAATAGCGTTACTTCGTATTTTATCCTTCGCGTGTTGAGTTGCAATGACCTTACTTAAAACCCTTACGGCGCCTTTGCTTGCCGCATATGCGGGCTCTTGTGTGGTCGACTGGCCAAATCCCGCTACTGAACAAATATTGATAATAGATCCACCGCCAGCACGCCTCATCTCTGGAATAGCATGTTTTGCGCCAAGGAAAACGCCTTTAGAATTAACTGCCTGAACTCTCTCCCATTCATCTACAGTACGCTGCTCTATCGGGACCCTGGGAATGACGATTGCAGCATTATTAACTAAAACGTTTAGTTTTCCAAAAGTCGTTACTGTTGTATTTATAGCGGAAACCCAATCAGCTTCATTTGTTACGTCAAGATGTATGTATTTTGAATCTTCTGAGGTTTGATTTATTTCACCCTCAACTTCATAGCCATTTTCATCAATAATATCGCCAAAAACAACTTTAGCTCCCTCTTTAACAAATGCCCTTGCTTCTGCTGCTCCTTGGCCTCGTGCACCGCCAGAAATTAAAGCTACCTTTCCTTCCAATCTCCCCATGGCTTTTCTCCATTTGGTAGGTGGTTAAATTGAATTGAAAAAAGATTAACGAGAATTTGTTGGCCCTGCAATTGCCATGGCCGAAATTGAGGTTAACTGGTACTGTCAAATAATGAATTTGTTGGAATCCCCGAAAAAAATCAGATAATTCAACTTGCCCACAAAATTTGAAGCATAAAGATGACAGTAAAATTTGGAATAATAGGTTTGGGAATGATTTCGCGTTTTCATGCACAGGCGATAGCAGCAACACCAGGAGCTGAGCTGACCGCTGTTTTATCTCGCGACCTAGCGAAGGCGACGCGTTTTGCGGACGAGTTTCATGCAGCCCCCTATGCAAATCTAGATGAATTTCTTGGCCACGTTGGTCTAGACGCAATTAGTATTTGTACGCCTAGTGGAAATCATTTGAAACCTTGCACTGCAGGTGCAAAGGCTGGAAAACATGTAGTGTGTGAAAAGCCACTTGAAATAAACACGAGTCGAATAGACCAAATGATAAGTATATGCAAAAAGTCCGATGTATTGCTTAGTGGCATTTTCCCACGGCGATTTAATCCAGCGACGCGAATACTGAAGGATGCAATAAAGAATAATCGGTTTGGTGAAGTTAATATGGCCGATGCTTATATTAAATGGTGGAGAAGCCAAGATTACTATGACAGTGGCGATTGGCGAGGGACATGGAAACTCGATGGAGGTGGTGCATTAATGAATCAATCCATTCATACTGTAGACCTGCTGCTTTATCTAATGGGGCCAATCAAAAATGTAAGAGCCGAAACGCGATTACGAGGACATACAGCGATAGAAGTAGAAGATACTGCTGTAGCACTCTGCGAGTTTGAAGCAGGTGCCCTTGGTGTCATTCAAGGTTCAACCGCTAGTTGGTCGAAAACAGGTCATTCAGCGGAAATACAGATTACAGGTTCGCGTGGTTCCGTTTTCATGGCGGATGATTATTTTAAAGTTTGGGAATTTGATGATGAAACGGAAGCAGATGACATAATTCGAAAAGAGTTTATGGACCAAAGTAGTCGTGGAGGTGCTGGGGCTGCCGATCCCTCTGCCATAGATTTTTCCTGGCATGCCCGAAATTATGAAGATATCGTCGCTGCTATTGTCAACAAAGGCGAACCTAAAATAACTGGTGAGGAGGCCAGACGGGCGGTCGCTCTCATAACTGCGATTTATGAATCAGCGGCATCAGGAGGAAAGCGAGTGGAGGTTAGCTAGCTATGTATTTGACCGGATTTGCAGATGAAGTATCCAGCAACATAGAGGATCAAATAAGGGTTACAAAAGAGTTAGGATGGAATGCTATAGAAGCTCGCAGCATCGGTAAATCAAATATCCATGATATCTCTGATGCTGACTTTGAAAACGTCTGCAAAGTTCTTCTTGATAATGGGATACATATAAACTGCTTTGGTTCAACAATTGCTAATTGGAGTAAAAAAATTAGCGACCCATTTGAAATAAGCTTGCAGGAGGTTGAGAGAACAATATCTAGAATGCAGCACTTGAACGTAAAGTTGGTTCGTATAATGAGTTATGCTCGCTGTCCGGGTAGCGAACAGTATGCAAAGGAACGGTTTCGAAGATTGAAAGTGATTTGCGATAAATTTTTAGACGCTGAAATTACGCCGCTCCACGAAAATTGCATGAACTATGGCGGAATGAGTTGGATGCACACGCTTGAGTTGATAAACAACATTCCTGGGATGAGACTAGTATTTGATACCGGGAACCCGGTTGTTTCAAAAGATTATTCTAAGACGGAAGATAGGAAACAAGATTCTTTAGAGTTTTTCAAAAAAATACATGAACATGTAGAGCATATTCATATTAAAGATGCTTTTTTAGATGGAGATCAGGAATGTTTTGTGTTCCCTGGAGAAGGTGATGCAAAAATCGTAGATATCTTAAAAGAGTTGAAGCATATGAATTACAATGGAGGAATCTCCATTGAACCCCATATGGCTTCAGTCTTTCACGATCCAGACGCCGGTGCTTCATCCTTTGAAGAGAGCTATAAAATTTATATTGAATATGGAAAACGGTTGATGGGCCTGCTTGAGAATATAGATTATCGGCCTTCACCATTTGTTTCTCAATGAGTGAGCCTTTGCCTTCCGTCTATGGAAAAAAAGTACCCTTGCAGAGAAATAATTTTGCTCTAACTCACGACGGAGTAGTTCGTTTGCTGGGGTAAATACAACAACCTTTTTCACAGTATGCGAACAGAGATTGAAAAGCATAAAGAAAGATTATAAACCTTTACAATTTACCCGTGGTATTTTGCACGGGGTCTATAGAGTTTATAAGACGTCGATTGGGGAACGAGTGAATGCCAGAACCTTTTTCTTATCAATTAGGTGAAAAAGTTTCCACACTGCTCAAGGGCAATGTTGAAGGGCATGTTCACTTTGACCCTTACACACGAGGTAGATATTCAACCGATGCTTCAATCTATCAAATCGCGCCTTTTGGTGTTGTAGTACCAAAGACTATACAGGATTTGGTCTCTACAGTTGAAATAGCCGCCGAACATAATATCCCAATATTATCAAGAGGTGGCGGCACGAGCCAGTGTGGTCAGACGGTAAATGAAGCCATCGTTATAGATTGCTCGCAATACCTAAATAAAATAGTAAATTTTGATTATGAGAATATGAGAATATCTGTTGAGCCTGGCATCGTTCTTGACCATTTGAATAGCTACTTAAAACCTCATAATCTCTTCTTTCCTGTAGATATTTCAACGGCCTCACGAGCAACCATTGGTGGAATGACTGCAAATAACTCCTGTGGAGGACGATCTATCCGCTATGGAATAATGGTGGACAATGTTCATTCAATAGACGCGCTTTTGATAAACGGTGAACATGCTCGATTTTCAGATACACCAAGTGACATTAGGCATATTGACGGAACAAAACACTATCGCCAATTGGTTAGCTCAGTAAGAGAAATAGCCGAAAGGGAAATGTCAGAATTAGAGACTTATTTCCCGAAGCTGAAAAGGAGGGTGGGCGGTTATAACTTGGACACCATTGATCCACAAGGCCATAATATGGCCAAGCTGCTTGTTGGATCTGAAGGTACACTTGCAACTTTTAAGAATATAGAGCTTTATCTGCAGCAGGTACCACAGCATAAGGTTATGGGAGTATGCCATTTCCCGACTTTCTATGCTGCAATGGATGCGGCTCAGCACTTAGTAAAGCTGGGTCCAGTTGCTGTTGAGTTAATAGATCGGACGATGATCGAACTTGCGAGGAACATCCCAATTTTCAAATCAACGATCGACAGCTTTGTGAAAGGTGAACCTGATGCTGTGCTGTTAGTTGAATTTTCTGGAGACGATTTAGGACCCTTAAAGGAGAAGTTGCAGGAATTAGATACGATGATGTCCGACTTAGGATATCCAAAAGCGATTATCGAGGCGATTGACCCAGTTTTTCAAAGTAAGATAACAGAGGTCCGACAACAGGGCCTAAACATTATGATGTCAATGAAGACGTCAGGAAAACCAGTGTCTTTTATAGAAGATTGTGCAGTCCCTCTAGAGAATTTAGCTGAATACACCCATCGGTTAACGGAAGTATTCAAAAAGTATGGAACCGATGGAACATGGTATGCACATGCATCGGTGGGATGCCTTCATGTCAGACCAGTACTGGATATGAAGAAGGGTAAGGATGTTAAAAAAATGCGGGCCATAGCGGAAGAGGCTTTTGAAATGGTTCGAGAATACAAGGGGTCGCATTCGGGAGAACACGGCGACGGTATAGTTCGTTCTGAATTTCATGAAAAAATGTATGGGGACCGCCTAGTAAAAGCATTCTCTGAGATTAAGAGCTTATTTGATCCAAGAGGATTATTAAATCCGGGAAGGATTGTCGATCCACCTAAAATGGATGACAGGTCTTTATTTAGATATAAGCCCAATTATCAAGCGACCGAGATAGCTACAGCATTGGACTGGTCAGATTGGATCGGACTGTCTGGAGCTGTGGAGATGTGTAATAACAACGGTGCTTGTAGGAAAGTTTCAGCGGGAGTGATGTGTCCCAGTTATCGTGTAACTAAAGATGAAAAGCACGTCACTAGGGGACGGGCCAATACTTTGCGTTTAGCTCTAAGTGGCCAACTAGGACCCGATGCCATATCTTCGAAGGAAATGTCAGAGACCATGGAGTTGTGTGTGTCTTGCAAGGCATGCCGAAGAGAATGTCCAACTGGGGTGGACATGGCCAAGATGAAAATTGAACATAAATCTGCTTACGTTCAAAAAAATGGCCTATCAATGAGGGATAGGCTTGTGGGTTACCTTCCAAAATATGCAAAAATTGCCTCTAAGTATCATTATTTAAGTAACTTAAGGAACAAATTGCCCGGATTGCCGTGGTTGACTGAACAAACATTAGGTTTTTCGAAAAAACGTACATTACCTGTCTGGAATAAAAATCCCTTCAAAGCTGCTGAGGCAAGCAGGGCAACAAAAGATAAACAAGTGGTTTTAATGGCAGATACATTTAATACTTACTTCGAACCTGAAAATTTGCGCTCCGCATTAAGAGTATTAGAAAGGCTAGGGTATCAAGTTCATGTAGTGAACCCGTTGAATGGGAATGGACAACCACTCTGCTGCGGAAGAACGTATTTCTCTGTTGGTTTAGTTGAAAAGGCTCGCGCGGAGCTAAGTAATCTGATCAGTTATTACCTGCCTTACATAGAACAAAACATACCAATTGTTGGTCTTGAACCTTCCTGTTTAAATACACTGCGCGACGAGGCGCTTGCCTTGGGGTTAGGGGCTGATGCAAAAAGGATTGCCGAAAAGAGTATGATGTTAGAAGGTTTTCTTTTGCAGGAAATTATGCAGAGACGGATCAGTTTTAAACCGGTGGCTTTAGAGCAAAAGGTGCTTTTGCATGGGCATTGCCATCAAAAAGCTTTTGGAGATATGAATTCAGTAGAGCAGC
This sequence comes from uncultured Alphaproteobacteria bacterium, assembly GCA_902629125.1. GTDB lineage: Bacteria > Pseudomonadota > Alphaproteobacteria > Thalassobaculales > Thalassobaculaceae. The sequence goes on from CACOPQ010000003.1 coordinate 118,552, forward strand.
TTTTGAGGCAAATTCCAGACCTAGACGTAGATATTATTAATTCTAGTTGTTGTGGTATGGCAGGAGCGTTTGGTTATGAGGCAGAGCATTATGAAACGTCTATCAAAATGGCGGAATTGGACTTGTTGCCAGCTGTTAGAGATGCTGATAAAGACTGCTTAATTGTTGCCGATGGGACCAGCTGCAGACACCAGATAAGTGATGGGGCACACCGTAAAGCCCTTCACGTAGCTCAGGTCTTAGATATGGTGCTTGAGTGACATACTTAATTTTGCATTATCATTGCAGTTGAAAGAGGAATAATACTTTCGCTTAGATGTTAAAATCATAGATAGGAAACAAACATGAGTTACAAGGCAGGTCCCCATTTTCTGCAAATTCCTGGTCCTAGCAATATTCCAGGTCGTGTCCTGAGAGCAATTGAACGACCAACTATGGATCATAGGGGGCCTAGTTTCCAGGACTTGGCCGTTGAGGTACTTGAAAAAATAAAGCCGATTTTCAAAACCTCGCAACCAGTGGTCGTTTTTCCCTCGTCGGGAACCGGCGCTTGGGAGGCAGCGCTAGTTAATACGCTTTCTCCAGGTGATAAGGTTTTGATGTATGAGACAGGACAATTCTCTAACTTATGGATTGAGTTGGCAAGCCGGCTTGGACTTAAACCCGAAATTTGTGAGGGCGACTGGCGTGGGGGAGCTATAGCTGAAGTGATAGAGGAAAGGCTGCTCGCAGATACAACAAAGCAGATCAAGGCAGTTTGTATTGTGCATAACGAAACCTCTACGGGGGCCCTATCGAATGTAGAAGCGGTACGAGATGCTATCGATAATGCAAAACATCCGGCCCTATTTCTAGTAGATACAATTTCTGGTTTAGGATCTGCAGATTACAAACACGATGATTGGGGTGTAGATGTAACAATTACCGGGTCTCAAAAAGGTTTGATGCTGCCTCCTGGTCTTGGTTTTAATGCTATTAGTGAGAAAGCTGTCGCGGCAAGTAAGTCAGCTAAGCTTCCTCGATCCTATTGGGATTGGACAAGTCAATTAGCCAATAATCCGTCGGGAAACTTCCCTTACACACCTGCGACTAATTTACTTTATGGGTTGCTGGAGGCCTGCGACATGCTTATGGAAGAGGGCTTAGAAAATGTCTTTGCTAGGCATGAAAGGCACGCAGAGGCAACCAGGCGTGCGGTAAGAACCTGGGGGTTTGAAATTCAATGTTCTGAACCGAAGGAGTACAGCCCGGTTTTGACAGGAGTTATAATGCCAAGTGGCCATGATGCGGATGCTCTGCGTTCTATCATTCTCGAAAAATACAATATGTCTCTTGGGGCAGGTCTCGGTAAAATCAAAGGGAAAGTTTTTCGAATCGGACATTTAGGTGATTTCAACGATTTGATGTTGATGGGGACGTTATCCGGCGTGGAGATGGGTTTGGCCTCGGCAGGAGTTCCCCACAATAAGGGTGGCGCTCAAGCTGCGCTGGATTTTCTGGCCGGTAATTAACTTACCTAAGGCTAAAAATATGTCTTCAGGCTTATTCTAACCCAAGATATAATTTTTCGTTAAGTTGAGTGTTAGAATTTGTTTGAACACAATCACGGTGTATTCTATAACTAAAAGCCGCCGAAATTCTGCGGTATTTTGATGTTTTTTTGTAGTTAATTGGGGGAACGATACCGATGACTGCGAAAAAAGGCCAACTTTGGTGTCCTTTATTGGGAGTGTTTCTAAATGGATGAAAAACGGCTGATCGAGGTTGATGATCTTAGGGTTTATTTTCCTTTAGAGGATGAAACCGTCAAGGCAGTTGAAGGGGTGTCCTGGCATATCGATAAAGGCGAAACACTTGCGGTAGTCGGCGAATCTGGATCAGGAAAATCTGTGACGGCAATGTCCCTGATGCGGCTAACCGATTATGCTGGTGGAAAAATTATGTCTGGCACGGCGAATTTCCGCCGAAAGAATGGCAGTGCCGTGGATTTGGCCAGCGAGCAGCAGGATGTAATGCGAGATATACGCGGTAATGACATCTCTATGATTTTTCAGGAGCCAATGACTTCCCTTAACCCGGTGTTTACTGTAGGAATGCAGATAGCTGAAGCTATAATTCTCCATCAGGGAAAGACAGAGGAAGAAGCCTTAGAAATGGCTCTGGAAATGTTAAAGCTCGTGCGTATTCCAGAACCAGAAAAACAACTTACCCAATATCCGCACCAGCTGTCTGGCGGGATGCGACAAAGAGTTATGATAGCGATGGCACTCAGCTGTAGACCGTCGCTTCTAATAGCAGATGAGCCAACAACCGCGCTCGACGTCACAATACAGGCCCAAATCCTGGGCCTGATAAAGAAATTACAACAAGATATTGGCATGTCAGTGATGTTTATCACACACGACATGGGGGTGGTTGCCGAGGTTGCGGATAGGGTGGTTGTCATGCTTCGCGGGGAAAAGGTTGAAGAAGGCCCAGCAGCGGAAATCTTTCATAACCCACAGCATCCGTATACCAAAGCGTTGTTGTCGGCTGTACCTCGCCTTGGCAGCATGAATGGCCGAAAACTCCCTGCCAAATTTGCAAATGTTGACATTAGTCGGGCCGAAGGCGATGAGGTAAAAGAGCAAACTGGAGGGGAAAAACTATTAGATATCAGAGATACGGTAAGGCGAGAAGATGCACCTCTCCTTGAAGTTGAAGGACTTACAACGCGTTTTGATATCAGAAAAGGACTTTTCGGAACTGCTACAGGTCGTATCCATGCAGTTGAAGGGATCAACTTTTCCTTGCAACCCGGGGAGACGCTGGCGCTTGTTGGTGAAAGTGGTTGCGGGAAGTCAACTACTGGCAGAAGCATTATTAGGTTAGAGGAGCCGACTAGGGGAAGCGTCAAGTTTGAAGGTCAGGAGTTGACGAAACTTAACGCAAAGCAAATGCGGCCCTACCGTCGTCAAATGCAGATGATCTTCCAAGACCCTTTCGCCTCCTTAAACCCGCGAATGACAGTAGGCGACGCTATAGCGGAACCAATTATTGTGCACGAACTTGCTAAGGGCCAGGAGGCGCGGGCTCGCGTTGCTAGCTTGCTGCAAAGAGTGGGCTTAGAGCCTGAACATGCCGCTAGGTATCCTCACGAATTTTCAGGCGGACAGCGTCAACGTCTATGTATAGCTAGGGCCCTCGGATTAGAACCACAGCTAATTATAGCTGACGAGGCCGTGTCGGCGCTCGACGTTTCAATTCAGGCACAGGTCATTAACCTAATGATGGACTTGCAGGAAGAGTTTGGATTGTCCTATCTATTTATTAGCCACGACATGGCGGTTGTAGAAAGAGTGAGCCATCGAGTAGCGGTTATGTATTTGGGTGAGATAGTTGAACTTGGAATGCGCGGGCAGGTTTTCGAGAACCCTCAGCATCCCTATACCAAAAAGCTTATGTCCGCTGTGCCTGTAGCCGATCCAAATCTACGCAAAAAAGAACTCAACCTAATGACAGATGAGATTCCAAGTCCATTAAAACCAATTGGCTTTGAACCAGAAGACTATGAGTTAGTTAGTGTCGACGAAGGCCATTACGTGAAGCCATTTGATGGGATGGCGGCCTAAACAGAAAGCTATGCCCATAACTAAATCGGTATTGTGATCAGTTTAGAGGGCTGTCGAGGTAATGGCTTTGAGAGTGAAACTTGCCTTCACGTGCCTAACTACATTTGTGTTCCTGGCCTCTATCCATCTAACCCCCGGTTTGGCTCAGTCAAAATGGTCGACACCCGCTCAAGTGGAGGGTCCTTACTATCCCCGAACCAAACCAAAAGAGGTTGATTCTAATCTTTTAGATTTTCTAGGTAGAGGGTTGCCAGATGGGGAACCTCTTCAATTGAAAGGAAGAGTTTTTGATCAAAAGGGTGTCTTGATAGAAGGGGCAAGGGTTGAAATATGGCAAAACGACAACAATGGTATCTACAATCACCATAAAGCTCCAAACAGAGAAAAATTTGATCGGCGATTTCAAGGTTTTGGATCTTTCGTCACCAAGAAAGATGGGCGTTACAATTTTATAACACTTGTGCCAGTGCCAGATCATAAACGACCGCCTCATATTCATGTAAAAATATTTAGAGGGCAAAAAGAAATTCTAACGACACAATTGTATATTAAGGACCATCCTGAGAATAATCGTGATGGCTTGCTATCGCTAATGCTCTATCCTGGACAACATAAGTTACTTATCGAACTGAAAGACGCAGTTATTAAACCAGGTTTGCGCGGAAAGCTTGGGGTATACGACTTCGTACTGTCCAAAAACTTCTAATCCAAGCTATCGTGCCATAGTTTTTTATCGAATGCGACGTGGTCTCCAAAAAAATCAACTCGACTTTCAACGCTATTTAATTCCATTTTGTTATAAAAAATAGACGCTTTATCGAGAACGTTTGGATTTTTCTGTTGGCTGACCCAGTCATCTGCGGCCTGCAATGTACTCTGCCGGACTGTTAGGTCGAATATATAGTAATGGTGTGGCACGATAATACTGGGATTTAAATTTTCTATTACCTCGTCTAGGTGATGAAACCCCATAACATGTTGCGATTGATCCACTGGAACGAGAACGATATCAATATCGTGTAAAGCGTTCCATACCTCCTTTGGTGGATCATGCCTATTATCGCCCCAAGCAAGAATTCTTAGACCTCCGGTCTCAACGATTATTAGACAGTGGTCCCAGGATCGAGGATTATTTGGAGGTGTGATGTCGATATTATCGAACTCTTTGATTATTTTTTTAAAGTCATACACAGCAGATGATGAGTCTGTAGCGTGCTTATCAGCTATGCCAATAATTTTGACATCACCAAAAGTGTATGTGCCGATAAGACGGTCAAGTAGAACGTGAGCATCTAGAAGATGGAGCGCGTCATGATCGAAGTGAGCGTGTGTTGATACTCCTATGTCCACAGCCGTCAAGGGGAAGTCTCCAAAATACCAATCCCATTTCCGGCTGGGATGGTTCCTCCAGGGATCTATCATTACAGTAATACCCGAGGGAGAGGTTATCTGAAATGCAGAGCTTCCATAATACTCTAGTTTTACAGGTCCGTTACCTCCTTTGAAAGAAGTACGTTGGAGCTCCATCATACGGTTATGATTAGTGGACATAGTCCAAGCCGTCAGGCCCGGTCCCATATTCTTCATTTGAACAACAATCGTACGTCTTTAGTCATTACTGAGCTGTCCTATTGAAAACAGGTCTGGGGTGTAATGATTCACACCCCTTCTCAAGATTACTATGTTTGAGAGCGTAATTTAGGGTCGAGTACATCTCTGACGGCATCACCAAACAAATTGAAGCCAAAGACCGCTAACGTAATTGCCACACCAGGCCAAATTGGAACCCAAGGAGCGCTCTCGGCATATTCTTCGGCTCCACCTTGTAGCATCAGCCCCCAGGCGGCTGTCGGTTCCTGAACACCCATGCCCAAGTATGACAAGGAGGCCTCAGTCAATATTGCTTGGCCAACAAAAGCTGTGAGCATAATCAAGAACGGCGCCATGACGTTGGGAACCATGTGGCGCATAATAATTCTAACGTGGCCATATCCTACCGACCTGGCAGCGTCGATGTAAGGGAGACCCTTTAGAGCTAACGCACTCGACCTGACAACTCGGGCACAATTTGGTATAAATGGAATCGTAATGGCGATAATAACCATTTCGACGCCGGTGCCAAAAATAGAGACTATAGCTAGTGCCATGATAATCAATGGGAAGGCCATAAAGACGTCACACACTCTTTGAAGCACGAGGTCAATATAGCCTCCAAAATATGCACTTGCTACGCCTAGAATCAGCCCAAGAAAAGCTCCACAAAACGAGGCAGTAAAACCCACTAGAAGAGCTGTTCTAGCTCCGTAAATCATTCGCGATAGTTGATCCCGTCCAAAAGAGTCCGTGCCAAAATAAAAGACTTTCCCGGTATCTTCATGGACTGTTCCTGGAGGAGAAAGCATATATTCGAAATTTTCCAGTTCTGGGTCAAAGGGCGCAATACTTTCTGCAAACACAGCTGCAAAGGCCATTAATATTATAACTACTGCGCCAGCAGAGCCCAGCGGCTGTCTGCGAAGCATACGAAGAATATTGTCCCAAATAGTCTTTTGTTTTGGGAGAACAAATTCATCGTTAGGAAGTTCAGAAGTTGCCATGTCTTTTACCCGTTAAGAATATCGAATGCGAGGGTCAAGCCACGCATACATTAAGTCGACCAAAAAATTAATCACTACGTATATAAATACAACGAGCATAACTAGGGATTGGGTCAATGTGTAATCAGCTTGCGTGACTGACTCCACAAATAGCTTACCAACACCGTTTAGATTGAAAACCTGCTCTGTAACAACTAATCCACCCATTAGAAACGCGAACTCGATACCAATAACTGTGACTACGGGTAACATAGCGTTTTTTAACGCATGTTTGTTTACGATAATTTTTTCTATCAAACCTTTTGCTCGAGCAGTCCTTACATAATCCTCGCGTAGAACATCCAACATTGCCGATCGCGTCATTCGGGTTGCAACCGAAGAATACCGATAGCCAGTGGCCAGGGCTGGCCAAATTAGCTGTGATAAGTTGTGCATAGGATCGACCCAGATCGGTTTGTAAAAAATCGGCGGCATCCAAGGAACGCCGGTCCACGCCTGCGTTGCGATTAACAAACCTAAAATAATAACGATTCCAAGCCAGAATGAGGGCATAGCTATGCCCGCAATGCTTATCGCTCGGACAAAATAATCAACAAGGGTATTTTGTTTTGCAGCCGAGATAACTCCAAGCGGAACTGCTATTATAACAGAAACAAAGGTTGCCATTATGGCTATCTGTAAAGACATAGGAAACCGGATGGCGATTTCATGAGTAACGTCTTGCTGCGTCCACATAGATTTACCAAGGTCAAATCTAACAAATCCAGACATGTAGTCATAAAACTGTTTGATCTTTGGATCTGTTAGCTTCAGCATATCTTGGCATTGTTTAATTTGCTCAGGGTCTGCGTAGCCACCTTCGCCGCCAAACTTGAGCATACAGACGTCGCCTGGAATCAGCCTTAAGAGTAAAAACACTACTACCGCTGCTCCGAACAATGTTGGGAACACCATCAGCATTCGTTTCACAATATATGTATACATCTAAACCCTTATCGTATTAGAAAGTTAGAAAATGGCCGCTTTGGCTTAAACCAAAGCGGCCATAACTACAAGGTGTTTTAATTACATAACGCCTTGTCTTTTCTTCTCCGCAGAGTCAATCCAAATATTGTCAAGCGACTGGTTTAAGTAGTGGCTTGGTGCAATCTTCCAACCTTTTACATAGGATCGGTGTGGATTGATTTTGTACCACCAAAGCGTAATTGCTTGAGAAGCAAGGTCGTTTAGAACTCGCTTTTCATACTTACGTAGTAGTGGTTTTTGTTCAGCTTCGGTTCCAGCCTTGAGCATCTCATCATAGATACTCACGAGCTCGGCATCTTCAAAGTTTGCGTAGTTGTTGCCCGCAGTTGGAAGAAACTTAGAAACATCTGCTATAGGGTTAACGATCGACTGACAGTTGAAGTCAACGGATACGTCAAAGTCTCCCTTTTTACGCAGTGAAGCATAGAATGGTGTTGTAGGTTTAACTACTTGGTCCACCTTCATGCCAGCCTTTTTCCATTGTCCCAGGAGCCATGTACCAACTATTTTATATGGCTGATCAACACCCCTGTTGAGGAACGTGAATTTTAGGCCAGACTGTCCAGCCTCTTGCAGCAACTTCTTAGCTTCTGCTCGAGATGCGTTGACGTCTTTCCCATAGCCAGCGATGTTTGCTTGAAGTTCAGACATAGGCGTTGCCATTGGATGCGACGGGAAAACAATACCTCCTGGCGTCTTAACGATCGCGATATTTGATAGGTATTTTGAACCTGACATTCTGTCTATTGACAATGTTAATGCTTTTCTTACCCTTGGGTCATCAAATGGCTTAACTTCATGGTTTGGAGTAGCAAGTAGAACGCAGTTCCAGTCACTTTCCTGAACCTTAATTTTATCGCCTAGAGCCTTAACAAGATCATCTCTTGCTTTTGGAGGGAACCCTCGGAATTCAATGTCAGCACGTCCACCACGAATGGCTTGAAGTCGCACAGACATTTTTGGTGCAGCTAAAGCCGTGTAGGAGTCGAGATATGGACGCCCTTTGTGGTGATAGCTTGCGTATTTTTTACCTTTAACATGGCTACCCTGAACGTGTTCAACGAAGCTAAAAGCGCCTGTTCCATTGATGTTTTTCTGGTGCCACTTAAGCCCATGCGTGTCTAAATCTTTTTTCGAGTAGACAAAGTTGAATGGCATTGCCACCGACGGAATAAAGGTGCCGCTAGGATGCTTTAATTTGAAAACGAGTGTTTCGGCATCTGGCGTCGTAATTGACTCAACCATTTTGAAATACGCCTTACGGTTCGAGGCGATCCCTTCTGGTGGATTAACGATTTTGTCAAAAGTTGCTTTGATGTCCGCAGAGGTTAGCGGGGTACCATCGTGGAACTTTACACCAGTCCTGATTTTGAAGGTGTACTTAGTGCCACCCTCGGTCCCTTTTGGAACGTCGCCGACACACAGATCACAAACAAAGTCTGTAGGTGAAGCTGGATTATCCGGATTTTCGCGAATTAAAAGACTGTAAAACGGTCTGATCGGATGGATCATTCCAAAAGTCGATTCTATATGACCATCGTAAGACGGGATCTTTGAACCAACAACAATGTTGAGGGTTCCGCCATACTCTGGCGCAGCTGCTTTAGCAGTCGAGGCACTGTAAGCAAACGTAGCTCCCAATACCGCGATACCAAGCTTTTGTGCTAGGCCTTTCATGTATTTTCTCCTTCCCATGTGAGGTGGGGTTCTTAATAAACTCCACTAACTTTTTTTGCGAAGACTAAGTGAGATGCCAAAATTCGGATCCCTCTTGATAACTTTTGTTTCAACTTAGTGCTCTTTAACTAAGCAAAAACAGCCATTATCGGTGAATTGCCGAATGATTTACAACAAACAATCGACAAAGCGCCTCGCTAGGCGCTACCCTTTCATTTCATAGCCTTCGGGTCAAGCATACAGTGGGAAAAAATCGTTCTATTTTTGCCAATTTTGCAGAAAAAAACATAGAATTTGAAATTGATTAAAATTTAAGCAGAAAATGTTGTTTCACGCATGCTGCGAAAGGGAATAAATAATGAGTGATCTTGAGTTAAAGGCACTAGTTTTTGACGTTTTTGGGACAGTTGTTGACTGGAGAACGAGTATCGCCAATGAGGTTTCTAATCAGCTTAAAAATAAAGGGTTTGATCTTAATTGGTTAGCGTTTTCTGAGGCCTGGCGTGCCAAGTATCAACCTTCGATGGAAGGCGTGAGAAGTGGTAAGCGTGGTTACGTAAGGTTGGATGTTCTTCATTTGGAAAATTTAATGGAGGTACTTGAGGAGTTTAAGGTAAGCGGATTGAGCTCAGCCGAGCTAGATTATTTGAATAAAGCTTGGCATCGGCTTAAGCCTTGGCCTGACTCTGTATCAGGATTACAACGTCTTAAAAAGAAATTTATTATTGGAACGATGTCGAACGGGAATGTGGCACTGATGGTCAATATGGCAAAGCACAGTGACTTGCCATGGGACGTAATTTTAGGTGCAGAGCCCGCACAAGCTTACAAGCCTGACCCAAAAACTTACCTCACCGGTGTTGAGTGGCTCGGGTTACAACCCGACGAGGTACTCATGTGTGCCGCCCATAACAAAGACCTCGTTGCAGCAAGAGATCAAGGATTAAAAACAGCATTTATCGCTCGTCCAACGGAATATGGTGAAAATCAGTCTTTAGATATTAAAGCAGAGCATGAATTCGACTACATTACTACCGATATGAATGACCTCGCTGATCAATTAGGTTGTTAAATCGCGGGAGAAAACAATGTCAGTTGCATTAGCTTACGGCGAATTTTGTGAGAAAATCGGTGCGATTAAAATTGAAGAGCATATCTTTCACCATGCCAAGCGAGCAACCATTGACTGGTTTGCTTCGACCATACCTGGTGGCCTTGAGACACCCGCTAAGCTGACCTTTCAGGCATTAAAAGAGGAAATAGGGGTAGGTGCTTCAACCATTTTACCTGCTGGCCAGAAAACTACCCCGAGGAATGCAGCTTTAATTAACGGAACAGCATCCCACACGCTTGAATTTGATGATATATTTCGTGCAGGACTATACCATCCTGGATCGCCCGTTATTTCAGCAGTTCTAGCGCTGGCTGATGCCAACGACGTGTCTGGCGAGCACTTTTTGCGTGCAGTGATTGCTGGTTATGAAGTTTCAAATAGGATCGCATTAGTTATGGTGCCAGCTCATTATGATTTTTGGCATACAACAGCCACTGTTGGTTTTTTTGGAGCTACAGCAGCTAGTAGTTATCTTTTGAGCTTGAATGCAGAGCAAACGGCGCACGCTTTGGCAACATCTGCAAGCATGGCGGCGGGTTTGCAGCAAGCTTTCCAGTCAGATGCAATGACGAAACCAATTCATGCGGGTAGGGCGGCGGAAGGAGGTGTATTAGCTGCATCTCTGGCTAGAGAAGGTATAACTGGTGTTTTGGATATTTTTGAAGCTGACAGAGGTTTCGGGAGGGCGATGAGCGATTCTGTCGACTGGGATAGAGCGCTGGATGGTCTTGGCTCTCATTTTACCATCGAGCAAATTACACAAAAAAATCACGCGGCGTGTGGGCATGTACACGCAATAATCGATGCTATTATAAAGTTAAAGGTGGAAGAAGAGTTTGAAATCGAAACAATTGAGCAAATCACTATCGGTTCCTATCAAAAGGTACTTGATATTTGTGATAATCCGGAGCCTGTCAGCACAAATGAGGCAAAGTTTAGTGCGCAGTTTTGTGCGGCATCGGCGTTCGTACAGGGACGATCGCTAAGAACACAGGACTTTCTGCAGGACAATCTAAAAGACCCTATAGTCAAAAATTTACTAACCAAAATAGTACTGGAGGTTGATCAAAAATGTCAAAAAGCTTTCCCTAACGCCCGTTCTGCAAAGGTGAAAGTTAGGTTGCGAAATGGAGTAGAATTGGAAAGTTTTGCGCCTACGCGAAAGGGTGACCCAGACCATCCGATGTCTGACACTGAACTCTCAGAAAAATATATGGATCTTGTCCAAACTGTCTTTGGTGAAGAAAATACGAGATTGCTTTTGGAGGAGATGTGGACATTCGAACGAATAACTTCAATGCGGGAGTTTAATGATAAACATTTTCATGAAAGTCGCCTACATATTTAAAAAGTTAAGAGGCATACCGGGTCTCTCCCACTGGCAAGACAATAAAATGCCATGCCAGGATAAGGTCAAAAAAGCAGTTTTTAGATCGGATCCACCAAAACAAATATTTGTGGTGTAAGGGTCGTCGGTCTCTAGGAAGTCTAATGTTCCCCCTTGCGGGCTCGCAATTGTAATCCCTCCCGTCATAAGAGTGGCAACGCAAATATTGCCGGATGCTTCTAACGCCAGAGAATCAAACCGTCTGAAGCCGCCATCGCAAGTGACCAAACGTCCTCCGTTGACTGAATGAGGGAAAGTTAGCTTTTCTACTGTCCCTTCGCCAGTAATTTGAAAACCGTATAGCCGTGCTCCCTCTGTTTCTGCCACATAGAGTGTCTTCTCATCAGGGGACAGACCTATACCATTTGGTGTGGTAATCGGCTGTATGACTTCACGTATTTCACTCCCATCGGCACGTGCCCAGTATACCGCTCCTCTATCCATGTCTCTATCACGAGCTTTCCCAAGGTCAGTGAACCACATGTTCCCAGATGTATCGAAAACTAAATCGTTTGGGCCATTTAATCGGTTCTCTCCACAAGTATCGTATAATCTCTCTACTTTACCCGTTTCTAGATCAACTCTTTCTATTCTTCCAGTGACATAGTCGTCTGACTGGCCTATGGGTCGCAAATATCCTGAAGAGGCGTCTTTTTCCCAATTGAAGCCGCCATTGTTACAAACGTAGCAGGCGCCATCAGGTCCGATAGCCGCCCCATTTGGTCCTCCTCCAAGATCCGCTATTACCTCTTTTTTACCTGTTTTGTGGACACGAGTGAGTGTGCCGCGTGCTATTTCCACCAGTATAATTGAACCGTCGGGCATGGCTATTGGCCCTTCTGGAAATTGTAAACCTTCGGTTATAGCTTGTAATGACCTCATTCAACTCTCCTTATCAAGTTGGTATATGTTTGATGTTACATGAGTTATCCGGGGAATGAATAGTTATTGGAACCAGAAAATTGAAGTTGAATATTAGCCACTCTAGTAACTAAACTTTCAAAGTTACTTTGCGTAGTTTTGAAATTGTCTGCCTGAGGGGAGTAATATGATGTTCGTCTTAACAAAAGATGACTTTGTTTTTCTGGGACGTAATTTACATCGTCCCGAGTGTGTTTTGGCAACGAAGTCAGGAGATGTCTTTGCGAGCCATGCAGCAGACAGGGGTGGTATAGCTCACATTGATGTCAATGGGCGTACGAATTTTATTATGGCCACAGCAGGTGATATCCCGGACGACTTTATTCCTAATGGCTATTCTTTAATGCCAGATGGTTCTTTTTTAATAGCCAACGTCGGAAATGATGGTGGTGTTTATACACTAAATAGAGACGGAACGTTGGTTCCCTTTTTATTAGAAATTGATGGAATAAAGCTTCCCGCTTGTAATTTTGCTAATAGAGATGAATTAGGACGAATTTGGATATCCGTCAGTACCTGGGCAAGAAATCGTGATGAATCTTTCAAAAAGGATGTGGCAGACGGTGTAATAATACTAGTTGATAATAAAGGGTCCCGAGTAGCTGCACAGGGTATAGGGTTTACAAATGAAAATAAGTTGGATCCTTCAGGACAATGGCTTTTCGTCCATGAGACAATGGGAAGGTCGATTTGCAGGTTCCCAATCAATGGTGATGGTGAACTAGGTGCCAAAGAAGTGTATGCAGAATATGGTCCTGGGGTTTTCCCAGATGGCTTTGAGTTTGATGCTGAAGGTGGTATTTGGTGTACTAGTGTCGTTAGTAATCGAATAATAAGAATTGATAAGGACGGCGAACAAGTAACGGTATTCGATGAAGGTGATGAAGAAACCACTTCCAGGGCGGAGGCTGCCTATCAAAATGACACTTATACGAGAGCGCACTTGAAGGCTGGTGATAAAAGCATACTCGGAAATTGTGCGAGCATTGGATTTGGTGGCCACGATCTGAAGACATGTTTCATTGGCTCTTTAGCATCTGATAGAATAGCGAGTTTTCGCTCCCCCGTCGCCGGGGTCGTGCCACCTCATTGGAACTTTTAAATCTTTATTACTCTATTAAATAGGATGTCACGATGGCACTTTCGGGAATACGCGTTATCGATTTAACAAGAATATTAGCAGGCCCGTTTTGCACCTTGATGTTGGCCGATATGGGAGCCGAAGTTATTAAAATTGAGCCTCCAAAAGGCGATCCCGTTAGACAGCAAGGTATCGTCAAAAATGGACTAAGCTGGTATTTTGCCCAGTTCAATAGGAACAAGAAGTCCGTTATTTTGGACCTGTACTCCGAAGAAGGAAAAAAAAATTTGGAACTTCTATTGGAAACGGCCGATGTGTTGGTGGAAAATTACAGACCTGGTGTACTAGCGAAAATGGGTTTTCCACGGGAACGTTTGGAGGAGATAAACCCGAAATTAATTCATGCAAGCGTAAATGGATATGGATCGACCGGTCCTTATGTGGACAGGCCCTCTTTTGATTTTATAGCGCAAGCCATGAGCGGGTTCATGAGTGTTAACGGCTCGCAAGATGGTGAGCCGATGCGAGCAGCACCCCCAATGAGCGACTTGATAGCTGGCTTGTATGCAGCATTTGGCGTTGTAACCGCACTTCAAGCCCGCCATCGGACTGGGAGAGGTCAAATTGTTGAGTCAAGTTTAACAAATGGTCTAATAAGTATGATGGCATACTTGTCTGCAGAATATTTCGCTACTGGAATTATCCCTTCAAGGACAGGTAATAACCATCCGATTGCATCGCCATACGGTTTGTTTCGGGCAAGTGATGGTAGGGTCGCAGTAGCACCCTCCAATGATGTATTTGTGAAGCGATTCTTAACTGTATTAGATCTCGATCATCTTCTTGATGAGGATAAGTTTTGCACGAACGACCAGCGCATGAAAAATCGTGATGAGTTATTGGAAATAATTAACAAGGTGACAGAAAAACAATCGGTGGATCACTGGATAAGGGTTATAAATGAGGCAGGGTGCCCGTGTGGCAGGACAATGGATTTAAAGGAAGTGTTCGAGGATCCTCAAGTCTTGGCACAGGAGATGATGCTCGAGGTTGACCATCCGGGTAGAGGTCCTGTGAAGATGACAGGGTTTCCCGTTAAATTATCAGAAACACCCGCAAAGGTACATCGTCCAACCCCTGAGCTTGGTGCTGACACGTCTGCAGTCTTGGGATCACTGAAGTCTAGGGAACGTAATTGAGCTTTTAATTCAGTAGTTAGCTGTCACCCATCTTGAGTGCTTCGATAAAGGCGGATTGCGGGATATCGACACGCCCAAACTGGCGCATTTTTTTCTTACCCTTTTTTTGCTTTTCTAGGAGTTTTCTTTTTCTGGAAACATCGCCGCCATAGCATTTAGCTGTTACGTCTTTCCGCATAGCGCTAATTGTTTCTCTCGCGATAATCTTGCCCCCTATTGCTGCTTGCACTGGGATTTTGAAGAGTTGCCGTGGTATTAAGTCCTTGAGGCGGGTGCATAATTCTCGTCCTCGTGTTTCCGCTTGCGACGCGTGAACAACCATGGATAGAGCGTCAACTGGCTCCGCATTTACTAATACGCTCATACGAACTAAATCGCCTGTAATGTAATTGTCCATTTGGTAATCAAAACTAGCGTATCCGCGTGAAATGGATTTAAGTCGATCATAAAAGTCGAAGACAACCTCGTTTAGTGGCAATTTATAAACGACCATTGCCCGAGCACCTACATATGTCAGTTCTATCTGCTCTCCCCGACGTTCGGTACAGAGTGATAGTATTGGGCCCAAAAATTCGTCTGGAACAAATATGGTAGCCTTGATCCATGGTTCTTCAATACTACTGATTTTCACAATATCAGGCATATCGGATGGATTGTGGAGTTGCAATGTTTCACCCGAATTCATGTTAATTTTGTAAACGACGCTCGGGGCCGTTGTAATAAGATCTAGATCAAATTCTCTTTCCAAGCGTTCTTGTATAATCTCGAGATGCAGAAGACCTAAAAAACCGCAGCGAAATCCAAACCCAAGTGCTGCTGAAGTTTCTGCTTCAAAAGAGAAACTGGCGTCATTTAACCTCAGCCGTTCTAGGCTTTCTCTTAATTGTTCATAGTCCGCTGCATCAATCGGAAATAGTCCGCAAAACACTACCGGTACACTCGGTTTGAAACCTTCTAAAGGAAGAGATGTTGGGTTCCTATCTTCTGTTATTGTGTCGCCGACTTTTGTGTCAGCAACTGTTTTAATAGCAGCGGTAAAAAAACCTAGCTGACCCGACCCGAGACTTTCAACTTCTGTCAGCTTTGGTGTAAATACGCCCACTCTGTCAACTAAGTGCGTTGCGCCAGTTTGCATCATGCGGATCTTGGTACCCTTTTTTATTGTGCCATCGTATACTCTTATAAGGGCGATGACGCCCAAGTAAGCGTCGTACCAAGAGTCTACAAGCAAGGCTTTCAAGGGTTCATTCTCGTCACCTTTGGGTGGGGGTAACTTTTCAACTAATGACTCGAGGACAGCCTTTATGTTCAGGCCAGTTTTTGCAGAAATTTCGACCGCTTCTGAGGCATCTAAACCGATGACCTCCTCTATCTGATTTCGTACCCTTTCAGGCTCGGCGGCCGGGAGATCAACCTTGTTTAACACCGGTATGATTTCGTGATCAGCGTCGATTGCCTGATATACATTTGCCAATGTTTGTGCTTCAACGCCTTGGCTCGCGTCTACCACAAGAAGAGAGCCCTCACATGCTGAAAGTGACCGGCTTACTTCATATGAAAAATCGACATGCCCTGGCGTATCCATTAAGTTTAGTTCGTAAATATCTCCATCTTTGGCGGTAAACTTTAATCGGACTGATTGCGCCTTAATTGTAATTCCACGCTCTCGTTCGATATCCATAGAATCGAGAACTTGTTCTTTCATTTCTCGTTCAGAAAGCCCTTCGCAGACTTGGATAAGACGATCAGCGAGTGTCGACTTTCCGTGATCTATGTGGGCTATAATTGCAAAGTTTCTTATTTTAGAGAGATTACCCATGGCTCGAACTTACTATTTTAAAAGTTGTAAAAAAGCTCTGAAAAATCTGATTTGAAAGGGCTATTTATCATGAGCTCGCGATTGCCGTGCTAATATTATTTTCCCTAAAAGGGTGGGATGGATAAGTTCCCAGAACTTGAACGGCTCCTTCAGGGCAAAAAAATTGTAATTCTTCTAGAGCTAACTTCATGGCAGGCTCGTCCGGGTGTCCATCAGCGTCGACGTAAAACTGTGCGGCAGCGAATGACCCGCCTATCATGTAAGACTCAAGTTTAGTTAGGTTGATGCCGTTGGTGGCAAATCCACCAAGCGCTTTGTAGAGTGCCGCTGGTACGCTCCTTACTTTGAAGATGATCGTAGTTATGCATTTAACGCTGTTGACCTTGGGTATCATTGGCTCCCTTCCCATGATCAACATCCTTGTCGTATTATGATCAGCGTCTTCAACACTTTCTCGCAGTATTTCCAGCCCATAAATCTCGGCGGCAAGCCGTGGTCCGATTGCTGCTATTTTGGGATTTTTTCTCTCGGAAACATCTCTTGCTGCGCCGGCTGTGTCTGGGTGCTGAACTGGTTTAGCAGACAATTCTTGAAGTAATTTCCTAGATTGACCTAGTGCATGCACATGGCTATGTATTTCTTCTAATTCTTCCGGTTTTGCGCCCTTTAATCCCAGCAGCATGGCATTTATTCGTTGGAAATGCTCGTCAACAATATAAAGCCCAGATCCTGGCAACAGATGGTGAATGTCCGCAACTCTGCCGGCGACGGAGTTTTCTACTGGTACCATTGCGAACGCCGCACGCTTTTCCTGAACTGCAGCTAGCATCTCCTCAAAGCTATGACATGGTAGTACAGAAAGTTCGGGCCTTGCCTCTATACACGCCATATGAGAATTGGCACCGAGCTCACCTTGAAATGCAATTATGTCTTTTGCGTCTGTCACAAACTTTACCACTTGTTATTTTATTAGCAGTTTAGCTTTTTCTAAATCTTCTGGAGTATCGACACCAAAGGGTACGGTGTCAACGAGCGCAATATCAATTCTCATTCCATTCTCTAGTGCTCGTAACTGCTCTAACTTTTCTTGCTGCTCCAACGGAGATATGGGAAGTTTTACAAAACGTTCAAGAGCGTGTCTTTTATAGGTATAGAGACCGATATGGTGGTACATCGGACCATCGCCAGTCGGTGCAGGGGCTCTTGTAAAATATAGGGCCCTGCCTGTGATCCCGTCATTATTCCAGGCTACTATAGCTTTCACAATCGAAGGAGATAATTTCTCTTCTGGAATTGTGATTTTGGCAGCCACTGTTCCAATATCTACTTGGTCATTTTCCATCAAATCATAAGCAGCTGTAATTGTCGATCGTTCAAGCAAAGGCAGGTCACCTTGCAAGTTGATGATAATGTCATGCTTTTTAGACGGGTCTGCCTTCTCAAGTGCAGCAAAGATTCTATCAGATCCGGACGGCAAAGCTGGATCTGTTAAGATTGCCTCTCCACCTTCATTTTGAATTGCTTTTGAAATTTCGGTATCGCCGCTTGCAACTATAACTCTTCCGAGATTCGCATTCACAGCAATTTGCCAAACCCGAACTATCATGGGTATACCATTTATATCCGCAAGAGGTTTATTCGGTAGCCGTGTTGAGTTCATACGAGCAGGAATTAAAATGATTGGATTACTATCAGAAATCATCAGTAAACCTTGTTTAAGATCGTTGCGACTAATTGCCGCTTGAGAGCGCACATTTGGACCAACAAATTGTCATTTAGTTTAATATTCTATAGAAAATTATGAAAGATGTAGAGTATACAGTTGTATGTTGGACAGATACTAATGAAAACGTTAAGTTGGTTTGTTTTTATACGCTGGTGTTAATAAAGTTATAAAGTTGGGGAATTTGCAATGGCGTCTTTAGAAATGAATAAAATTGCCGCGGGAGTTATATGCGCCGGCTTACTTGCCATGGCTGCGGGCAAGATCGCGGACGTGCTTGTGAGCCCGGATAATCTCGAGAAGAACGCTTACGCGGTTGACACCAGTCAAATTGCCGGCCCAGCCACATCGTCAGCGCCAACTGGTCCCTCTCTGGAACCGGTAATGGGCTTGCTAGCCTCAGCCGACCCAATCGCCGGACAAAAAGTATTTAAAAAATGTTCAGCGTGTCATTCCGTAACAAGTGGCGGAAAGCATAAAGTGGGTCCAAACCTTTACGATATTGTTAATGCAAAAATTGGTGCGAAAGATGGTTTTGGTTATTCGAGCGCGATGAAAGGCTTTGAGCCTGCGCCAAACTGGGACTATGCGGCCCTGAATGGTTTCTTGAAGAAGCCAAAAAAATATATGCCCGGAACAAAAATGGGTTTTGCGGGTTTAAAAAAGGTGAAAGACCGCGCCTCTGTGATTGCTTACCTGCGAACACTCGCAGATACACCTGCAGCACTACCTACCGAAGATCAGATTGCAAAAGAAGCTTCGGGAAGCTAGAGCACAACAGGAGATGTTTAAAAGTCCATGGATGACATAAATGATTTTGCGGCTTTCGGTGAAAAGTTAGCTGATGCTAGCGGTGAAATTGTTCTAAGCTATTGGCGGAGCCAACTAGAAGTTATTCGTAAATCGGACGAGAGCCCTGTGACCAGAGCGGACAGGGAAGCTGAAAAAAAAATCCGTGAACTAATTGAAGCAGAATATCCTCATCACGGAATATCTGGTGAAGAGTTCGGCAACGTTCGCCTTGATGCAGAATATATATGGTCACTTGATCCAATTGATGGGACAAAGGCTTTTATCAGCGGCTCTCCCTTGTTTGGTACTCTGATCGCGCTTTTAAAAAACGGCGCCCCAATTATGGGAATAATTAATATCCCTGCTACGGGTGAGAGATGGATAGGCGGAAAAGATTTACCGGCTAACCTCAATGGCGTTGAAGTTAGAGTTAGGAAAGGCTTAGACATCTCTGAAGCGACCTTGGCATCGACAAGCCCCAAAATGTTTATTGGAAAGGATGCAGAGCGGATCCAAAGGGTCCAAGACAAGGTAAAACTTCCAATTTTTGGAGGGGATTGCTACCTCTACGGAATGTTGACTTTAGGGACTATAGATCTAGTGATCGAGGCGAGCATGTCGGACTATGATTATTTAGCGCCAACAGCTATGGTTCACGCCGCTGGAGGAGTTGTGACAGGATGGGCTGGCGAGCATTTGGGACTAGGAACCACGGATAAAATTGTTGCCGCCGGGGACCCTAAACTCCATGCTGAAGTTATAAAATTGTTAAATGACGAGCGAAATTAGCGCCAATTAAAAAGCCATAGACTTTGGTAGAAGAAACGCTATTTTCTTCATAGTCAGATGCTACTTACATTTTCGGACATGATACGGATTTCTAGATGAGGCTCTCTTTCTTATACATAGTTGTTTTTACTGTCCTAGTTAACGGGGCATATGCTGACCAAAAAGAGGCTACCCATGCTTTTGCTATGCACGGTAAACCGAAATACGGAGAAGGTTTTAAACATTTTGAGTATGTAAACCCGCTGGCACCTAAAGGTGGGAAACTTATTAATGAAGCTATGGGTACCTTCGATAGCTTTAACCCATTTATTCTGAAAGGAGTTAAAGGAGCAGGGTTAGGGTTAATTTATGATAGTCTTATGGTTGGTTCTTCAGATGAAGCTTTCACAAATTACGGTCTCATAGCCGAGAGCATAATTGTCCCAGAAGATAGATCCTGGGTTTCCTTTAATCTCAATCCAGATGCAAAGTGGCACGATGGCAAACCAATATCTGTAGACGATGTCATATGGACTTTTAATACCCTCATATCTGAAGGTCACCCATCCTTTAAAATTTATTATCGTGATGTGGAATTAGTGGAAGAGACTGGTAAACGACAGGTAACTTTTCGTTTTCCCAAATCTACAAACCGAGAGCTACCCCTGATTCTTGGTCAGATGACAATACTTCCAAAGCATTACTGGGAGGGGAAGAATTTTAAAAAAACAACACTCAAACCGCCTTTGGGCAGTGGAGCCTACCGCATTAAAAACTTTGAAGCGGGGAGGTCCATTAGCTATGAACGTGTGAAAAATTATTGGGCGGCAGATCTTCCGGTAAATAAAGGTCAATCCAATTTTGACGAAATAAGCTACGAATATTACAGAGACAGGGACGTCGCCACTGAGGCGTTTAAAAGTGGGGCATTTGACCTCAGGGCCGAGAACCAATCAAAAAGGTGGGCAACCGCCTACGATTTTCCAGCCCTGAAAGAAGGCAAGGTAAAAAAAATACTTATACCGCATGAGCGTCCGACAGGCATGCAAGGTTTTGTATTCAATACTAGGAAGAATTTTTTCAGTGACCCAAAAGTGAGGTTGGCAATAAATTATGCGTGGGACTTTGAGTGGACAAATAAAACGCTGATGTATAACGCCTACAAGCGAACAAACAGCTATTTTTCGAACTCTGAGTTATCCTCCTCAGGAAGACTACCTGAAGGTGAGGAGTTAAAAATCCTTAAAAAGTTTAAGGGGCAAGTGCCTAAACAAGTTTTTGATCAGGTTTATAAAGCACCTCAAACGGACGGTTCAGGAAATAATCGGAAAAATCTTAGACTAGCTTTAAAACTTTTGCGAGAAGCAGGTTGGACGGTAAAGGATGGAAAGCTAATCAATAGTAAAGGCATTCCATTGAAGTTTGAGCTCCTTATTGCCTACCCCTCTATTGAACGTCTTGCATTACCCTTAAAGCAAAGTTTAAAGCGACTGGGCATTGAAATGTCTATAAGAACTGTAGATGTTGCCCAATATCAGCAAAGGGTGGATACTTTTGATTTTGATATGATTGTTTCAAGTTTTGGGCAATCACTTTCACCCGGGAACGAGCAAAGGGATTTTTGGCACTCAACAAATGCCAACAGAACAGGAAGTAGGAATTTAATAGGTATCAAAGATCCTGTTATCGATAAACTTGTTGAATTGGTGATAGAAGCACCCGATAGGGAGAGTCTTATTTCTCGGACAAGGGCTTTAGACCGAGTGCTGTTATGGAATCACTATGTTATACCGCATTTTCATCTTCAAGCTTCGCGTCTCGTTTTTTGGAATGTATTTGGCCGGCCGCAGAATGTAGCAAAATACTCGAGTGGTTTTCCTAATACCTGGTGGTTGGACGCCGCGAGAGAAAAAGAAGTGCGTGCTTGGAAGGATAAGCGCGCTAACTAACAAGAGATAATGTTATGCTCGCATATATAATAAAGAGGCTGCTTTTAGTTCCAGTAACGCTTTTTGCCATAATCCTGGTAAACTTTATTGTGATACAATTTGCTCCCGGGGGTCCGGTGGAGCAGACGATCGCGCAAATACAAGGTATTGGCGTTGATGCTACAGCACGTATAACTGGCGGTGGCAGTTCGGACTCACTGGCGTCAAGCTCAGAACAACAAGGCTCATTATCAAAGGGTAATATGGACTCTGTCTATCGGGGTGCTAGGGGACTAGACCCCGAAATAATAAAGGAAATAGAAAAAGACTTTGGTTTCGATAAACCCTTGCATATCCGATTTTTAGAAATGATTAAGAATTATATTTTCTTTGACTTTGGAGAGAGCTATTTCAAAGACCAACGCGTGGTAGACTTGGTTTTGGAAAAAATGCCAGTTTCCATTTCGTTAGGTCTATGGACTACATTAATAGTTTATCTCATATCTGTCCCTCTGGGTATCAGAAAAGCTATAAAGGACGGCAGTCGGTTTGATATTTGGTCGTCGGGTTTTGTGATTATAGGTAATGCGATACCGGGGTTTTTATTCGCAATACTTCTGGTGGTGCTATTTGCTGGGGGAAGTTTTTGGACAGTCTTTCCTATTAGAGGTCTGGTATCTCAGGGCTGGGAACAAATGTCTACACTGGAGCTTGTATTAGACTATCTTTGGCACATGGTCTTGCCGATTGGATCAATGGTTATAGGTGGTTTTGCCGGTTTGACAATGCTTACAAAGAATTCTTTTATGGAGGAAATCAATAAGCAATATGTTTTAACGGCAAAGGCCAAGGGCTTAAGCGAAGCACGTGTTCTCTACGGACATGTCTTTAGGAATGCAATGCTTATTGTGATAGCTGGCTTTCCGAGTGCATTCATAGGAATTCTTTTCACGGGATCACTAATAACCGAGATTATCTTTTCACTAGATGGCTTGGGCCTACTCGGCTTCAAGGCAGCTATAAGTAGAGACTACCCCGTAATGTTCGCGACACTGTACTTCTTTACGCTATTGGGTCTACTCATGGGGATAATTGGCGATATGATGTACGTCGTTATAGATCGTAGGATTGATTTTGAAAGTCGCGAGACGTAGACAATGAGCGAGGGTTATCTTAAACGCAAAAGTATTTGGAAAGCCAAAGTAACACCACTTAATCGGCGACGACTTGATAATTTTAAGAAAAATCGGCGAGGTTTTTGGTCTTTGTGGATATTTTTAATGCTCTTTGTATTGAGCCTTTTTGCAGAGTTGATAGCTAACGATAAACCCTATCTTATTATGCACAAAGGGGAGTTTTTTTTCCCGGCACTATTTGAATATCCCGAAACAGTTTTTGGAGGTGATTTTCCAACAGAGGCGGACTACACAGATATTTTTGTTCAGGAGTTAATCGAAAAAGATGGTTGGCTGGCGTGGCCTATCGTACGTTTTAGCTACGATACCATAGATAAGGAGTTGACTAATCCGGCACCCTCTCCGCCCGATGCCAGACACTGGCTAGGAACAGATGACCAGGCACGAGACGTATTAGCAAGATTGATATATGGCTTCCGGCTCTCAGTATTATTCGGCCTTATCCTCACAATACTAAGCAGCATTATTGGGATTGTTGCTGGGGCGATCCAAGGTTATTACGGAGGCTTAAGGGACCTCTTTTTCCAGCGTTTTATAGAAATTTGGGCTGGAATGCCTCAGTTGTATATCCTAATCATCATGTCAAGTATTCTGGTCCCCGGATTTTGGGTGCTACTAATTATACTTCTTCTATTTAGCTGGTTGGCACTTGTCGGTGTTGTGCGGGCAGAGTTTTTGCGAGCACGAAACCTTGATTTTGTAAGAGCAGCTAGAGCTCTAGGTGTCTCAGACAGCACCATAATTTACAGACATGTTCTGCCAAATGCCATGGTTGCGACAATAACGATGTTGCCCTTTATTCTAACTGGCGGAGTGACGGCTTTAACATCGCTTGACTTTCTCGGCCTGGGACTACCGCCCGGATCTCCCTCCCTAGGAGAGCTGCTAAACCAGGGAAAAAATAATCTGCAGGCTCCATGGCTTGGATTGTCGGGGTTTTTCGTTCTAGCGTTAATGTTAAGTCTTTTAATATTTATTGGCGAAGGTGTCAGAGATGCTTTCGATCCAAGAAAGACCTTCGAATGACTAAGCCGATGTTGGAAGTAAAAGATTTAGATGTTTTTTTTGGAACAGGTGATACCCAGGTCACAGCTGTTAGGGGAGCTAGTTTCTCAATTAATCCTGGGGAAACGGTAGCCTTGGTTGGTGAAAGCGGTTCTGGGAAGTCTGTGTCAGCCTTGTCGATCCTACAGTTACTTCCATACCCTAGTGCATCACATTCTACCCGAAGCAGCATAATTTTTAAAAACTCGCAGTTGGTTTCAAGTGATACGAAGACGTTAATGGGTATAAGAGGCAATAAAATTTCGATGATTTTTCAGGAACCTATGACCTCTCTTAACCCATTGCATGTCATAGAAAAGCAAATTTCGGAAACCCTGGCTCTACATAGCGGCTTAACTGGACGGGAAGCAAGAAGGAAGTGTATCGAACTTTTAGAACTGGTAGGCCTTCAAAAGCCAGAAACCCGACTGCAATCCTACCCTCACCAATTGTCCGGTGGACAGCGGCAGCGGGTAATGATAGCGGCAGCTCTTGCAAATAAGCCGGATCTTCTAATAGCGGACGAACCAACTACTGCTTTAGATGTAACTGTTCAAGCACAAATACTCGATTTGTTAAAAGACCTAAAAAAAGAACTTGGCATGGCATTATTGTTGATCACTCACGATTTGGGTGTTGTAAAAAAGATTGCCGACGAAGTTTGCGTTATGAGTGAAGGCCAAATTGTTGAATCTAAACCGGTGGATAAACTTTTCTCTAGTCCAGAACACCCCTATACACGGAAACTAATAGGATCAGAGCCCAGTGGTGCGCCAAACGCAGTTTCTGACGGCGCTCAAAAAATTTTAGAAGTCGAAAACTTAAAAGTGTGGTTTCCTATTCAAAAAGGTATTCTTAAAAGAACGATTGGGCACATTAAGGCTGTTGATGGAATAAGCTTTTCTATCAGATCTGGTGAAACCTTGGGTGTTGTGGGTGAGAGCGGTTCTGGAAAGACAACATTAGGGTTGGCTGCCCTTAGATTACAAGCAAGTAAAGGAAACATCGTTTTTATCGGTAACCCAATAAATGGCTTGAAAAATAAAAATCTCAGGCCTCTTCGATCGCAAATGCAAATTGTCTTTCAGGACCCATTTGGTAGCCTGTCTCCAAGAATGTCTATGGCGGAAATCATTGGCGAGGGATTACGTGTTCATAGTCATAAAAAATTGGAGCCAACGCAAGAAGATGAGATAAATGAAAGAATTGATGAATGTATAACGGAAGTTGGCTTGGATTTGTCAATGCGAAATAGATATCCTCATGAATTTTCAGGAGGACAAAGGCAACGGATTTCAATAGCAAGGGCCATGGTACTAAGGCCAAGACTTATTGTACTGGACGAACCGACTTCCGCTCTAGATTTGAGCGTTCAAGGCCAAATTGTCGGGCTTTTGAGAAATTTGCAGGAAAAATATCAGCTGGCATTTCTTTTTGTTAGCCACGACCTCAAGGTAGTCAGGGCAATGTCCCATAGAATTATTGTAATGAAGGATGGATTGGTAATAGAAGAAGGGGAGGCCGAACAGATAATCACTAATCCGCAGGCTTCTTACACAAAAAGCCTAATGGCAGCAGCCTTCAATTAAATGTTATAGGCTAGCAAATTGCTATCGTATTAAATTTATGTATTGATTGAAATTTGCAAAGATACATGAACGGAGCTATGTGTGTTGAACCTTTTTTATGGTAGTTAATCATGCCGGCTGTGCTTTTTCATTCTCCTAATGATTCCCCGACTGAATGGGAAAAAAAACTTCGTGAATTTATGCCGAACTTGGATATGAGGATTTGGCCAGATATAGGGGATCCGAACGACATCGAGTTCGCTTTAGTGTGGAAATTACCTTCTGGAAATTATGAAAAATTTAAGAACCTGCGTTGTATTTGTTCATTAGGGCAAGGCGTAGATCATATTTTCACAGACGCGGATCTGCCTAATCAAGTTCATATTATGAGATTAGTGGATCCGTGGATGGCACAAGCAATGAGTGAATGGATACTCTTGCAAGTTTTGAGATTTCATAGACAAGTACCAGAATATGAGGATTTAGAAAAACAACTTAAATGGAAAGTGTTGCCGCCGCCTGAAACCTCTGAATGCGCCGTTGGTATCCTCGGTTTAGGGGAGCTTGGACGCGATGCCGCTAGAAAGATTTCAGCGCTTGGTTTCAAAGTTGCAGGGTGGAGCCGAACTGAAAAAGAAGTTCAGGGTGTGGAGTGCTTTTATGGTGAGAAACAGCTAGAAGCTTTCTTAAATAGAACCAAAATATTATGTTGTCTTTTGCCTCTTACACCAAAAACGACTGGAATAATCAACTCAAAAACGATCTCGCAACTCCCTCGGGGCTCGTATGTTGTAAACGCCGGGCGTGGGCAACATGTTGTCGATACATGCCTTTTACGCGCTCTTGATACGGGTCATTTAGCTGGTGCTGCATTAGATGTATTTAATGAAGAACCCCTTCCATCACAGCACCCATACTGGGCGCATCCAAAAGTAAGTGTCTGGCCGCATGTCTCCGCACAATCGAATGCGGATAGCGCTGCAGGGCAAGTTGCTGATGCGATTGGTAAGGTGTTTTCTGGTAAAGTCCCAGATAACCTGGTTAGCAGAGAACAACAATATTAAAATAAGTAGGAGAACTGGTTCGTGACCAAGATAATGATAAAAGTTGGAGACGAGTCTGCAGAAAGTTACATAGGCGCGTTAAAGCAGGTCGACCCTAGTCTAAACATACTGGAATGGCCGAATTACGGTAAACCAGACGAAATTGATGTGGCCATGGTATGGAAACTACCCCATGGCGAACTCAGAAAATTCCCGAATTTGAAGCTTGTTATTTCAATGGCTGCGGGCGTAGATCATGTGCTTTCTGATCCGCATTATCCCAAGGATATTCCATTAGTGCGAGTGACTGACCCGCATATGGCAAGGTCAATGGCGCACTGGTTCATTATGAATATCCTTCAACTCCACAGGGAAACAGATTATTATAATTCTCTTCGAAGTAAAAAGATTTGGGAATCAGATAGAGCCTTTGATACAGACTCTATTTGTGTAGGGATAATGGGACTTGGTTATCTTGGTGTTCACCTAGCGACTATGCTCTTGAACATTGGATTGAGGGTTCAAGGTTGGAGTAGAACGTCAAAAAAATTGAAAGGAATAAGATCGTTTACTGGGGACGATGGTCTGGCCGAGATGCTCAAAACCACTAACTATCTGGCCTGCCTATTACCAGATACTCCAGCTACAAAGGGCATATTGGACAGGAGCTTATTTGAGAAGATGCCAAAAGGTTCCTTTTTACTTAATGCGGGACGTGGAAATCAATTAGTAGAAAAAGATCTGACTATGGCGCTTGATAATGGTCAAATAAAGGGTGCTGCGTTGGATGTTTTTATTGAAGAGCCCTTGCCAAAGAACCATCCTTTTTGGGATGACCACAGGATTATTATAACGCCTCATCACGCTGCCGAGGTTTTCATGTCTTCTGCAGCAAAGGCGTTTGTAGAAAATATCAGGCGCGTCAGGTCGGGGCAGCCTCTCAAGGGGCTGGTCAATCAAGAGGTGGGTTACTAGGAAACGCCATAATTATCCAAACTTGGCTTTCAGCATAGCATATAGCCCTCTTATAGCCTGCGCCTCCCCGCCTTCAGGTCTTCCCGGTCTTGCTCTGGTGTTATAGGCCATTAAATCTATATGGGCCCAAGGAATATCCCCTTCAATAAAATTTTCGAGGAATAGTGCCGCTGTTATGGCACCACCGAAAGGTGCTGAGCCCGTACTAGATAAGTCGGCGACGTTTGATTCGATCAACTGTTTATAGCCTTCCCAGAGTGGTAGACGCCAAACTGGATCATTATTCTTCAAGCCAAACTCAATAATCTTTTGTGCTAATTTATCATTGTTGCAAAACAAAGCAGGTAAGTCTGTGCCAACAGCAACGCGCGCTGCACCTGTCAATGTGGCAAAATCAATTATCATTTCGGGTTGGTCCGTTGATGCTTCTGTTAGGGCATCGGAGAGTATCAGGCGACCCTCAGCATCGGTATTTCCCACCTCTACGGTCAATCCCTTCCTTGTTTGCAGAACGTCTCGAGGTCGGAATGCATCGCCTGAGATTGCGTTTTCAACAGCAGGAATCAAAACTCGGAGCCTTATGGAAAGCCCTGCATCCATAATCATATGGGCCAAACCAAGAACTTGCGCTGCTCCACCCATATCCTTTTTCATATTCAGCATGCCAGATGCAGGTTTAATATCTAGACCGCCACTATCGAAACAAACGCCCTTGCCAACTAAGGTTATTTTCGGTAGTGACTTTTTCCCCCATTGCAGGTCGATTAAGCAGGGAGCTCGGGAAGAAGCACGACCGACAGCATGAATAGAGGGATAATTTTTATTTAAAAGTTCTTTTCCTTTTATAACCGTAATGCTGGCTCTAAATGCCTTCGCCATTTTTTTTGCGGTGTCTGCTAGTTCTTGTGGACCAAGGTCATTTGCCGGAAGGTTAATCAGGTCCCTGGTAATCGTAATACCGCTGGCCAGCCGATTTACCTCCGCTCGATCTGCACTAGATGGCCAAACTAACTCGGCTTCGCACTTGTGTTGTTTTTTGTATTTGGAAAACTGGTATTCGCCAAGAGCCCAGCCGGTAGCTACTTTGGTAGCCCTCTCTGGAGGTAAAGGATTCTCGATATAATAGCGCCCTTTTGGAAGTTGTCTCGGAAGACCAGCAAGATCCCAGATTTCGTCTCCTAACTTTTTGCTCTCCTTCACACCAAGGAAAAGTCTAACTTGACCTTGAGCCTGCTTGGGGACAAAGCAGATTGTGCCGGGTTTGCCCTCAAACCCATTTGATTTAAGCCAATCGTGTTCTGAACTATACTTTTTTTGGTTTTGTACCGCCTCTTTGGTAATGAGTTTAATGGCTATACTTTGAGAATTTTTTCTTGAGACAAATGGCATTTTGATATCCGAACGACGTTAATTATTTTAGAAGATCATATTTCTCTCTTGTCTAAATAAAGAGGACGTTTAGAAATTAAGGCTGTCAAGGAGGATTAGCCAAAAAACATTGAGAATGCAAGCTACACAATATATTCGTAGCGCGATGAAAATGTGTGAAGCATCAACATTCGCAATCCCATCACCCATCCAGGCGTCCTCGACAAGAATGCCATTGTAGTTTCTTGGTCCCGCTATTTTTATGCCGAGAGCCCCTGCCATTGCCGCTTCTGGCCAGCCGGCATTTTTGGACCTATGCTTTTTAGCATCTCTTATCGCGGTCGTAAAAGCACTATTCCCTTCCGCTGAAGGAATGATAAAGGCTGCAATCGTTATGATAAGGGCACTTAATCTCGCGGGAATAAGGTTCGCCGCGTCGTCAAAGCGAGCGGCGCACCATCCAAAGTCGGCATACTTGTCGTTTAGGTAACCAATCATACTATCGGATGTGTTTAGTGCCTTATACGCAATTAAAGCGGGTAAGCCCCCCACGGCATACCAAAAAATTGGTGCTACGACACCGTCTGAAAAATTCTCGCTAAGGGATTCAATTGCAGCTCGGCCAATAGCTTTTTGATCTAATGAATTTGGATCTCTTCCAACTATGTGACGGATTTGAGACCTTGCATCAATTATGTCGTCAGCTTTGCATGCTTTTGCTACAGATGCGACGTGTCGGTAAAGACTATTTTGTGCCAAAAATATTGAGACAATGAAGGCTTGAAGAATAATCGCAAAACTCACTTGATTGCAGTACCAAGCAATCACCCAGCCTGTCAACCAACCAGAGCTGACGATTATTAATATAGAAACAACGCCCAATATTTTGCGGGTAATTGGTGGGTAGTGGGATTTGTTTAAAAATCTATCGAGGAGTTCTATTTGAAGACCAATAACAACGATCGGGTGGGGTATTCTGGAATAGAGCCACCTTGGATCTCCCATAACAGCATCGACTGTAATTGCTAGTATAAGTACTAGGAGGCTATCTGAAAATTCCATAGAGTTCTGAGCCTAGTAGGCCTAATGGTTTTAATCAATTGATCGCGTCCAAGGGTAATTTGTTTCCTCACTCAACTCATGTTGCTCTATACTTTCTTGGTATTTTAACGTGAGGTCAATATCATCTAAGCCTTCTAAAAGACATTGTTTTCGAAAGGGGTCAATTTCGAAATCATAAGTACTACCGTTCGGTAAATGGATGGTTTGGTTCTCAAGATCAACCTCGACCTCCGAACTATTCGCCGATGCCAGAGCCTTCCAAATAGCTTGCACAATAGATCGATCAAGTTTGATAGGAAGCAAGCCATTTTTCAGTGAGTTAGTATAAAAAATATCACCAAAACTGGGAGCAATTACGCACTTTATACCTGCATCATGAAGTGCGTATACAGCTGACTCTCTCGAGGAGCCACAGCCAAAATTATTGTCTGCGACCAGAATACCTGACGATTTGAATTCTCTTTGATTCAGTATAAACTCTTCGCTCAATTTTCCGTTTTTACTACGGCGCATATCGTGGAATAAAAATTGACCATGGTCCGTGCTTCGCGGAGTTTTTAAAAAGCGAGCTGGGATTATCTGATCTGTGTCTATATTGGCTATTTGTATTGTTGCAGCCGTTGCAGCCAGTTTTCGAAATGCTTCCATTAACTTTTCTCCTAGCTGAAATCTCTGGCGTCAGTGACGCGGCCGGTTATTGCTGCTGCTGCTGCCATTGCCGGGCTCATCAAATGTGTTCTGCTGCCTGGTCCCTGCCGTCCCTTAAAGTTCCTATTGCTGGTAGATGCGCATCTTTCTCCAGGTGGCGTAATATCACCATTCATACCAACACACATAGAACAACCTGTTGACCGCCATTCGAAACCGGCATCCTTAAAAAGTTTATCTAATCCTTCAGCCTCTGCCTGTTCTTTTATTAGAGTGGAACCGGGCACTATAATTGCTGGGATTAGCGCTTTTTTGCCTTGAGCAATACGCGCGGCTGAGCGAAGATCTTCTATTCGCGAGTTAGTGCACGAGCCTATAAATACCCGATCAATGGCAATATCAGTGAGTTTTTGCCCAGGTGCTAAGCCCATATATTCGAGAGTGCCTTGTAGAGTTTCCCGTTTATTAACATCAGCTTCGTCTTCAGGGCTCGGTATATATCCGGTAACAGGTAGCGTTTCTTCGGGGCTATTCCCCCATGTCAAGGACGGCGCTATTTTTCCTGCATCTACTGAAACCTCTTTATCAAATTTCGCCCCAGGCTCCGTTGCAAGCGTTGTCCAGTCTTTTATTGCTAAATCCCAATCTTTCAGTTTTGGAGCATGCTTTCTTCCTCTCAAGTAGTCGAAAGTTTTTTGATCCGGTTCAACCATTCCGGCGCGACCCCCAGCTTCAATCGACATATTACAGATAGTCATTCGCCCTTCCATCGAAAGATCTCTTATTGCGGAGCCGGCATATTCAATCATATAACCGGTTGCACCATTTGCGCCTATAACTGAAATCAAATGCAGAATTATGTCTTTTGCTACTACGCCATCAGATAGAGACCCGTTAATATTGATACGCATCGTTTTAGGTTTTGTTTGCCAGAGAGTTTGGGTGGCCAGTACGTGTGCAACTTCAGACGCGCCTATCCCGAATGCTAGACAGCCAAAGGCACCGTGGGTCGCAGTGTGACTATCGCCGCATACCAGTGTGATTCCTGGTATGGTAAGGCCTTGTTCCGGTCCAACAACATGAACAATACCCTGCTCTTTAGATCCAACCCCGTACAGTCTTATACCAGCATCCTTTGAATTAATTTCGAGTTTCTCAATTGGTACTCGGAGCGCTTCCACCTCATTTCCCTTTTCCGGGAAACTGGTTGATACATAATGATCTGCGATAGCAACGGTTAGTTCCGGACACCGAACAGTTCTGTTTTCCATTTTAAGTTTATCAAATGCATGAAAAGAACCTTCATGGCATAAGTGTCTGTCGATAGACAGCAGTGAAGCGCCATCGTCGCGGGTCAATATTTCGTGTCGGGACCATATTTTTTCGAATAATGTTTTAGGCTCGCTATAGCTCATAATTATTTTCATCCTAAGTTTTTAAGATAATTCGTTTTGTCCTTTAACGACCATTGGGATGCCTGCAACCATCATTATGACACTCTCCGAAATTGCGGCCACTTTTTGATGGAGTAAGCCAAGGTGATCTCGGAATATTCTCGACATTTCATTATCAGGAACAATACCGAGCCCAACTTCACTGGATATAAGAATAATATCGCTAGGCGACTTTTCTAACTCATTTACGAATTTCTTAATGTCCTTATCTATGTTTCGTCCGTTCATCATTAAATTTGTAAGCCATAAAGACAGGCAGTCAACCAAAATGACCTTTTGTTTTTTACTTAACTCTGAGATCGCTGAAGGCAGATTGATAGTTGCTTCGACGTCTTGCCAAGGTTGTTTTTTTCGGCGGTCTTTGTGTATACGGATCCGTTCATCCATTTCTTTATCAAAAGATTGCGCAGTAAAAATATAAATAGGTTTTGAATCTTTATTTAGTGCAAGTTTCTCGCCAAAAACGCTTTTACCTGATCTTGCACCACCGAGTATCAAAGTAATTTTCCGCATATAACCTGCCTATGAATATTCTGGAGGATCAAATTACGAGGCCTTTTCCTCTGGCTCGTGGATCGCCAACAGCTGTCGCCAAATTGCCAGTGTCGAGTTGGATCGCCTGCACTACGCCCATAGAAGTATCTCGTCCTGGTGAGTTTTGATAACGTAACCCTAATTTTTTGGCAAGTGGGATAGCTCTTTCGTGTAAGTCTTCATCCGCTAGTAGGGTCTCCGATTCCGCGTGCAGTTTGGGCTCTGTTATAGCCTCGATTAGACTTTTATTTTGCAGAAAAAAGCGATGAAGCACTTGCATTAGTGAAGTTGGTATACGTGTAGATCCTGAAGCTCCTAGCACTAATTTTACCGAGTTATTTTTAAGTAATATAGATGGCATCATACTGCTAACAGGACGTTTCCCGCTTGAAATCTCATTTGGATTATTGGGCCAGGGACTAAAAAGCGCCATTTGGTTATTCATCAGAATCCCAGTTTTCGGTATAACAACGCCCGAGTGATTATTATTGGAGTAAGTCAAACACACGGCATTACCTTCTGTGTCTAATGTGCAAAGACTGGTTGTTTCAGCAGACTCAGCTGCGTTAGCAGTTCCGTCACCCTGCAAGTCCCCAAAACTTTTTCTTCTATCTGAAAACATTTTAAGCATGGCGCGTGCGAGTAGTTCCTGATGATCGTTTTGTTCGGTACAATTTATAAGTGCTTGAAGACCTGAAAACA